>NZ_KQ976354.1:3269420-3467736 GCF_000346485.2 Scytonema hofmannii PCC 7110
TCCAACGGTTGTGAGAATTGAAACTAACCCGCAACAAAATAAAAGTGTTGCAATGATTTTTTCTTGAATGTCGTCAGTTGTTTGTTTTTCAATTGAGCGATCGTAACCATCGTTCAAATAATTTGCGCCCCGCATAACTATACAATTTTGGATTTTGGATTTTGGATTTTGGATTTAATTGGATTTAAACAGTCTCTTCAAAGTGGTATTAGTTATTAGAGAAAAAATTTCCCATCCCACTATTAACCATTAGTAATTAGCAGTTAGCCATTAGCTATAGGATTCCTATTTGATTTTTGAACTATACGTAGGTAGGGCTAAAGCCCACCACTACCTACAGTACTAATAGCCATTAGCCATTAGCCATTAACTTTGTTTAGAAGCTAGCCCCTCAGGTGTTTATATCATAAAATCCCTTATTTGCATACAATTACCGTATCTTTTTATTAATTGTATTGAAAAAAGCATAAATTTAACAGTACAAAATACTGTTTTGTCATTATTCTTTGACAAGACATATATTGACAAATTATTAGTGAAATAATATACAACGTAACTAAGTAGCCAAAAATAAGAATTATTTGGAGTAATCTGGGGTTAATCGGACTTAACCGACCCCAGACTACGTTGCTCATTTGAGCACTCCCTTACAGGGTATTGTTTGCCTCGACACGGCTTTTGGGCAAGGCAGATGGATTCCGGTGTTGCACTGTGTGACGCAGCCATGTTCCTTGTCCGACGCTTGAGACTGGCTAATCTCCCGCGCGTCATGACCCTTAAGCGGACGACTTGAAACAAGTTCAAGTTGAGTCATGGTGGAGCCAGTAACCGAATTGCTCCCTTATTACTCTGGATTACTCCAGTTCACGTACTCCTCACCAGATGGGAGTTACACTGTCACAGTTTATACTTAATTTTATCTACAAGAATATAATTATAGCATTTAATATTCAAACAAGCTGTATTGTTTTATAAGTTTACATTTTCAACTCATTCATCATTAATTAAAACAAATATTACAGGACTTACGCAAAAATTGCTAAAAACCTTGATTTATCGAACCGCCAAGAATTCGTACAGCGTGCGTAAGTCCCATATTATTGCGTTTCCTAGTCTGTTGAGGTACAAATTTATCAGCGTCCATCCGCGTTCATCTGCGGTTAATTCATTATTCTGTACCTCACGAAAGTAGGAATTGCTATAGTCTTATTTGATACTTTTTTATTCTTTTGAGGAGATGATATACTAGCGAAAATTGTACTATAAGGAAATAATCTAGCGGTGATTGGTGTTGCAGTTGTTGGCACGGGGTTTGGGCAAAAAGTTCACATACCTGGATTTCAAGCTCATCCTAATACAGAACTAGTTGCTGTCTATAATCGAGATTTAGATAAAGCAAAAGCGATCGCGCAATCCTACAATATTCCCCATGCTTCCAATACGGTAGAAGACATTGTTCGCTTACCTGAAGTACAAGCAGTCAGTATTTCCACACCGCCAAGTTTACATTACGAAATGGCAAAAATTGTGCTGCAAGCTGGGAAACATCTGTTATTGGAAAAACCCGTTACCATGAATGCGGCTGAAGCTCAAGAACTGTATAAGTTAGCCCAGCAAAAAGGTGTTATTGCTTCTGTAGATTTTGAATTTCGTTTTGTACCGGGATGGCAATTGTTTTCTGAACTCTTGTCTCAAGATTTAGTTGGTTCCAAGCGGTTCATTAAAATTGATTGGTTGGGTTCTTCTCGTTCGGATGCTACACGCCCCTGGAACTGGTATTCTCGTAAAGACCAAGGAGGCGGTGCATTGGGTTCTTTAGGTTCCCATACTTTTGATTATATTCACTGGTTATTTGGCCCTGTACGGAGATTAAACGCTCATTTCAGTACTGCCATTTCTCAAAGACCAGACCCCAAGACTGGAGAACTCAAGCCAGTGGAAACAGATGATACCTGTATGCTGACCCTAGAATTGGCGGATGGAACTCCTTGTCAAGTGTCTATTAGTGCTGTGGTGTACGCACAACGCACCCATTGGGTAGAAGTTTATGGGGATCGTGGTAGTTTAGTTTTGGGAAGTGAAAATCAAAAAGACTACATCCACGGATTCCACGTTTGGACTTCCAGTCTAGGTAAACCCTTGACTGAAATAGAAATACCTAACCGATTGCTATTTCCAAAAAACTTTGCTGATGGTCGAATTTCTGCATTTATGAGAGTTGTAGACCAATGGGTACAAGGTATTGACCGCAAGCAGCAAACAGTTCCATCTTTGAGAGAAGGAGTTTATTCTCAGTTATTGATGGACATATCGCAAGAATCAAATACTAAGTCAACTTGGGTAGATGTCCCTTCTTTAGAAGATTTTATCGACAAGTAATTTGTCACTGGTCACTGGTCACTGATTACTGGTCACTGAATAAGTAAAGGGGGACAAGGGAATATAGCCCCGTGCAAGCCATTCCCTTATCTCCCACCTCTCCAAGATTCCCTCTCTTACATGGGCAGATAAAGAGCAGTAAACTACATAACTTATCGCACATCCAGTCCGGATAGTGATTGAATGCGTTCTGGTTGCATGTGGTTTACAGAGCAACAATATACGACACTTTATCTGACCGTGTCGCTCTCCTACAGTTGAGTTTTGACCTATACTAAGTGTGGGGATGTTACCTGAACTTTTGGCTAGGTATGCTTAATACACAAGGGATTCGAGGCATTACTGATTTGAGTAAATGCTAATTCTCTCTCAAAACCTGACAAAAGTCCCTAAAATGAAGTAGGCAACTTAGCATACATTTTGCTAAGATTATCTACATCATGGCGAAACCAATGATCGAGCCATTGACAGTATTCCCGAATCGCTTGAGTCTCGCTGAGATTATCCAACAACTGTGCAGTAATTAAATGCCCCGCCCACATACCAGACATGATGGCTTTCAACACCCCATGACTGGATGCAGGGTCAAGAACCGCAGCTGCATCCCCAACTATAAAGTAACCATATCCACCAGGTTGGGAAACAATTCGCCAAGTCACATCGGCTGCCTGCATTTTCTCATGAATTGTAAGATTCTGAAACTCTTCAGGAAGCCAGTCTTTTTTAATTTTCTCACCCATTAACGACAGACGCGTCCACTGATAGAAGCCCGATCGCACTCTAGCAGTCCACGTCCAGCCATGAGAATCAGCGACGATCGCAGGAGAATCATCTCGTTTTGGACACTCTCCTGTGGCATAACCGTAATAAGCAATGAGGCGAGGAGAGTGTTGCTGAATTTGCAATCCTAATTGTCGAGCCAACCAATGACGATTGCCACCAGCATCAACAACTTTAGATGCTCTCAAAGTTCCTTGAGACGTTTCAACACCAACAACTCTACCCCCCTCCACAAGTACCTGAGATGCGCGACAGGGTTGCATCACAGTGACACCCACAGCTTTTGCCCGATTGAGCAAAATACTATCAAAATCGGCTCTCCACGCCTGAAATCCCAACCAAGCTCCCGATTCATCTTCGCCAAAAGGGATAAACTGGCGTTCTGCATCCCACTGCACCCAATTTCCACTGTGGCGCACAAAACCAGCCGCTAAGACTGACTCAGCAGCACCTAACTGGTTGAGGAGTGGCTCAATACCGGGATGCAGCGTTTCACCAGGATGCGATCGCGGAAATGGTTTTGCTTCAATCAGGGCAACCTGTAAGCCCTTTTGAGCGCACCAAATAGCAGCAGCAGAACCACCGGGTCCGCTACCCACTACAACAACATCAAAACTACACGCGTCTGCTAGACCAATTACCATTGCCACGTTTTAACAAGATGTTGATAGGTGTCACAAATAACGTTACAGTTTCTGTAATTTCAACGAGACGTTTGCGAAAATCGTCTGAATTTAAAATATTGCCCGGTCGATAAATCTCAAACCTATAGATAGTACCACTCAGTCTAGCTCCAGTTTGAGTTTGTGCCTGGATCAATTCCGCATCAGTTGGAATGACTTTACGGAATGAAAACACGCTCCATTGACCCTTAGCTTGAAGGGTATTCAGCCCCAAGACACCGTAAACATTTGCCATTGCCAAAACTCTGGCTTCATATTCGCGCACATCCACTTGACCTGTGAGGGATATGGAGAATTTCTTCTGCAAGGTGTTCTCAACATAATCCCCATAGGCAAAATCAGGATATTCTATAAAATTTCTACCATTCCTTGTCACCTTTTGCGGACCAGTCACCCCGTCCCAAGATTGGTTGCCAACCTGACCAATTTCTTCATCTGTCAGAGGACTAACGGTAGGCCAATTGGGATTTGGTTGGAAAGTGCGAGCCGCATCAGGAGCCACTGCAGGCCAAAATGTACTGAGTGCCGCACAAAGTTTTGCATCTTCTGGGAAAGGGCTACCCAAACCGTAAGATGACAAGTGATTGACGCCTTCAGCAGTTGTATCCGTACTGATATCCCAACCAGGAGCAAATACACCAGCAGCTGCATCAGGCAGATACGCGTGTCGCATTGTTGGGGAATCGCTTAACGGCATTTGTCGCACCAAGCCAGCCACAGGTGGCGAGACAATAGCAGTCACAGTTTTATCTTCTGGGCGAAAGTCTGCATCTTCTAACTGAAGATTGGGAGCCAACCGCACATCAGATAAAGTGTCTGGTGGAATCCTCCAAAGATTGTTCCTCAGTCTAGCAGGGACTGACTGCTCAGTCCATTCTAAAAGTTCTCTTTGGTCGCAATTGGGGAAGAAATCTGGCGCTGTGACTAGAGAATAAGCAGGGATGCGGCGAGGAATTGCCACTGCCAACTCAGGACAGATAGCTTCAACCCATCCATCACCTGTAAAATCTACATAGTGCTGAGCATCATACCCACCAGTTCGGACTACGGATTCTACATCTTGGCGATCGTTCAGGTTTTCGATTTGACCGTTTGACAAGACTCTATGACGAGCATGGACGTACTCAGGAGCGTGTCTTGCATCTCCATCAGCAGGAATTTCTAAGCTAGAGGAGAGAGTCGAACTATTCTCTGGAACTCTAAAAGTGAGTAGTTTACCTTGATATCTTGCGGCTTCAATAAGATTTGGGTGAACAACCGGAACCAAAAGCCCAGTGCCAAACTCCGCTTTCGTGGATAGCTCAGCAATACCTTCAGAAAAAATGAAGGGTGAATTGCTAATGTCAGGCTCACCCCATCCCGTACCTTTTAAGGATAGGTGAACTCGCCGCAGTTTCTGATTGACGTGACGGGAAAGCAGACTCACCTGCAAGTTCAAATCGCGAATGCACTCTGTACCGTCAAAGAGTTTGTGGAGTGGAACCCAGAATAACCTGCTGTCATCTCCTGTTTGAAAACGCATTGGACCGAAAGCATCTGGATTACCTTGGCGTTGAACTGCAATATAAGCAGAATAACGAGCAGGTAAAACACGGAGACTTGCTGGATCGGACTCAACAAATGGTAAAAATCCTCGCGCCTTGGCGTCGTATAGTGGTTCAGCCGTTCCTACTCTAGTCACACCAGTGCGCGAAAGGCAAAGATCTGCGTGCTTGCGGTGAACCGTTTCCGCGCCAGGGCGATATTCTGAAGCGAAGACAACGATCGCTATTGGTTGGTTTTGAGCGCGAACTCGTAAATCTTGCAAGGAAGGAGGCTGTACGCCGTAAACAAAGTTTTCAATGATTTCGAGTTCGGCGAGAGTTGGGTATGCGTTGAGATTTGTACTTTGAGCACCTAGAAAAATATTGGGTGAAGCGAAGGCATGAAAGAGCAAACTACGAGATGGATTTCCTGCTTCTATTCCGCGTTTGCCTTCAAAAGCAAAATCTTCAAATCCTGGAATCTGACGCTTGATAGCTGGTAAGTCCTTTGTTAACTCCTGCTTGAGGTTACTTGCAGTGATATCTAATCCGTGTTGTCGCAGTAAATCCTGCCATCCAAGAGGAGCTAAGCGATCGCAAACTCGTTTGACTTCATCAATTAAGGACATGAACAATCAATTTCCTTATAAACAGTTATAAATTGGGGAGTGGGGAGTGGGGAGTGGGGAGTAAGAAATCAATTCTCACTTCCTATTCCCCAGTACCCAATACCTATAAAAATTATTCAAATCGTTTTGACAGAATTACGTAAAATTCCACTAAATTTTTTTTAAAAATGCCTGTGTACTTTCCAACTTTTTGATAAAAAAATACATATAATCTATAAAAATACCGTACAATATATCCTGCTTTACGAGGTAGTATATGGCAATTCTACAACTCGAAGATAAAACACGACACACCGATCTAAATAATATTACACAAGAACTCGCACCTTTAAATATTCAACTTAATCGCTGGGCAGTGGGAGACAATCGACAGTTGCACCAACTTTTAGCACAAGATAGCCTGAGCGAAGATGAAAAAGAACAAGTCTTAACATTGTTAGATAGCTACTTCAAGCAACTGCAGCAAACAGCAGGCTACCAAACACGCGACTTAATCGTATTGCATCCAGGAATTCCAAACCTTGATGCTATGCTGTCAAAGTTTGACAAGATACATATTCATGCTGAAGACGAAGTACGATACATTATTGATGGAGAAGGCATTTTTGGCTTTGTGCGACCAGATGGCAGCCAGGTAGAACTAACAGTGCAACCAGAAGAGTATATTAACGTACCAGCAGGAACCGAACACTGGTTTTATCTGACTCCAGCAAGGCGGATAAAAGCAGTGCGTTATTTTACTGGTACACAAGGTTGGACACCTGAGTATACACGTACAGAGATTCGTACAAGTAAAGTGACCAGTGACCAGTGACCAGTGACCAGTGACCAGTGACCAGTGACCAGTGACCAATGACCAATGACAAATATCTTACTGAACTTATTGCAACTGCCCGTCATTTTTACCATCAAGGATGGATGGTAGGAACCGCAGGTAACCTCTCAGTGCGGTTACCTGATGGTAGTTTCTGGATTACAGCCAGTGGACGTTCTAAAGGAGAATTATGCAAGAGTGATTTTGTTCGCATCAGTCCACAAGGTAAAGTGGAGCAAAGTTCTCCTGGTTTGAAGCCTTCAGCTGAGACAGCAATTCATCAAGTAATCTATAGACTGTTTCCCGAAGCAACCAGTTGCTATCACGTCCACTCAGTTGAAGCCAATTTGGTTTCTCGCTTTGTACAAGGAGATTGTCTACCCCTTCCACCATTAGAAATGCTGAAAGGTTTGGGAGTCTGGGAAGAAAATCCCAAATGCACCCTTCCCATATTTGCCAATCACTTACAAGTTGCCCGAATTGCAACTGAAATTGAAGAACGGTTTACAAAGACTCCTCCTGAAATACCAGCCTTGCTGATTCGCGATCATGGAATTACTGTCTGGGCAACTTCTCCTGAAACTGCTCGCAACTATATTGAGTTAGTTGAATATATTTTTCGCTATCTAGTAGCAGCAAGGTGTGCGGGGATTTAATAATTTGGTTAGTAGGGGCGCAATGCCTTGCGCCCGTACAGTGGTTAGTGGGAAATAACTAACTACTGACAACAAATGTTGAAGAGTATTGCCCGAAGAAAGTACCTCATGCAAAACAGCTATGTCCGCCTCAGAGTGTTCTAGTAGATTCTTGGCTGCATCCGAACAACGGGAAAGTGCGATCTGAAAAAACGTAACTAAGAGTGTAACCGCCACCCAGAGGCAACCTTGGCTTTGTTTTGGGTTGTGCCCATCTACGTTTCCTTGTACAAAACTACTCCCTTCCCGCTAGAAGATTACCGAAAATGTATTATATAAAATACAAATAAACGACAAAAAGAATCTTTCGTTTCTGACTATTAATTAAAACGAGATGAAGATATAGTAATTAATAAAGTTTTTTTAAAGAAGTCAATGTTCTACACCCAACTCTAACAAACCAGCCTGTTGTTCTTCGCTACTGACGCTCACAATTTGACGTGATGAGCATTGACCAGTTTTACCTCAAAGCCATGAGTCTCCAAAATTTAAAATAAGCTTAAGTGTAAATACAGAATTTATCCTACATTCACTTCTTTATATTTTCTTAAGCTATTTTATTTCATAAAATCCGGAATATTACTGTAATCAAGTGTATTTATTTATAATAAAGTCTTTTTATATCAATTCCTAGTATTGGCATTCAACAGCCTGCATTTCAATTAGAAGTTGCCAGTAATTTCTGATAGCTAAGTAAAGGAGATATTCTCATGACTGACCAAATTAATCAAATGCCCAAGTTTTATGCCTTATTAATCGGGATTGATTACTATATACCTAATAGATTATCTGACGGCAGTTCCTACAGGAATCTTAGAGGATGTGTGCGGGACATCAACCACGTAGAAGCATATTTGCTTAATACATTGAAAGTACCAGGAACACAACTTTTCAAGCTTACAGCCTCTAATGGGGATAATTCAATTACGCCAAAAGAACCACCAGAGCAATGGCCTACCTATAAGAATATAGTGGCAAAGTTTGAAGAACTGACCCAGGTAGCTGACAAAGATGATTTGGTGTATATTCACTATTCTGGTCACGGTGGACGCACAAAAACAAACTATTCCAAAGTGAAGGGAAACGATGGAGTTGATGAGGCTTTGGTTCCTACAGATATTGGCGAACCAGAAGGACAGTATCTTCGCGACCTTGAGTTGGCAAAAATTCTCCAAAGGATGGTAGATAAAGGATTAGTTGTCACGGTTGTACTAGATAGCTGCCATTCGGGAGGTGCAACTAAAGGAGTTGATGCCGACGTTCGGGGACTGGATGTTATTGACCAAACACCCCGACCTAATGAAAGTTTGGTTGCACCGCCTGAGGAATTAATGGCAACCTGGGAAAATTTAGCTGGAGGAACACGCAATATTACTGCCGCTAGTGGCTGGTTACCCGAACCCAAGGGCTACACCCTACTAGCAGCTTGTCGCGAAAATGAGTTGGCTTACGAGTATGCTTTTGATGGTAATGAGCGCAGTGGTGCGTTGAGTTACTGGTTGCTAGACTCTCTTATGCTGCTGGGAACAGGAGTCACTTACAAAACTCTTCACAATCGTCTCCTTGCTAAAATCCACACTCAGTTTGAACGACAAACACCTATGCTGCAAGGCGAAGGCGATCGCACGATCTTCAAAAGCATTTCAGCCTCCTCTCATCCCACTGTACCAGTCATACAAGTTGATGTGACTAAAAATCGGGTGCAGTTGCAAGCGGGTCAAGCACAAGGTCTGCGTAAGGGTGCAGAGTTTGCCATATACCCATTAAATACTCTTGATTTTAGCCAGACCGATAAATTAGCACTGGTTAAAATTACACAACTCGGTGCAGCAATTTCTTGGGCAGAAATTACTGAATTATTAGGAGAAACCAAGATTGAGGACATTCAAAGTGGGTCTCCTGCTGTACTGCTAAATCCTGGTGTCAAACTCATCCGCAAAGTGAGTATTCTACCACCAGAGAAGAATAACCAAACTTTTGGTATAGACACTCATGCTGGACTCACAGCAATAGAGTCTGCAATAACAGAAGGCAAGGGTTGGGTGGAAGTTTCTAACGATAAAGACTCTGACTACCAAGTTACTATTAACGCGGTGGGTGAGTATGAGATTCTCCGCTCTGGAACAGCAATTGCTAATTTGCGACCAGCGCTGAAAGTTGACGATCGTGATGCCGCAGTTAACTTAGTGAAACGGTTGGTACATCTATCTAAATACTACGCCACTTTGGATTTAAAGAATCACGATACCACATCCCCTCTTCAAGGGAAGATTAAAGTAGAGTTATGTCAAATACCAGAAGATTATGAACCTGGGGACAAGCTAGAATTAATACCTTTCAACGCTCCTGGTAATGTACCAATTCTTGATGTAAATCAATTCGCTTGCCTGCGTATCCGTAATGAAGGTTTTCAAACTCTCAATATCACTGTACTGGCAATTCAAGCTGATTGGAGTATTGTCAAAGGATACCCAAGCGGTGCTGCCTATCAACCTTTAGCGCCAGGGCAAGAGATAACGTGGCGAATTCAGACAAGTCTTCCACAAGACGTCAAGGAAGGAACCGACGTTCTCAAAGTTTTTGCAACGATTGATGCGACTAGCTTCGATTGGTTAGAAATACCAGCTTTAGACAAGACTATCAACGGAAAAAACCCAGATAGGGCTGCTAACCCACTCGAAAAACTTATGGCAGCTTTTGCTACCGAAGAGGCTCCACCCAAAAAAAACGTCAGTTCTGCCGCCTATGCTAGTGAAGGATGGACAACAGAACAAGTAGAACTCTATATTAAACAAAAGGTGTAACTATTTAACAACATTTTAACGTTTCTTCTTAAAGCTTGAACATAATCGCTGTTTATTTTTGAGTGCATCTCACCAAGTTAATTCTCTAAATGACTCAAGCAGTATAAATTATTTACTCATCATTCATTTAGATATTAACTTCAAGTTAATTTTTTAACTACAATAATTTGTTGAAGGTAAGTGATGTCTTGGAGTCTTGATAGAACAAATTTTGAACGCAATATAGCCGTAGTTATTGGTATTAATGATTATAAAAACGGTATCCATCCACTGTTAACGCCAGTTAACGATGCAAGTGAAATAGCTCATATTTTAGAAACCAACTGTCAGTATCAAGAAGTTATTCGCTTGTTTGACAGTGAAGCAACTTTAGAAAAATTAAATACACTGTTAAGTGAAACACTACCTAATAAAATTAAGCCAACGGAAGCTGATGCCGTTCGTTTACTATTTTACTTTGCCGGACATGGTATTGCACGCAACAGTCAAGATGGACCAGCAGGCTATTTAATTCCTCAAAATGCTCAGTTGGGAAAGCTAGAAACTTTCCTTCCTATGCAAAAGCTCCACGATGCACTAACCGATCTTCATTGTCATCATTTATTGGTGATTTTAGACTGTTGCTTTGCTGGTAATTTTCGTTGGTCGAGTACCAGAAATGTCATTCCAGTTCCAGAAAAGATTCACAGGGAGCATTATGACCGCTTTATTAGGTATCCAGCTTGGCAAGTTATTACTTCAGCAGCACACAACCAAGAAGCCATAGATTTTTTAACTGATGAGCGAGGAATAAATAGCAGTTCTCTGCACTCACCTTTTGCTAACGCACTGATTAAAGGATTAGAAGGGGAAGCAGATTTAACTGGGGATGCTATAGTTACTGCTCCCGAACTTTATCTTTATCTGCGGGATTGTTTAATAGACAAAGATGGAGTGAGTGAATTCCAAACTCCAGGTCTTTGGCCTTTAAAACAGCACGATAGAGGCGAGTATATCTTTACAACAGAAGGATTTCAGCTGGATCATCTCAAATTTGCACCGCCACTTGATGAAAACAATAATCCCTATCGAGGTTTAAAGCCATTTGATGAAAGGCATTCTCACTTCTTTTTTGGCAGAAAAGAACTAATTGAAGAACTGTGCGATCGCATCTCCAAGTCTGACCAACAGCTAACTGTAGTTTTAGGTGCTTCCGGTTCTGGTAAGTCGAGTCTTGTTAAAGCAGGATTAATTCCCTTGTTACGAAATAAAGGAGAACAATGGTACATTCTTGACCCTATGCGTCCTGGGGAATCTCCTTTTACTGCATTGGCAAGAGCAATTCTACCAATTGTTGGTGTTACTCTTATTGGTCAACTAGCTCAAGTTAGGTTCCTAGATAAAATTTTCAAATTACAAATCGATCTATCTCAAAATGCACAAAATTCCCAGCCACTAGAACATATAAAGGATGAAAAAGCACAACTAGAAGCCGAAAAGATAGCCAAAATAGCTGATATTTGGCAGAGTGCGACTAAAGAAGCAAAGCTCTTGTTAATTATTGATTATTTCACAGAACTAAAGACTCTATGCCGTCAGCAAGAAGAACTCGAACAGTTAATAAGTTTAAATCAGTCAATTTTAGCCGATCTAAATCCGTTAATTGAGAACTTACAGCAAGACCAAAAACACTTGATTTATCTAATAGATATATGGAGTAAAGCAAATTATAAAACAAATTTGTTATTGGTAATCGACCAATTTGAAGAGTTAATTACCCTAACACGGAGCACCCAAGAAGGTGATAATGAAGAGGATAAGAAAGAGTGGCAGCGGTTTTTAGAAGTACTGGCTGTAACAATAACTAATTATCCTCAAAAACTGCGTATTGTTGTAACTTTGCGTTCTGACTTTGAACCACGTTTCCTGAACTCGCCTTTGAAGTCACATTGGGAAAAAGAAAATGCTCGTTTTCCAGTTCGTCCAATGAATTCTGATGAATTGCGTCAGGCAATTGAAGGTCCCGCGCTCAAACAAGCGCTATATTTTGAGCCACCGGAACTTGTTAGCAAATTAATTGATGAAATTGGACAAATGCCGGGAGCGTTGCCTTTATTATCGTTTACCTTGAGCGAACTTTACATTATTCTTCACAACAAGTGGGTGAAGGGAGAAGCTACTGATAGAGCTTTAAAAGAAGAGTATTACAGGGTACTTGGAGGAGTTGCAGGTTCGGTGACACGCCGTGCCACTCAGGAATATGAATCTGAGGAATTAGATGAGGCTCAAAGAGCAACCATGCGGCGAGCGATGCTGCGGATGCTGACGATTGAAGGGGGAGGAGTTGCACGGCGACGGGTTCTTATGTCTGAACTCGATTACCCAGATGAAGCAGAAAACAAAAGAAGGGATGAAGCGATCGCTCGTCTCGTCAAAGCTCGCCTAATTATTAAAGGGCAGGAAAAAGGAGAAGCTTATATAGAACCAGCCCATGACCACTTAGTGCGGGGATGGGACAAGTTGCAGGAGTGGATAAAAAAGGAAGAGGAAAATTTAGCCCTGCAACAGCGTTTAACATCTGCTGCTAAAGACTGGAAAACAGGTAGTGGCGCTCTTTGGACTAAGGAAGTGGATCGCCTTGCTCGGTTAGAGAAGGTACTTAAATCTCCGGATAACAACTGGCTTAACAAGCTAGAAACAGAATTTGTAATTGAAAGTAACAAACAGCGATTTGATGAACTGAAAGAAGCTGAAAGACAACGAGATGAGGCTATAGAGGGACAAATTAGTGCCTTGGCTTCATTGTCTGAAGCTCGTATGTTAACTAACGATCGACTTGGGGCGCTGTTTGCAGCTGTGAAAGCAGGTGTACAGCTAAAAAAAGCAGACTGGTTGAAGGACAAACTTGGTATTCAGACTAAGCAAGCTCTTGAACAAGCAGTTTATGGGGTTCAAGAGCGTAATCGTTTTGAAGGAAACACAGATCCTGTCTATGATGTGATTTTTAGTCCTGACGGCAAGACTATCGCTACTGCAAATTGGGATAACACCGTAAAACTTTGGAGTATTGACGGCACTTTGCTAAAAACTTTCAAAGGACATACGGATCAAGTAAATGCTGTAGCTTTTAGCCGCAATGGAAATCTCATTGTCTCTGGTAGTAAAGACAAAACTGTAAAGGTTTGGAGTGTCAATGATGGGACTTTATTAAAAACTTTCCAAGGACATAGCAATTTAATATGGGGTGTCAATTTCAACTTTGACGATAAAATAGTAGCGTCAGCTAGTGGAGATGGAACAGTTAAACTTTGGAGTGTCAATGACGGGAATTTAATCAAAACTATTCAATCTCATAGTGGGGATGTCAAAGCTGTCAGTTTTAGCCCAGATAAGAAGACTATTGCCTCTGGTGGTTGGGATCAACCTCCTTGGCAGGGCAAGATAAAACTTTGGAGCTTTGATGGTACTTTACTCAATACTTTCAATGTGAACACTGGTGTTCTTAGAAGTATTAATTTTAGTAGTGACGGTAAAACTATTATCTGTGCAGGTGATAGCGGTGTTGTGCAACTTTTACAAACAGCAGATGGTTATCTGCTTACCGATATCAAAGCGCATGATAATTGGGCGATGGGTGCAAGTATAAGCTCTGATGGGAAGACTATTGCTTCTGTTAGTATCGATGAAACTGTAAAATTTTGGAGTTTAGATGGCAGCTTACTCAAAATTTTATCTGGACACGCTGATGCTGTTTATGGCCTAGGTTTCAGCCCAGATGGTAAAACTCTTGCTACTGCAAGTGCAGACAAAACTGTACGACTTTGGAGCGTAGACGGTCCTTTTTTAAAGAGCCTTGACGGAAAGCAAGGAAGCGCTCATTTAAGTGTCAGTTTCAGTCCTGATGGTAAGACACTAGCTTCAGCTAGTTGGGATACAACAGAAGGAGGCTGGACAGTGAAGCTCTGGAGTACAAGTGGAAAATTATTGAAAACCTTAACCGGGTATAGTGATAGCATCCGAACTGTCAGCTTTAGTTCTGATGGCAATCTCATTGCTTCTGCCAGTTGGGACGGAACAGTTAAAGTTTGGACTATTGATGGTGAATTACTGATTAATTTTACTGAACATGGTAACCACGTTAATGGTGTGAGTTTTAGTCCTGATGGTAGAACTTTAATATCTGCTGGTTATGGAGATTACAATGGAGAACATTGGATACTATGGTGGAATATTAATGGTAAGTTGCTGAAAAGAATTAAGTCAGAACATACAGATCAAATCTATAGAATCAGCTTTAGCCCAGATGGTAAAACTTTCGCTACTGCTAGTTGGGACAGAACTGTAAAACTTTGGAACATTAAAGGCGAGTTGTTAAAAACTTTTACTGGACATAGCAACTGGCTTTACGGTCTAAGTTTTAGTCCCGACAGTAAGATGATTGCCTCTGGCAGCTTAGATAGAACTGTGAAACTTTGGAATACTGAGGATGGCAAGTTGTTACAAACTTTCGAGGGACATAATGATGGGATATATGACGTAAGTTTTAGCCCAAATGGTAAAATAATCGCTTCTGCAAGTTTAGATAAAACTGTCAAGCTCTGGAGTATAGACGGAACTTTACTAAAAACTATCTCTGGACATAATGGGGGTGTGTATGGTGTCAGTTTCAGCCTCCCTGATGGTCAAATAATTGCCTCCGCTAGCTGGGATGGAAGTATCAAACTCTGGAGTGCTAAAACTTTAGACTTTGACAGTTTGTTAGAACACGGTTGTAATTTGCTAAATGATTATCTAAAGACTAACCCCAATGTCAGTCAAGAAGACCGCCTACTTTGTCATTACAACTTTTTGATTCAGTGATATACCGTATTTATAGCAAGGTCTTCCTTCAGTTAGTGGCAGTCCACTTCAATATTTTTAGATTAAAATAATTTTGTACAAACTTAGTAAATTTGTATAGAATCAAAAAATGGACTATCGTGTAGAAATACAAAAAGGCGGCAGGGTAACAATACCTTCCGTTATCCGTAAAAAGCTGAAGATGGTGGAAGGCGATATTGTAACTATCCGTGAAGAGAATGGTAATATTAAGCTTATTCCACAGCACCAGGCTTTGGCAAAAGCGCGATCGCTAGCGCAGCAATACTTAACACGTGATGATACTGTGGATGATTTTCTGAAATGGCGTAAGGAAGAAGCTATTGCCGAAGACGATAAAATGAATCGTGCCTTTGAAACAAAATGACAGGGATTGTTTTTGATAGTCCAGTTCTGATTGCTATCCTCAAACAGGAAATTTTCCAATGAAATGGTTGCGACAACTGGTTTTTTGTACCAGCAAACAAGACAGTTTGGGCTTTCCTTGGGAAACCGTTCCTGTCTTGCTTTAGCAATAGCGAGAAATCTTCCCGTTCTCACTGCTGATACTGCTTGGACAAATTTATCTTTATCTGTAGAGATTCAGACAATTCGTTGATTTTGTGAGGTTGCTTTCGTAATGTCAGATACACAAAAATATTGTTTTCTGACTGTTTACTATCGCAACCGCTATCTATTTACTAAAAGTATCTTTGATGTTATCAACAGCACGCTCAACAACATTCTTTGTGTTGTCTACTGCTTTTTGAGTCCGAGCCGCATCTTCCTCTGCTCTTCTCTCAATTCGAGCTGCATCTCTGTTGGCTTTGCGCTCAATAAAATTGCCATCGTTATCTGTTGCTTGCTCAACGCGATCGGCATTTTTATTTGCAGTTTTCTTGAGGCTATCTTTCGTGTCTTGGATGAAATTCTTGGCTCGTCCAGCATCTTCACTGACTTTTCCTTGAACTTTTGAGCCTAAGTCTGCCTCAGCTATCAAGTTTGTAACAGGAGCAGCCACTGCTGTAGTATTGGAGAAAAACGCACCCTGCCAAACGAAAGCGATCGCTGACACGCAAAACAGAGCTGTAGCTAGAAAGCGTCCTATACTAGAAAGCTGTTTCATCAAATAATTTAATTTCATAAAATACGGTCTGCACGTTTACTTGGTATTTCTATTTCTACTTCATCTGACTTGGAAGCCAAATCGTTCCCCAGATAGAGGTTCTCCCGTCATAAGTAATTAGATCGATTCACTCTTTAAGTAGATTGATTAACTGGACTTGATATTACTCTGTGTGATCCTGAGAGATGGAAGTTATCGGAATTTTTAGTACTTCTCTCTCCTTTTCTCGCTCCCGATGGGTATGCCTCGTCAATAGCTTCGCAGGCTTGCTGCTACTATATATGCACGGGTAATCCAAATACGTCGAGAACGCATGGGTAGAACCACTAACCCTTACACAGATACCATGCCAAATGCCTTTTTGGCTGCTTGGGTAGCAAGTAAACCCTGTTTTTCAACTTTCAACCTGGGCTTTTGGTAATATCTAGCAAAAAAACGTAGACCTATATTTCGGGCGGCGTTAAGATCGGCATTGCCTCTATGTTCAACGGTGTAGGAACAAATATAATTTGGCGCTCCCGTACTGTAATCAACTTTCTCCAATGATTTATGCATGATTATTTGAAAAAGTTTTGCGACATCAGTACTAAATTGAGCTTCTATTCTGGAAACTAACGAATCTTCTTCTTCGTTGCCATTACATAACGCACAATGCCTGCTGGTATTTTTTGGCGATACAAGAGCTGTGATAATTCCATAAGACTGGAAAGCTTTGTATTTGGTTCGTTTCCGAATTTTCGCCGAGAGCCAATAAGCTCGTTTTTGATTGGAGCGACGACTAAATTTCGCTCGCTCCGGTCGAAGATTAGTTAAACATTCAAATACAATTACTGTCGCTCCATACTAGTTACGTCTCTCACCAAGTCTGCAATGGAATAAACGAGGTTGGCTGGATCGACAGGCTTTGGAATATGCCGTTGAAAACCTGCTAAAATCGCCTGTCGATAGTTAATTTCTCCGGCATAAGCAGTCAGAGCGATCGCCGGAATTTGACCGCCCTGCTCTGGCGGTAAGGCTCTTACTTGTCGCATTAGCATATAGCCGTCCACCTCTGGCATCCCGATATCACTGAGCAACACATCTGGCTTGGAGTGGGTTAAAGCAACGAGTGCTTCGCCTGCTGAGGCAACGTTTATGACATTCGCCCCATACTGTTCGATTAAAAAAGCAACAAACTCCCGTGAATCGGCATCATCATCCACTACTAAAACCTGGATGCCAGTCAAATCCAAAGCAGGCTCAGACGGTTTACCATCCTGGTTGATTTTGGGTGAGGTTTGCATGAGTGACAGTCTGACAGTAAAGATTGCCCCCTGCCCTTCCCCTGGACTCTCTGCCTTAACAGTTCCGCCATGCAGTTCAACTAAGTGATGAACGATCGCCAATCCTAACCCCAGTCCCCCAAATTTTCGAGTTGTAGCGCCATCTTCTTGGCGGAAGTAGTCAAACACATGAGGGAGAAAGTCCGGATGGATTCCCTTACCCGTATCGCTAACGGTAATCTGGGCAACAGAGCCAAGGCGCTCTAGTCGGATGTCCACTCGTCCTCCTGACGGTGTGAACTTAACCGCGTTGGAGAGGAGATTCCAAACCACTTGCTGTAATCGGCTTGAGTCACCCGATACCAGTCCTACCTCCGGTTCCAGTATTGTGTGAATTTGAATGGACTTGGCTTGGGCTGCCAACCGCACCGTTTCCATTGCCGCTTGAATTGTCGATGCTAGATCGACCGGACAAACGTTCAAACTGAGTTTACCTCGCAGAATCCGGGAGATATCCAGCAAGTCTTCAATCAGTTCAGACTGCAACTTAGCATTCCGAGCAATAGTACTCAGGGCGTAAGTAGTTTTGGCTCGATCCAGCGTTTGAGTTTGGAGGAGCGTTGACCAGCCTAAGATGGGGTTGAGAGGCGATCGCAGTTCGTGGGAGACAATAGCGAGAAACTCATCTTTGACGCGATTGGCTCGCTCTGCCTCCGCCCGTGCTGCTTGCTCGCGGGCAAGAAGTTGTTCCCGTTCTGTTTCGGCTCGCTTGCGATCGCTGATATCGTTAACCAGTGCCACAAACCCCTCAACAGATCCCTGACTATTAAATCGAGGAACATAGGTTGCACGCACATAACGGGTTCCACCATCTTTGTAAGGTATCTGGCTCTCAAAAGTCACTTGCTGTCCTGCCAGAACTTGCTCAACATAAGGACGAATTTCTTCATAGGCAGTTTCACCCAATACCTCTCGGATGTGCTTGCCATAAATTTCCGTTTCTGGATGTCCAAACCATTCTTCGTATCCTCGATTGTTGAAGCGGTAACGTTGGTCTGAGTCCACGAAAGATATCAAGGCGGGCACGGCATTGGTTACTAAATGAAGTTCTGCTTCTCGTTGCCGTAATGCATCCTCTGCTTGTTTGCGAGCGCTGATGTCAACGATCAATTCCACGCCTTCTCCATCGCTAAGGCGCGATGCGGCGAATAATGCCCACCAGCGTGAGCCATCCTTGCGGATATATTCCTTTTCGTAAGGAGTCGTGTACCCGGTTGATTGAAACTCCTCAATGGCTCGTAAAGAATGCGGCATCCACTCTGGCGGTGTCATTTCGTTCCACCGCACTCGTCCTTGCTCAAAATCCTCACGGCTGTAACCGCTCATTTGGACAAAAGCGTCATTGGCATCGGTAATGCTGCCATCGGTTTTAAAGAAAATCACCCCAACCGTTTCAATTTCAATTACCCGCCGCAGTCGTTCCTCAGATTCGCGCAGGGCAAGGCTAGAGCGATCGCGCTCAAATACGATGCTGGCGATTTGGGTGCCGAAGGTTGCCAATTGGTACTCCCAATCGGTCGGCATCCGCGCTTCGTTCAAGCAAAGCATCAGAGAACCGAGGGGCTGGTTGTCCACTCCCAGCACGGGTACGGAATGGCACGCCAGCACACCGTGGGCCACACATAAGTCTCGCCATTCTTTTGACCAGCGATTGTCGTTGGCGATATCTGCACAGGTAATAGGCTGTCTAGAATAGACCGCCTCACCACAGGTACCAATGCACAGATCGTTAATGGGGGCATCCTTAAGTCCTTCACCGAACAATGGCGGAAAGTCTGGGGCAATGGAGTGGGGAAATTTTCGGCACTGGGCATCAGTCAGCAGGATACAGGCACGGGTGGGGGGATTCAGATTGGACACCGAAACACACACAGCACTGAGGCATTCATCCAGAGGATGCCCCGATGCGATCGACTCCAGCAGTTTCTTCTGCTCAACCAGCATCAGTTCCGCCTGTTTGCGTTTGGTAATATCTTCAGCGATCCCGCCCAGATACAGCAACTCACCCCGATCGTCATATATGGGAAAACCGCGATCATAAATCCAGACGATCGATCCATCCGGGCGAATTACCCGATACTCCTGGCTAAATCCGCCCTGAATACATTGCTCCCATCCAGTTTGAATCCGTTGGCGATCGTCGGGATGAACGTATTCAATGAAGCGGGTTAGGTCTGTGTAAATCTCGGTTGCCAAGCGACCCCATACCCGATCGTAGGAAGGGCTAACGTAGATCAACCGATACTCACGAGCACTAGTAATCCAAATGACATCGTTGCTGTTTTCGGCAAAACTTCTGAATCGCGCTTCACTTTCTCGCAGGGCAACTTCGGCTCGTTTGCGATCGCTAATCTCCGTAATAAAAATCGTCAACCCATCTGATGAGGGATAGGCGTGATTCTCAAACCAACGGTTCCAGGCGGGGTAGTAGTACTCGAAATGAACCGCCGTTTGTTCTGCGATCGCCCGATGCACTTGCGTATAAAACTTACTGCCCACCACATCTGGAAACAATTCCCAAATGCTTTTTCCCAGCAATGCTTCCTTAGGCAATCCAACCGTTTCCACAACCCGGTTATTGACGTAGATATAACGCCACTCTCGATCCAGGACTAAAAACAGATCGTTAATTCCTGAGAGAACAGATTCCAGTTGCTCTTTCGCCGTTTCCACTTCTCGTCGCTGCGCCTGCTCGCGACGGGTTGACTCCTGCCGCAACTGAGCCAATTTCAGGTTTGCCTCTACCCGTGCTAGAAGTTCGCGGGCAGAGAAGGGTTTGATCAGATAGTCATCGGCTCCTGCTTCGATTCCTTCAATGCGAGACTCTTCTCCAGCACGAGCGGAAAGCAGGATGATGGGCAATTCCTTTGTCTGCGGGTCAGCCCTCAACTCCCGCAGCAACTCGAATCCATCTAATTCCGGCATCATCACATCCGTAAGCACCAGATCGGGGAGTTGCTGACGAACGGCAGCTAATGCAGCCACCCCATCCCTCACCGCTTCCACTTCATACTGTTGGCTCAACAGACGCTTTACATAGTCACGCATATCGGCATTGTCATCTGCCAGCAGAATTCGTGTAGTCCGCTCAGAGGAGGAATCTTGCTCCCCTGCTCCCCTGCTCCCCTGCCCCTCCTCTTCAGGGAGCCAACGTAATACTTCTTCAACATAAGGTGTAGCTCCTGTTACTGTTGATGTCAGAGTGCGGGTTGAATTAATGCATTCGCTCGGCAAATGAGCATATCCAGTAGGAATTGATACGGTGAAACTCGTTCCCCGGTCAACGACGCTGCTCACCTGAATTGTGCCACCATGCAAGCGTACTAGTTCTTGAACTAACGACAGGCCAATCCCCGATCCTTCGTAAGTCCGTCCTCTTGCCCCCTGCACCCGATGAAACCGTTCAAAGATGTGGGGTAGCTCGTCAGCTGGAATACCTGTACCCGTGTCCCGTACCTCTAGCTCAACGCAGTCTTGGCAATCGTACAGGGTAACCGCGATCTCTCCCTCAAACGTGAATTTAAAGGCGTTGGAGAGCAGGTTCAGCACAATCTTCTCCCACATCTGGCGATCGACATACACGAATCGAGATAAGGGAGAACAGTGTACTACTAAACGCATCCCAGCCCGCTCGATAGCTGAACGAAACACGCCTGCTAAATCTGCTGTCAGCATCGCCAAGTCAGTCGGCTCATACACGGCTTGAACGCGATCTGCTTCAATCCGGGAGAAATCCAGTAAGGTATTGACCAGTTTTAACAAGCGCAGGGAATTACGATGAACGGTTTCCAGTTGTTCGCGTTCGCTCGGATTTAGTCCTGCGGAATTGCTTAGCGTATCTTTCAACAGTCCCAATATGAGTGTGAGGGGAGTGCGAAACTCGTGGCTGATGTTGCTGAAGAAGGTCGTTTTAGCTCGGTCTAGTTCTGCCAGTGCCTCTGCTCGTTTGCGTTCTGCTTCATACGCACGGGCATTGGCGATCGCGGTGCCAATGAACCCAGTGACAAGGTCAAAGAACGTCCGGTATGCTGTATCTAGCACGAGATAATGGCTAACGCCAACGACAAAAAGCCCGGTGAGATGCTCGTTGGTCCCGACAGAAATGGGAAGCACTAACACCTGCTTTGTCAAATCGGGACGGGGTTCGCCAGGAAACTGAGCAACGAGCGTTTCGAGGTTGGAGCACTCAGCGGGGCGCTGCGTCCGAAGCACCAACGCAAGCGGCAACACTGAGGAGTCATCGTCTGCGCTCACCACCCAAGGCAACAGATACCCGTCTTCGGGAAGCCCAACCGAGGCGCTCATTGTGGCGCGAGTACCCGTCTCGTCTACAAGGTAAATGGCGGCAAACGGGATGTCGTGTGGATTCTCAGCTATAACCTTCGCCGCTTCTTGGCATGCCTCCTCAGCCATTTGCGTTTCAGCGACGCGGCTCCCGATATTGCGGTGCGTTTCGAGCCGTCTCGCGCTGACGACTTGCTCGGTAGTCTCGGTACAAGGACAGAAGATGCCTTGAACGGTTTTCCCATCGCTCGCGAGTATCGGACCAAAGGTGAACCTGACGTAGACTTCCTCAAGGGGGAGTCGGCGTGCGAAAAACATCCTCACGTCCTCGGATAACGTCGCACTCCCGGTAGCGTACACACTCTCAAGCATTGATCCGATTGTTTCCCAGATTTCCTGCCAGCACTCACGTGCGGGCTGACCGAGATAGCGAGGGTGCTTCGTCGCACCAAGGAAAGAGATATATGCGTCGTTGTAGAGGACGGTGAAGTCACGTCCCCAATACATCACGATCGGGATGCGAGAGGTGAGGCAAAGGCTCACTGCAACACGCAAGTTGTCTGGCCACTGTTCCGGCAGTCCTAAATCAGTCTTCGACCAGTCAAAAGCACGCATACGGGCTGCGAGTTCGCTATCGCCAGGAAAAAGACGCTCAAGCTTAGGGTCTATCGAGGTCATTATGTTTCTCTCCCCCATTCTAGATAGTATCTGATAGCAGATCCATTGCTAGGGGTGAGGACTGCGATGTACAAAACCGTCGCCAAACTTGGCTATCAATTACCAAATAGGTAGGCTAACTCCAACGCTGGTTTTTGAGATTTGTTATGAGGGGTACTCTGTACCTACAAGGTATCCCCATTCCCGCAGGAACAGTTTGTTTGCCGTAGCTTGCCCTGTAACAGACAGTTAGTCTGTGCCTATTTGTGACCAGAACTAGTCTGGCGACCGAACCTGCACGTCTCGACTCCTTACGATCCTCTGGTCTTTCAGAGTTGGGATGGTACAAGCGTCGATGCTTATCACTTTAATTATTGCACGTTAAACAGGTTTAGGCAACATTATAGATGATTCTGGGTAAGAAAACGGCTATCTAGTAGCAGCCGAGCGCTCATTTTCCCAACTGTTAACGGTTAGGAAAATCACTCCCAACTTGGCGGCAAATTTCTTCTGGGTTAGCCCCTTATGTTGCTGAAGCTCTCGAATCAGCTTGCCAATCTCCGGCTGCTTCGCTGTAAGCACTTTGTTGCATTACTTGGTTGCACTACTTTTATATCTTAATCTGATAGTCGAAGATTAGTCACGCTTTATAAAATTTAACATATCAAAAGGATGATTTTTGACCCGATCTCACCACTGCTTTCAATCACTTTTATTTATTAATTCAACAAAAAAGAATATTTGCTTAGTTCAAAAGATTTACTTAAAGTAATTATTACAGAGATGAGTTGACGGTTCAAAGAACACGACAACAAATCAGCGAGTCACAAACTTAAATTCACAGGGCTTACGCAAAAATTGCTAGAAACCTTGATTTATTGAACCGCCAAGACGCCAAGAGCGCCAAGAATTCGTAGAGCGTGCGTAAGTCATAATTCATACAGTAACGAGTCTAAGTAGTACTTAACAGGAGAGATAAAATGAAAGCCCAAACCAACAAAACTGTCAAATCTGTTGTAGAACTTCCCCAAAGCCAAGAAGACACATCAACCGAACTGCAAAAGTCACAAAAAACTGATTCTGACTTGACTATGGGGCAGCGCCTAGCTGATGCGATGGCAGCCAAAGTTGGTTCGTGGGCTTTTCTAACAGCCCAGACAAGTATTTTAGCAGCATGGGTTACTTTTAACTCAATACCGGGTCTACCTCACTGGGATCAACAACCATTTATTTTGCTAAACTTGGTCTTCTCTTTTGCTTCAGCATACACTGCTCCCATCGTATTGATGAGTCAAAACCGACAGTCAGAAGAAGATCGTCGCAACTCTCATATAGATCACGAAGTCAACCGCACCGCATCACAAAATATTGAACTCCTGCATCAAAAATTAGACGCTCACGAACAACAGCGTTTGGAGTTAATGCAACTTCTCAAAGAACAGCAGCAACATTTAAGCGAGCTAAAAGCAAAAGCAGTTTTTGCTCAACAACAGCAAACAGAGAGCAAAGTGTCTGCTGAAGCAACCAAAAACCAGAATAATCTTGTTTATCTCCAGCCTGTTGTAGACCGTGGCAGTGTATCTGTCAAAGTAGTTCGCAAAGTTTAGTCTTCAGGGCAATACTCAGAAAATAGGTGCGAAATACTTTGCAACCCTCGCATCACAGGTAATCCCAATTTTAAAAAAATAGTGAGTTGAGAGTAAGTCTAAGTAAGACTTTCTCAATCCAAAATCTAAAATCCAAAATCCAAAATTTAAGGACTAGCAACAATGAGTACGTTTATAAATGCTGTTCCCTCTGGAATCGCCGCCTTTACCGCGACTAATCTTGATGATATCGTCATCCTAACACTACTTTTTTCGCAGGTTAATACAGCATTTCGGCACCGCCACATTATCGTAGGGCAGTATCTAGGCTTCACAGTCTTGGTTATTATCAGTCTGTTAGGGTTTTTTGGGAGTTTTGTTCTGCCTAGTGTTTGGTTGGATGTTTCTGGCTTTATCCCCATTGCTGTAGGTTTAAATCGTTTGGTCAATATAGAAGAGGAAGATATAGATGATGAACTAGAGATACCTTCGTCTCAATTCTCACCTATAGGTAGTTTTCTGTCTCCTCAAACCTATGGTGTGGCAGCTATCACCTTTGCTAATGGTGGTGACAACATCGGTATTTATATGCCATTATTTGCCAGCAGTAGTTCAGTGAATTTGCTAATTACTATAGGTGTATTCTTTATCCTTGTTGCAGTCTGGTGTTATATAGCCTATCAGTTAACTCATCAAAAAGCGATCGCCAAAATACTCATGCGCTATGGTAATTCGCTTGTACCATTCCTCTTGATTGGATTGGGCGTGTATATTGCATTGGATAGCTTGGTTCTAGCAGTATTGTCAGTTGTTGTGATGTTCTTTGGTTGGATGTTTTTTAATATGTCACGTCAGCGCGTCACCTCTGCATAATCAAAATTAGTCAATCCCTACCTTAATAGGTGACTATAAAATTTTTTAATCTTTGGAGCAAAGTCATAATTGGTTTTAATAAATTCTTTCTATTATTTTGAAAATAAATAGTGTTTGTTGCTATTAAAGTAGCTTAGATATAGTAGACTATACCTCCGAGGATGGTTAACAGTGACCAGTGACCAGTAACCAGTGACCAGTGACCAGCTAATCCCCATACTTAAAAGTAGAGGATTTGAACAATGAATCAATCTCTTTTTTTCATGAATAAATTTTTGGGATTGTACCGTATACTTAACTGGTCAAATAAAAACAGTAAGTGCAAAAACTCGATGTTCTCGTAATAAAAAGGAGAAAAATTGTGAAAAGCTTTAAGGCAATTTTGGTGTTTCTGCTGCTATTAGTTAACTTAGTTGTGGCTCAGCCTTCTTTTGCAGATCCCATCGCGGAAAAGAGTCCTGAGTATATCGGGATCAATCAACAGCTCGATCAACTCCTGCAAATCAGAAATGACCCATCTCAAGGTGGTTACACCGTAGAAGATTTACAAAAAAGAATTGCTGACCTGCAATTTCAGAAATATATCCAAGAGAGTACAGAAGATTGGGGCGTTTGCCGCAACGAGACAGGGAAGACAATAGGTGTCTATGCCCATAAGCCAAGCAAATCTAGCACCCCTACCAATACCCTCTTCTACTTGGGAGCCGGTAAAAAAACCGATGATGAGTGGGACTGCGATGGCATATACCTACCTAACGATGCGAAAGTCGCTGGTATTAACCTTCCTGCTCCTGTAGCTGGACAAGCTGAACAGACAGCAGGACAACAGCCTTTCGTTCTCAAGATTGTAGATGGAACACAGTTAGTTGCTAGAACTAACGCTGTCACTGGTGACGTTGAATTGAATGCTCCTATTGCTGGAGTCATTGCAGCTGGTGAGCCGAACTGGTCAATTCCCAATCTCTCGCAAGCAGAAGTGAGCGCTCAAGTTCCCAATGCTCCCATTGACTAGAAAGCACACTGCTGTGTCGTCAAGTTTTCCCACCTAATAATGTTCAACCTCCTCAATTGAGGGGGTTATTTTATTTTTTAAGTCACAACCCCAAACCTGCACCTATTAGAGCTTCAGTCCATTAATCCCACGCAAATTAGTTTCTTTGTAGGGACGCTTTCATTCAGCGCATCTCTAATAAAGAAACTGGGTTTTTGAAATTACTGTACCAATGCTCTAGTAGGCAATTAGACTTTTTAGATATCCTTTATCCTTTTAGTCCAAAAATATAGCGTCAAATACTGAACGCTTTACTCTGAAATTAATCGCCATTAATCTCTGATATAAATCATCCAAATTATCTATAACTATTCTGTCTTCAGAAGTCAAATTTTTGATAATTCCTAGAGTCCCTCTGACATTTAAACCTAAGCGTATTGCTTCTTTTCTAGCAGCAAAATCATCAAGTATAACGTAATTAGCTTGTATTTCCGTCGCTAAAGCTATTGCTTCAGATTCTCCTTTACCCAGACGTGCATTTAGGCTATTTGCCAAAGATATTAGGTTAACTATTTGGATTTCTATCCGATTCTCATCAATTAATCTGTTAATGTATTTGCTTTTCTCATCTTGTTTAGCTTTGATTTCTGTATATACAATCTCTGGTAAATAAAATTCATTTGCTGCCTCAAGAAATTTTTACAAATAATCCAATTTTGCTAGAAAAATTAAAGGCGATGAATTAAAAACGATTTTCACTTATTTGACCAATTCCTTTCAATTTCTACATCTTCTGGCAATAAGTAAGAAAATTCTATTCCGGCTATTTCTAATAATTTTAACAAGACTTCTGTGTCTAATTCCATGATTTCTGCTGCTTTTCTTAAACTAATAATCCTGGCGGATAAAGCACCAAGAATAAAGAGAAAATTTTTCTTCTCCTCAAGATTTGGAAATATGGTAAGTTCTGAGGCGATTCCCTGGAATATTTCTGCTTTTGTAGTCATGACAATGGTTGATAAGATTAGTAGCACTTACTATATTACCTAACGGAAGCGGGGCTTGCTATACAGCAGTGGATGTGGTGTCTGTACTCTTAAGGTATTGCACAATACTTTGCTACTCACCTTAGTGAAGAAAAAGTTTGTGTAGACTGTAGCCAAAATATTTGGGAAGCCCTTAGCTTGTATGTCATGCAAGCATTTGGTCTTTCGCAATGCACCTGTTGATCCCTCTAGACTTTTTTGTCTTAAAGATATATAATGTATCACAAAATAAAATTTTAAACCAAAAAATCTCACTAAAAACAGACTCCCAGTCTTAAATTTAGATGAAATAGTTAAAAAAATGTGAAAAATTCAGATAGAGTCATATACACAGTCAACCATTACCGTCTCTAACAGATGAATGTTGATGAGGCATTGGTTGTTCTAGATATATTTCTAGAAAACCGCTTAAACAATCTACAGGAGCTAGTTTTCCGCCAATCCTGGGAGGGGCAAACTTACCAGGAAATAGCGGACAGCTCTAGTTATGATGCTAACTATATTAAGGATGTTGGTTCCAAGTTATGGAAGTTACTGTCTCAATCTCTGGATGAAGAGGTAACTAAAAGTAATTTTCGTTCGGTCATTAGAAGGCGAGGGGAAAGTTCTGCTATTCATAAGAAATCGCAAAATGCCCAAGCGGTTCTGTCGCATTACCAACAGTTAGCAGATAAGGAATATCTCGAACTGCCCACTGGCGATCGCGAAAACTTGGAATCTTCTATCGGTTACACGAGGCAAGAGGACCAGAAATCTTCAATCCCTGTTCCCGATCGCTTGGATATTCCCAGCGGTCCAGTACCACTCAATTCCTTCTTTTATATTGAGCGTCCTCCCATTGAAGAACGTACCTATGCTGAGATTGCTAAACCGGGAAGCCTAATCCGGATTAAAGCACCCAAGCAGACGGGTAAAACCTCCCTGATGCAGAGAATTCTGACTCATGCCAGACAGACAATAGGCGTACACACTGTGTTGATTAGTTTTCAACTAGCAGACAGTCACGTGTTCACCAGTTTGGATAAATTCTTGCGATGGTTTTGTGCTAATGCCAGCCGCCAGTTAAACATAGAACCAAGGCTAGATGATTACTGGGATGAGGACATTGGCAGCAAAGTCAGCTGCACGTTGTATTTCCAAGAGTACCTCTTGCGGAAAATCGACTCTCCAGTCGTATGCGCTTTGGATGAAGTCAACCGAATTTTTGAGTATCCAGAAATCTCTGGTGACTTTTTGCCACTCCTGCGCTCCTGGTATGAGGATGCAGCAGAATTGGAGATCTGGCAAAAATTGCGATTGCTTGTGGTTCATGCCACAGAAGCTTATATCCCTTTAGATATCAATCAATCCCCTTTTAATGTCGGGCTGGCAATTAAATTACCAGAATTTACATTGGCACAGGTACAAGATTTAGCAATTCGTCATGGGTTGGATTGGGCAAAAGGAGAGATAGGGGCGCAAACACTGGCTCCTCTTGTCGCTATGATTGGCGGTCATCCTTATCTAGTACGTCTTGCTCTCTACCACTTAGCACGTCAAGAAGTAACCCTAGAGCACCTCCTGCATGAAGCTCCGACAATTGGTGGTATTTATAGCAATTACCTGCGGTATCATCTTGCAAATCTCCAAGAACATCCCGAACTAGCAACAGCATTTAAACGTGTTTTGACAGCAACTGAAGACGTGCAATTAGAAGCAATTTCTGCTTACAAATTAGAAAGCATGGGTTTGGTAAAGCTTGAAGGAAATCATGTAGTGCCTAGCTGTGAGTTGTATCGGCTGTATTTTTGCGAGCAATTGGGCTAGTTGATATGAACGCTTACGAATATCAGATTGGTGGCAGTCTCAAAATGGATGCTCCTAGTTATGTGGAGCGACAAGCTGATTTTGAACTATACGACGCCTTAATTAAGGGTGAATTTTGTTATGTGTTTAGTTCCCGACAAATGGGCAAATCTAGCTTGCGTTTGAGAACGAGGTGTCGGTTGCAAGAAGCTGGTTATTGCTGCGCTTCTATTGATATGACTAGGATCGGCAATGGAAACATTACCCCTGCTCAATGGTATAAAGGCATAGTTGTTGATTTATTGAGGGGGTTTGACCTTTTTGGATCGGTTAATATAAAAACTTGGTGGAATGAGCGAGAGGATTTACCGCTTTTACAGCGATTAAGTCAGTTTGTAGAAGACATTTTGCTAATCAAATTAAAAAGTGAAAAAATCTTTATTTTTATTGATGAAATTGATAATATTCTTAGCCTAAATTTCCCCGTAGCGGATTTTTTTGCTTTGATTCGTGCTTGCTACAATCAACGAGCAGAAAATCCAGAATATAACCGTCTGACTTGGGCTTTGTTTGGCGTTGCTACTCCCTCGGATTTGATTTCAGACCGGACTTGTACTCCCTTTAATATTGGTACATCTATTAATTTACATGGGTTTCGTTTATCAGAAGTCGAGCCACTGGCAGCAGGGTTAGAGGGTAAGGTAGCTAACCCTATGGCAGTGCTGAAAGAAATTTTGAACTGGACTGATGGGCAACCATTTCTCACACAAAAGTTGTGCCATATCGTAGAACATGAAAGAATTAGCGGTAGCATGGCTTTACATCAGGAAACGGGGTATTCGGAAACAGAAGAACGATATAAGTTAGATTATCACTTACCGATTGTTAATTATCATCTGATTAGCATATATTACCAGTTTCCCTCAATTATTTTGGAGAAGCTAGTAAAAACAAACATTATTGATGATTGGGAAGCTCATGATGAACCGGAGCATTTAAAAACAATTCGCGATCGCCTCCTCACTAACGAGCAACGTGCTGGGAGCTTGTTGGCACTTTATCAAAGAATTTTACAAGGAGTTGACGTACCAATAGATGACTCATCAGAACAAATAGAACTTTTACTCTCTGGGCTAGTCGTTAAGCAACAAGGAAAACTGAAGGTTAAAAACCGCATTTATCAAGAAGTTTTTAATCAAGCCTGGGTAGAAAAACAATTAGCAAAACTGCGTCCTTACGGCCAAACATTAAATTCATGGGTTGCATCATTACGACAAGATTCTTCGAGGCTGCTGCGAGGACAAGCTCTGTTAGAAGCACAAGCTTGGTCTGTCGGCAAAAGTTTAAGCGAGTTGGACTATCAATTTTTAGCAGCCAGTCAAGAACTCGATCGGCGAGAAGTTGAAACAAGGTTGGCCGCAGAATACACTAAAGAAATCAAAGCAAGACTAGTCCAAGATCAAAAAGTTGCCCAACTTCAAAGAGTATCTCTAGGCACACTCGCTTTAGGACTTGTCATTGCTTTGGGTTTGGGAGTTACAACCTTCTTTCAGTACCGCAACGCACTGCAAAACGAATTAAAAGCCATTGCCACATCTTCCAAAGCTTTGCACGCTTCAGAGAAAAAATTAGATGCTTTGATGGAAGCAATTAGAGCAGGACAAAAACTGCAAAGTCTTGGAAGTGTAGATGTACAAACTCAAACACAAGTTGAATCTGTACTGCGACAAGCTATTTATGAAGTGAAAGAGTATAACCGCTTGTCAGGGCATAGTGCAGGGGTGAATTCAGTTGCCATTAGTACAGATGGGCAAATATTTGCTTCAGCAAGTGCAGACAAAACAGTCAAACTTTGGAAACCTGATGGCAATTTAATTCGGACATTGGAAGGACACACTGCAGGCGTCAACACAGTTGCTATTGGTACTAATCATCAAGATAAGAAGAAAAATCTTTTTATTGCCTCAGGTGGTGAAGACAGGACAGTTAAACTTTGGCATCTTGATGGCACCTTACTGACCACTTTGAAAGGACATAGCGATGCAGTAGAGTCAATTGCTATTAGTCTTGATGGGAGTACGATCGCTTCAGCAAGTGACGACAAGACAGTTAAACTTTGGTCGGCTGATGGAACTTCGCTACGCACAATTAAAGGGCATAGTGATGACGTTGAGGCGGTTGCTATCAGCCCCGATGGAAAAATGCTTGCTACAGCTAGTGACGATAAAACAGTCAAACTTTGGAAAATGGACGGTACATTACTACATACACTAAAAGGACATCGCGATGAAGTCGAGGGAGTCCATTTCAGCCCTAATGGGAAGATGATTGCCTCAGTGAGTGCAGATAGAACTATCAAGCTGTGGAATTTAGATGGGACTTTGAAAGCAACTTTAATCGGACACAGCAATCAAGTTGAAGGAATTGCCATAAGTTCTGATGGCAATGTTATTGCTTCGGCAAGTCGAGACAAAACAATCAAAGTGTGGAGACCAGATGGCACGTTATTAACCACTCTTCGCGGTCATGATGCAGGAGTCAGAGAAGTTGCCATCAACCCCGTCAACAAGATGATTGCTTCAGCAAGTCGGGATAACACTGTGAGGTTTTGGAGGCAAAACAGTTCCTTATTAAACACTCTGTCCGGTCATAGTGATGCTGTTTATGGAGTGGCTTTTATTCCTAACGGAAAGATGATTGTTTCAGCAAGTCGGGATAAAACTGTCAAATTTTGGAATCCAGATGGGACATTGCATCTGAGTCTTATTGGTCATCAAGCAGGAGTCAATGGCATTGCGATCGGACCGGATGGGAAAACTATCGCCTCAGCTAGTTCGGATAATACTGTCAAAATTTGGAATCAAAAGGGTCAGTTGCTGACAACTCTTGTTGGGCATAAAGATGTAGTCAAGGGGATTGCGATCGCTCCTGATGGCAAAACTATCGCGTCAGTCAGTGACGATAAGACGGTTAAACTTTGGAAGATTAATGGTAAGGGTGGAGTTGAAACCAACGCCTATGCAACACTGGTTGGGCATAGTTCTGGCGTGAATGGAGTCGCGATCGGCTCTGACGGTCAAATTATTGCTTCAGTCAGTGATGATAGTACCGTGAGATTATGGAAACCAGATGGAACGTTAGTCAAAATTATCTCAGGACATAGCAATCAGGTGAACGCAGTTGCCATAAGTCCCGATCGCAAGTTGGTTATTTCTGCAAGCGACGACAAGACGATCAAACTCTGGACAATGGATGGTACGCTGTTGAAAACGTTGACTGGTCATGGTGCAGGGGTTTATGCAGTAGCGATCGCTCCTCATGGTAAAATGATAGCCTCAGCGAGTTCAGATAACACTATCAAACTTTGGAGAATTGACGGTCAGTTGTTGACAACTCTTTCCGGGCATAGCGATACCGTCAAAGGAGTTGCATTTAGCCTTAATGGTAAAGTTTTAGCCTCAGTCAGTGATGATAAAACTGCAATTTTATGGGATTTAGACCGGGTTTTGGCTTTAGATGAGCTTTTTGTTCACGCTTGTAATTGGGTGCAAGATTATTTAACAACAAATCCTGATGTAAATGAAAGCGATCGCAATCTTTGCACTCGCCGCAAATAGTGGCAGAGTAGATCGTGTATTATTATTTCAAAAAATGTTTATATCACTTTCAAGGCGCAGGAAACGCCGTTACATTCTAAAAATACTCATATTCAGCTTGATAATTGGCGGTTGCAGCTATTTATCTCAACCAAAAGCGCCCCCAGTTGTTAATTCTTCCGAAAATAAAACTTTAACAATTTGGTGGGATAAGGGTTCTAATATAGAGGAAGATGATGCTCTTATAAAGCTAATTAAAGACTGGGAAAAAACAAGCGGTAACCAAGCCAAACTCGCTTTCTATAGTAACGACAAGCTTCCAGAAAGAACTAGAAGGGCAATTCAAGCTGGCAATGTCCCTGATATTGTGATGAGTAGCAGTGCAGAGAGAGAGTTGATACCGCACCTTGCTTGGGAAGGAAAATTGGCAGATGTTTCAGATGTTATTGAACCAGTCAAGAACAACTATTCTGAAGCTGCACTAGAAGCTGTTTATTTTTATAACAAATCTGCTCGCAAACGCAGCTACTATGCAGTACCAATCAATCAGCTGACAATCCACATCCATTACTGGCGGGATATGCTCAAGCAAGTCGGTAGTCGTGAGAGCGATATTCCTACAGATTGGGATGGTTTTTGGAAATTTTGGCAACAGGTGCAGGATGACTTAAAAGCACTAAATCCACCACAGGATAAAAAAGAACTTATTTACGGGTTAGGTTTACCATTTTCCGTTGCTGCTGCAGATACTTACTATACCTTCGAGCAGATTTTAGAAGCATATAATGTTGAAATTGTCAATTCTCAAGGTGTACTCCGTCTTGACGAGCCTAGCGTGCGTCAAGGCATTATTAAGAGTTTGACGTGGTACGCAAACCTTTACCAACAGGGTTACGTACCTCCAAATGCAACTCAATGGTTAAATCCCGATAACAATCGCAACTTGATTAACCGTAAAGTGGTGATGACAGCAAACACCACACTTTCAATTCCTGCTGCTGTACGTCAAAATCCCGATCTTTATCGGAATAAAGTTGGGACTCTAGAGTTTCCTAAAAAACCCAATGGTGAACCAATGCGTTATTTAGTTGCCGTTAATGCTGCAATTTTGTTTACCAATTCCAACAATCAGAAAGAAGCAAAAGATTTTCTGACGTATCTCATTCAACCCGAAACCATAAAAACATATATCAAATCGGCTGGGGGAAGATACTTACCAGTCATGACGCCATTATGGCAAGATTCATTCTGGACAAATCCAGCAGATCCCCATCTTTCCATCGCTTCTAAAGTGTTAATGAAAGGTCAAACACGTCCATTTTATTTTGTCCAAAACCCTGCTTACAGTTTAGTTTTGCAAGAAAACATCTGGGGTAAAGCGATCGCCAGAATAGTGAAAGATAGCGCTTCTCCACAACAAGCTGCTAGTGAAGCGATCGCACAAATTAAAGAAATCTTTGCCAAATGGGAGCGTTCGGGCAATGATAACTAAAAAATTACCAACAAATTGTCGTATTATATTACTGGGATTAACACTCAGTTTAAGCGTTTTTTCTTGTACCAACAATTCCGAGCCTGACACATCCTTGCCAACTGAATCTTCTGCAAAGAACGGAGTATTAACACTGTGGTGGGATAAAGGTTTTACGCTAGAAGAAGATGAAGCAATACAGCAAGTTGTCAAGCAGTGGCAACAAGAGACTGGTAACAAAGCTGAGCTTTCTCTATTTAGTGCAGATGAACTATCAAAGAAGACCCAAAGGGCAATTCGATCTGGCAATCCACCTGATATTGTTATGAGTAACAATGCAGATCGGATTCTTAACCCAAGTCTTGCCCGAGAAGGTAAATTAGCAGATGTTTCTGAGGTTGTTCAATCTGTCAAACCTTTTTATTCTGACACCGTATTAAAAAGTGCTTATTTTTATAACAAGCTCACAAAGAAGCAAAGCTATTATGCCGTACCCCTTCACCAAAGCATTCCTTATATTTTTTACTGGCGAGATTTACTCCAGGAAGCAGGTAAGAGTGAAAAAGATATTCCTAAGGATTGGAATGGCTTTTGGGAATTTTGGAAACAAATACAAGATACTTTACAAACAAAGAACAATCAAAAGATTTATGGGCTTGGTTTACCTTTATCGGTTGGGGCTGGAGATACTTTTGAAGTCTTTGAGCAGATTTTAGAAGCCCATGATGTGCAAATTGTAGACGAGCGAGGTCGATTGCGTACAAGCGATCCAAAAGTCCGTCAGGGACTTATTCATTGCATAGCTTGGTACACCAAATTTTATGAGCAAGGTTACGTGCCTAAAGATGCAGTGAATTGGTTTAATCCAGATAACAATCGCAGCTTATTTAACCGCCATGTGGTTATGACTGCTAATAATTCTCTCTCAATTCCTGCTGCTGTACGTCGAAATTCAGACGTTTACTTTAACAAGCTGGGTACTATTGGATATCCCAATAAACCTAACGGCAAGCCGATGCGTTATGTTTCTCTTATCACTCAAGCAATTATCCTAACAGAGTCAAAAAATCAGAGATTAGCTAAGGATTTTTTGATATATTTTATCAGCCCCGAAATTATGGGAAATTATCTGAAGGCTGCAGGCGGACGGTTTTTTCCAGTACACGATCTTGTTTGGAAAGACCCGTTCTGGACAAATAAGAAAGATCCTCACATCTCAGAAGGTGCTAAACCACTCATTATGAAACAAACTCGTCTATTGTATATCGCTCAAAACTCTTCCTATAGTAAAGTGTTGATGAAAAATGTTTGGGGTCAAGCTCTCCGTCGAGTTGTCATAAATCGCGTTTCACCAGAGGAAGCAGCTGATAAGGCAATTCAACAAATAAATGAAATTTTTGCTGAATATAGCAATCCTATTTGATTTTGGAAAGTAGGCAGGGCTAAAGCCCACCAAAAGATTCAGTTTGTGGGCTTTAGCCCTGCCTACTGAAAGATTTTCTTTTACTTGCTGCCAGTGCAATCTATGAAACAAAAAACTCGCGATCGCTATAACTTATGCCGCTTTTTCCTAACAGCATTAGCTCTCAGTTTTACAATTTTTGCTTGTTCTCAATCCATTACCTCAGAATCCGAAAAGTCCTCTGTTAGGACATCTCCGAAAGATGATAAAATTTTACAAATTTGGTGGGATAAGGGCTTTGAGTTAGAAGAAGATGAGGCAATTAATTTAGTTATAAAAAACTGGGAGAAAAAAAGCGGTTATAAAGCTAAACTTTCTGTTTATGGACCAAACGAACTCCTGGACAAAGCTCAAAGAGGAGTGCGATCGGGCAATACACCCGATCTATTATTGAATTTTAGAGCGGAAAGACAACTCAATGCGCGTTTAGCTTGGGACGGTAAACTAGCAGATGTATCTGATATCATTGCCCCTATCAAGGAATTATATCCCGAATCTATCTTAAGAACGGCTCATCTCTACAATAACGTTCAGAAACAGCGCAGTTATTATGCAGTTCCTATTAGCCAAACAACAATGCTCTTTTTCTACTGGAAAGATTTGTTAAAGCAAGTAGGACAGAGTGAAACTAGCATTCCTACAGAATGGAATGGCTTTTGGGAGTTTTGGAAAAAAGTGCAGGACGATCTCCGAGCAAAGCAAAATAATATATATGGTTTAGGTTTACCTTATTCAAGTGCTTCAGGAGATACCTATTACTTTTTCGAGCAACTTTTAGAAGCATATGGTGTTCAAATTTTTGATGCTCAAGGGCAATTACTTGTCAGAAACCCCGAAGTGAGGCAGAAAATTATTTATGTTTTGGACTGGTATGCCAAGTTTTACCAGCAAGGCTATGTACCACCAGATGCAATCAAGTGGTTAAATCCAGATAATAATCGTAATTTACTCAACCGTCATGTGGTAATGACACCCAATGGCACTCTCTCAATTCCCAGTGCTGTGAGTCAAGATAGGGATACTTACTATAAAAAGCTTGGTACTTTAAAATTTCCTAATAAACCAAACGGTCAACCCATGCGATATATTGTTGCAATTGGTCATGTTATACTATTTGCCAATTCCAAGCACCAAGAGACAGCTAAAGACTTTCTTAAATACTTAATTCAACCACAAATATTAGGAACTTATCTTAAAAGTGCAGAACGCGGTCATTTTCCAGCACTCAAGCCTGTTTTGAAAGACCCTTATTGGACAAATTCAGCCGATCCTCATGTTTCCAGTGTTGGCAAAATATTAACCCAAGGTTCAATACGTCCATTTGATTATGTTAATAACCCGGCTTATACTTTAGTGCTCGATAAAAATGTTTGGATCAAAGCACTCAATCGAATTATTAGCGATCGCCTGACCCCAGAACAAGCAGCTGACGAGGCTATTGTGCAGATAGAAGAAATTGTTAATAAATGGAATTGATCTCTGGTCACTGATTAACGCTGGGAAGTAGGGTAAAGCCTTTAAGCGTTATGTGGGAAAAATTAGTCAGGTAAAGAAGGATTTCATAAGCTTATATAATACCAATGCTTATTCACGCTACTTAAATAACCTGAGTTCGACATAAAAAAAGACTGAAAACTAGACAAAGTGGACTTTCTTCACCCAAAATGAAATAATCACACAATTAATATTGAGCGATTGTTAAGTAGAAATGGAGATTTTTTGAAGTTGTTTAGATAATAGTAAGCGCCAAAGGTTCAGAAGGAAAGAAATATTCCTCTTGTAATAAATTCAACCATAGCTGTTGTTAAATTTAATGAGGGTTTTTTATCTTGATATGTATAAGCAATTAACCCAGCAATAACGTTAACCATAAAATTACAAACGCTACGGTGACGTGTATGTTGAATTTGAGAGATATTTTTTAATTGGTCATTAACGGTTTCTATTAGGGAACGCTTTCTTAACAAAATTTTATCAATTATAGGAATTAAACGATTTTTCATATTTTTTTTAAGAGTTGTAATAAGTTGAATATTTTGTTGTAAGAGAAGGTCAAATAATTTTTGAGAAATATATCCTCGGTCACCAAATAATTTCCCAAATAAATTTTTTGTCATTTCTGGTACGGGTTTACGATCGTCAACATTGGCTGGGGTAATGATAAAAGAAATAATTTCCCCAAATTCATTAATAATTAAATGTAATTTAAAACCAAAGTACCATCCCACAGAACTTTTACCCCAATTAGCTAATCCTTTAAAAACTTTATTGCGTTTAGCTCGAGGATTTAAACAGATTTCTAGAGATGTTGAATCAATAAAATTGATGCCAGTGCTTTGTTTGGGACGTAGATTTAAATACCAACATAAGGGAATTAAAGCACTTTTCTCTAATTCTACAAATCGATTGTAACTAACAAGATTCGGAAAATGCTTTTGAAAAAAAACACAGATATATTTAGTATAGTAATCTTTAAAATTTCTATAAGATGAGTGATGAAAATAAATAATTATTGTCATGACTTCACTCAAACATAAATTAAATGTCTTTTGACGCTTTCGCTCAGTTGTAGAAAGTAATTCTTGCTGCCATTTTTTTTCAAAATCTTTACAAAAATCATCTATATCACAAAATAGCTTCTCTAATTCCATATTTTTTTACCTTGGTTTTTGATAAAATTACAAAATCAAAGCCTTATTTTAAATCTTCCGGAGACACAATTCGTGAATAAAATTCTTAACTGTTTGGCAAGTGATATCCGTGCTGACTTTTTATGTTTGAGAATTTTTTTGGCTATTTTAATAGCTTCATATTCAGTCAAATTTGAATCTGTGATTATTTCATTTTTGTGCAGATTAGATGTTGTTATTGATTCTGTAATTCTTTCACTTTCTTCTAAATTTGAATCTATCACAAAATCATGTTTGGTTTCTTGGTCTGATATTTTGGATTTTGTGATTGTTTCATAACCCTTCGATTTTGATGGAACGATCACATCATTTTTTGCTGTTTTTGATTCTGTGTCTAAATCAAAAAATTCTCCAGAATCAAGTCTGTGAGCTAATTCCAGTACTTGTGTTACAATTAATTTTGGCACACGGATTGTCCGAAGCGTCTTTATTCTTCCAAATTGCCTAACTAAGGTGCATTTTCACGTCTTCCTCCCCTTCGATCTTGTTTTAATGCTTTTTTACTACTCATAACCAAAATGAATTCATCACAAATTCATTTTACTTCTTGTAGTACCCAAGATATCTGATTTTCTCTCTAATTCTTAATAAAGAAGCTTATTGAGAATTTATGAACTGGGGATGAATTACTACAATCTTTACTCTGCTTGGTTTTCAGACTTTATCTTACGTCGAACTCAGGTTTAAATAAGGTAATTATTCAGGCAATAGGTCGGATATGTCGAACCAATATTAAAGCTTCTAAAATTCATATTCTTGCTGATACTTCAATCCGAAAACATCTAACCAAATTTTCTCTACCAGAGGATGTAATTCCTGTTCGAGAATATACTGCTATCCTTGAATCAGTCAATGATTCGACTAACCTAATTCACGATGATGATTATTACGAAAAAATGAAGCTAGAAGATGAATACTTGCTTTCAACAGATACAATTTATCGACAGCACCTCATGATAGAATCGATTGAGACTATATCTAATGCTACTCTTAAAACGACCATTAAAGAACTACTTATAAAGCGAGATATTAGCTCTCGAACATTAAATCTATTTGATTGGTCTAAACTACAATTAACTGGAATTTGGACTTTTGCTGCTTGGGATGAAGATGCCGGTCATGTTATTTTTATGGAAATTTCGGTTCTTGCGTACAAAGCGCGTGCTAAATTTGTTGAAAAATAAGCTTGAGACCAATGCTCGGTCAAGCACAACAGTCATTATTGACTGCATGACGGTCAGATTTCTGAAATTTAGACTATAAGCGCCTGTAAGCCCTGATTTTAAAGCAAATTTATCGACTCTATTTAAGAATTTAGCACGATATGTACGAAAGAACCTAAATTATTAATTGTTCCCTAGTTTGCTACAAAACTATTTGCTTTTGAGCTATTTTATCTAAAATGCGTTTTTCTGCTGCTTCTAGGTGAGCCAATGTATCTAACATTTTTTGTTTCTCTTGCCGAATTCTTTCTAAATTCTTGATAAGATAATCGCCACTTAAGTAATAATTACCAATACGTAGTGTTTCCTCGTCTGTAATTTCTCTTCCCGCGAAAGCATTACCTTCAAGTTCTTCTACTTTTTGAATCCAAGCAATCGCTTGTTCGGGTGTCATATCTTAACTCCAACGCAATCTATATGCTTCTAAAAATTGTAGCGCTTTTTCCCTTGTTAGTATCATCTCTCTAGAACCGTCTGGATTCTCTTCAAACCCAATACTTCTGTAAAACTCAATGGCTGCGGGTATAGCTGCAACTTTGAGTATTCCACTCATTCTATTTGGAGGAGAAGTCATTTCATGAATGATTTCTGCTATCAACCAGGTTGCTGCACCTTTTCTTGTTTCGGATACACTTTGGGGTAAGCAGTTCCAAGGTGCAGAACAAACTATATCTAACAGTAGATGCTGTTGCTCGCCTTCATATAAATAAATTTCTCCTACTCTAGATTCAATAATTGAACCAGCTTGAAGCATATTACTGCTTTTTACTCCTCGAAACATATTAAGGCTATCAGTAGCAGCCTCTAATAAAGCTAGAGATTTGTTCACGCAATATCCAAATTTAGTTCTCAACGTATTCTCAGGATTGCCTCCATAAAATTCTCTAATGTATTCATCTATTTTTTCTTGCCAGAATATGAGATATGAAATTGCTGTGCTGTCGGCGTAATTGATGTATTCAAATATATTTCCGGTCATAATGATTTTGTCTAAAAAGTATTTATTATAGTCATTTTACTAGATTTATTAATACTTTTTATAAAAAAGTGTTTGAATTTTTATAGGTGAAAATTTGTGGTGCGATCGTCTTGCGATCGCTTTGTATCGCAAATCCTGTCTATTTAGAGGTATTTTTTTATTTATAGATATTAGACATCTCCAGAAATTAATTATGCATTACTTGAAAGTCTTGGTAGGGGCGCAATGCCTTGCGCCCCTACGTCTTTTCCACTCCTATGTCTATTTGATTCTCTGAGGCAAAACTGGGTTGACTTATACGAAAGCCTTAAAGAGAAAAAGTAAGTTCAACTCTCCGTTGCTGTGTTCACGGAATTTAAACGCGAACTATTTTGACCGGATTTTACCTTTCATTTTCCTTAACCGAGCAGTATTGCACTACTCCTCGATGGCGTTCTTTGCTTAATTCTCGGCTCAAGTCTCAGCTTATTCCTCGCCATGCTATCACTAGTAGTGCATTACCTGGTTCTTTTCAAGCTTCTAACATTACTGAGAGCCAAAGTGCAGATGTTGATACTGATATCCTTTCAGTGCCACTCTTTAGTACAGAGCAGGAGAAGAAGTCTTTACGAGCCGCTATAGATCTTGTTAAAGAAGGGATGGAGGATGAGTCAGAATATGATAAAGAAACATATTCTCAAATTGAGAAAGGTTTGAACAATAATGATTTTTCTCTTTAAAATTCTTGAATGAGTAAGGTTGTTTTATTAGACACTAATCCATTAAGCCAAGTCATACACCCTAAAGTGGATGCTAGAGTAATAAAGTGGTTGGAATTACTAGATGCAAGTTCTGTAATTTTAGGAATACCAGAAATATCTGATTATGAATTGCGTCGAGAATTACTCAGAGTAAAAAAGGTTGAAAGTATAAAGCGTCTTGATAAGTTTGCACTACTAAATCAATGGATTCCAATTACTTTTGAAACAATGCGAAAAGCAGCAGAGTTATGGGCATCGATACGTAACCAAGGTCACCGATCACTGGTCACTGGTAGCATTTGTTCAAATTCCCGACGAAATACTAAATCGCTGTATTCTTGCCACTCTTTTTTACGACTTTGGGATAACTGTTGTAATGTTGCCTGTTGGACACGAATTATCAATGGGTGACGAAAATGTTCGTATTTTTCAAAGGCTTGGTTGATAGCTTGTGTATCATCCCAACTCTTTTCTCTTGCAATGTTAGCTATTAAGGTTGTAATGACTAACGCATCTTCAAGCCCTTGATTTGCTCCTTGTGCCATGAAGGGAGGCATTCCATGGGCTGCATCACCAACTAATACGACTCGTCCTGAACTCCAAGGTGGTTGAATTTTGACACGATTGTCTTCTATGTCGAAAGCGGTGCTGGGAAGTTGTAAGGAATCTGCAACACTAGCACGGTGGATGTAGTACGGGCGCTGTTGCATATTAGCAGGAGTTGATAGGCTCACTAACTGTTTGAGGACATCGGGAAAACCAGCTTTCTCCAGTGCAGGGACAGCTATGTCAATCAAAGATTTACCAGATTTTCCTAGTAATATGTTCAGAGGCAAAGCATGATGGATGACATATCCGACTGGACCGCCCGGTCTGTGAAACAAAATCATCCTTGGCACTTCCATATGGGAATCTTCAGAGATTTCATCGTTACGGATTGTGACAACAGGTGACCCTTGGAAGAAAGTTTCTTCTAACGCTAACTTGAGATTGTCTGGAATGTCAATAATTTGACTACAGGCAATCGCAGCATACCCAGAATATTCAGGTTTTGCAAAAGCAGAGTACGGACTATTTTTGTAAAGAATCTGGCGAACCGTAGAGTTGATTCCGTCGGCTGCAACAATGAGTTTTGCCCGGAAGGATTTTGTTTCCAATTGTTGGGAACTTGTCTCTAAATTCTGAGGCGGGTTCTCTTCTGGTTTTTGTTCTTCTGTCCAATATGCATAAGGATTGGCTTCTATTGTTGTATCGGAGACACAATCTACTCTGACGTACCCAGTGTCGGATTCATCCACTATATTTATACACCGATGATTGGGTCTAACTTGCTCTTGGGGGAGTAGTTGTCTGAGGGTAGTTTGCAAGTTATACCAACTAATTGATGTTCGACCCTCTCCATACTCTTGGAACCAATCATCATAATTTAGAGAAAACGACGAGATTCGCTCTCCACGCAAATTCTTTTGTACCCATTCACGCGTACTTTTGGGAGGCTGTGTTCCTGGAGTTTTCTTTACAGTCTCTTCGCTGGGTGGCTTGGGATTCAAAAACCTATTACCAGCTTCTTTAATTTGTTCATACGCCTGAGAATCTAAATATTTGAGAGCTTTTAATCCATTGGGGAGAAGATCTACCGTTTGACCGACTTGACGAAAGGCACGAGTTTGATCGACAACTAACAGATTTTCCAAACCCCGCTTGCGTAAACCGATGGCAGTTGCCAATCCGACAGGTCCAGCACCAATGACAACAACGTCGAGCTTTTCCATAAAAGCAATCTCATTATGCATTCCACTTTATATACTAACTGCTGTTCTGGCGATTTTCAGACATTGCTGACAGTGTTAGGATCGAAGTAATGGCTTTCTAGTGATATGCAGCGAACTTTCATCCCTGGCATTATTCCATCTGTAGTAGAGTCCGAACCCTCTTTGTGGTTCGCGTTTGTTGGCAACAAGTTGTTAATCCGTTCTGAAGGTACAGTTAGCCACATTCCCAGGTTTGCTAGTTTAGCAGAAATTGGTTTGAAGCCACTGCGATCGCAATTCCTTGGTACTATTGATGGCATTGGGTGTTACTCTGCCGAACTGCTCAAGGACTCTATCATCCCTGATGGTTTGAGGTTAGCGGGACTGCGGGAATTGTACGGAAGCTTAGATGAGGACTTGTATGCAGTATGCGGTCGCGCTGTTCAGATTATGGAATGGGATCGTACCCACCAGTATTGCGGTTATTGCGCGACGCCTACAATTCAATTAGCACATGAGCGTGCTAAGCGTTGTCCTAAGTGCGAGTTAGTCAATTATCCGCGCCTCTCGCCTGCAATGATTGTTCTTGTCTCGCGAGGTGAAGAAGTCTTGTTAGCTCGTGCTCCTCGGTTTCCACCAGGTATGTACAGCATACTGGCTGGATTTGTGGAACCAGGAGAATCGTTGGAAGAAACGGTGGTGCGAGAAGTCCGAGAGGAAGTAGGGATTGAGGTCAAAGATATTCGCTATTTTGGCTCGCAACCTTGGCCGTTTCCCAACTCACTTATGATTGGATTTACTGCGACTTATGCAAGTGGTGAGATCGTCATCGAACCGCAAGAGTTAGTAGATGCTGCTTGGTTTAGTAAATCTAACCTACCGCAGATCCCTTCCAAGCCCAGTATTGCCCGAAAACTCCTCGACTGGTTTGTTTCGACTTAACAGTTGGGATTAAGGATAAGCCATTGCAACTTTTGCGCGATCGCGTTTTGGCACGACTGTTAGCAACATCAACAACGGCATAAATTCACTACTGCTTTTGAGTTGGTTGAAAACAAACTGATGGAAAAAACTCAGTTAGTTTTTAACAGTATGATGATTGTTTTGAGGCTGATTTTCTCTGTGTTAGCGGACATAATGACAATAGTGCTCAAAGAACTATCCAGGATTACGCACTCACATGAAAGAAACCGGGTTTCTGGGCAGAGACACATGGCTGAAACGACAATTTTTGGTAAAGAAACCCGGTTTTTCGTTAAGTCCTACTATCTTTAAACATTGAATCGAAAAAGAAACAAATAATCCACTTATTTCTTATTTTCAATATATATCTCACGAGTTTTAGTGTGCAGTTTAAGGTGTGGATGATTACATGAAAAAACAATGAGAAAAGTCTCATGATGTATAAAAAGTTTTTTGATAAAGTAAATTATTGTATCTATTACTTCTAATACTTGTGTTTTTACCAACTTTAACCATGAATTCACAAGCATATCGTTTGCAGTCCGATAATTTTTCCGATCAGACAGAATTGATTAACCAAGAAGACCAATGTTTGCTGTATGAGCGGTTTTGCGTTATGGCAAGAGATACTGTAGACGGAAGTTACTATGTTGGGCGCGTTCAGTTGAATGCAATTCAGCCTGATTATTTTTGTTGGTGTAATTCCTGTACGCAGTTGAATTTAGGGATTTTGGTATACGGCTACTTATCAGAATGTCGTAATGTGAATGAGAAACCGTTGTTAGTCATCAGATAGACTATATAATATTTAGACTAAGGGAACTGCAAAAAATAAATTATCCCCGGAATGTGGGATGGGCGTCAAAGCCCGTCTCTTAATTAATGGCGGGCAAGATGCCCGCACCACAAGAAATTTTGAGACATTATTTTTATTTGGAAATTCCTAACTGAACGACATGATTTCTTTGTAGAGACTAGCCATGCTTAGTCTCTACACATACGAGATATGAAGCTTTGCAGGCGAACCAACCGAGTTTTTGGGACTACTGTATAGTCATCAATGGGAAAATCCTACAACCAAACATGAAAAAGGAATATCCCCTACTCCCCACTCCCTTTTTCTAGCTAGTTTTTTTATTCGAGTCTCAAGTTGTAATTTTTGAGTTTCACTTGATTAAAACCTTCAATGCCTTGCAATCCACCCGTATGAACGGCGACAATTGTAGTGTTGGGGCGGAAAAATGCTTTTTTTGCCAAATCGAAAATACCGAAAACCATTTTTCCAGTGTAAATTGGATCGAGAGCAATAGAATATTTTCGTTTAAAATCATTGATGAATAAAATTAATTCTGGTTTCCACTTGGCATAGCCACCAAAACAGTAATTATCATTGATTTGCCAATTTTTGCAGCATATATTTTCTTGTGTGTCAAGCATTTTTTGTACGTCATTTTTTAAAAAATCTCCTTTTAATGCTGAAAACCCGATGATATGTTGCTCTGAATCTGCAGCCGCAATAATACCAGCCAAGGTGCAACCCGTACCACAGGCTGTACAAAAATAATCAGGTCGAAATAGCATTTGTGAATGAATTTCTTCAACAATTTCCCTACAGCCTTGCAATGCTAAAGTATTCGAGCCACCTGATGGCAAAAAATAAACAGTACCAAATTCTTTTTCTATCTGTTTAAGAACCAAACTTTCATCCCGAAACTCAGAGCGACTGACAAAAAGCAGTTTCATTCCACACTTTTCGGCAAAATTCAGTGTTGTGTTGAGGGATTGGGTACGTTCACCGCGAATAATACCAATGGTTTCAATCCCAACATATTTTCCTACTGCAGCCGTGGCATAAATATGATTTGAGAAGGCACCACCAAATGTCACAAGCCGTGGAAATCCTAACTCTTTGATCTTCAAACAATTGTATTTCAACTTCCGGAATTTATTACCCGATACTGAGGAATTTAGTAAATCATCTCTTTTAATAAACAGCCTAATGTTCGCTTCTGTTAGCGTTTCGTCAAAAATTTCCTGAATTGGGCTTACAGGGATATTGAAAAAACTGGCGACTGTTTCTGAGCAGGACATCTCATGCTACCTTGTCGAACTCAATATAGAGGTGCTTCAGTCCCCGCATGAGTATGTTCGGTAAGTACTGGTAATTTTCTTGTGCCAAGCGGATGTTCTTCAGCCTTAACAGCAAACGCTCATAGGCGATGTGCATTTCCTTACGCGCAAGCATAGCACCCAAACAAAAATGAATGCCATGACCAAAAGATAGGTGGTTGCTGGCATTATGGCGATCCACATCGAAACGCTCGCCCTCTTGAAATTTTATGGGATCGCGGTTAGCCGCGTCGAAGCGGAGCATGACCAAAGACCCAGCTTTGAGATCGACGTCTCCTAGTTTTGTATCTTGCGTCACAACGCGCCACATTCCAGCTGTCGGACTTTCCATCCGGAGAACTTCTTCAACAAAGTTCTCTAATTGGGAAAGATCTGTTTGTAGCAACTTCATCTGCTCTTGATTCTTTGCCAGCAACAACATCCCACCCGCGATCGCACTGGTAACCGTCTCATTGCCAGCGACTAGTATTTGCTGAATTATACTCAGCAGCTCGGCAGTGTTGAGCGATCGCTCTCCAAGCACCTTTGCCTGTACCAAATCGGAGATCAAATCATCCTGAGGCTGTTTTTGGCGTGATTCTATGACATCATGAAAATAGTGCTGAAAAGCAATGACATCTTTAGCACACTCGATCTCCTGCTCTCTAGTGAGTCTGTGACCTAGGCGTGCAATAAAAGCATCAGACCATTGCTTGAACTGCGGCAGATCTGCTTGCGGCACACCTAACTGCTGAGCAATAACTTTGATAGGCAGAGGTACGGCAAACTCACTGACGAATTCACACTTACTCTGAGCGATGAAACTGTCAATGAGTTCATCAACAATCTGCTGAATCAAGTCATGCATTTTGTTGACACGCGACGAGGTGAATGCTTTATTCACAAGAGATCGAAATCGCTCGTGTTCTGGCGGATCTGCCGTCAGCAGGGTGTTCATCTGAGGCCAGCCTTGAGCATAGATTTTCTGCAACTCATCGTCAATTTCTTCTTTGCCCGCCAGTAAAGTAGAGAAATTGCTAGAGAATACTTTTGTATCCTTCAGAATTTCTATTACCAAATCATAGCGGGTAACGAGAAAGAGCTTGGCGTCAGTCCTGGGACTGGGTAACTCCATAATTGGTGCTTGCTCCCGTGCCAGTTTGTAGAATTCATAAGGGCACACAAGCAGTTCAGGGTCAAAGAAGTTGTAGTCCGACAGATGCTTCATGCTTTTGATGGTGGTCTTCAGTGATGGTTTGCTTTGAGTCACTGTGCTGTGAGCATCATTTTAACATTTCTATACCAAAGTCAGTTTTTGTGTTGATGAAGACTGTTTCGATGAACGTGTTTTCTCCTCAAAAATTTTACTCTTTTCTTCTAGAGAAGTTCGTCCCCGCCCTACTGTGCCAAAGATCGAACATGATTCACCGGATACCCTCATTATCGATCGCACTGTAAATGTCGGTGGGGGCTAGTCCCAACCAAGGATCGTTACTGGGAGTCAGAAACAGTTCGGCATAAACTTTTTCATTCAATGCATCCACATAGCTTGTTTGGTTACCCCGTACAAACCATTGATGAATTTGTCTGTGCAATATATATTCGTTTCTCACTGTATCGAGAGCCATCGCTGCTTCAAAATTCCGAATCAGTTTTGATATATCCTGTGGATTTTTGGCAGACTGAAACTTTTTATCACCGATTAAGGCAATGCTGTTTTTATCCAGTTTGGCAGACTCTGCATAGAGTTGGGCAATTCTGCTCCAAGTTGCTTGGTCTGTAATTTCTAAAGGAGTGTTTGGATTTTCTGTGCTTTGCGGCTGGAGATTGTTGAGTATTGGGCTTTCCACTCTCATTTTTGAAACGGCCACTGCACCTGCTACTGTAGCACTAGGAGTTGCGCTCTCATTGTTGGGAGATGCGACTAGCCGAGGTGGAGACTGGATACCCAGTTTCGATAAATCTGCTGTCCATTGGTTTTGAAGAGTATTGAGGCGATCGCTATGGTATTGTCGTAAAAAAGCTTCACGTTGCGAACCATTACGTTTGCTGTATTCCTTTGCTGCTACTTCCCCTTGCTGTAGGCGATCGAGAAAAGCTTTTGGTCCGTATAGTCCTGGAATTGCATCAATGGGACGACCCGAACTATCTAAAATGTAATGAATGCTATTACCTGTAATTGTACGTTCTAGTTTGCGCCCATCACCAAAATCAATCGTTACTTTTGGTACGGGACGAACTGATTGCCAATGAAGGATAAAGTTTTCTCTTAATAGCTTAGAAATTTCTGCGTTTGGATATAATGCGACTCTGAAAAACCTGCTGTTAGCGCAACTGAGATCTGTCTCCAAATTGCCTAGCAACCGCAAAGATAAAATTGGTTTACCGCTAGCTGTTGCAGCTGCTTTCGCTTTTTCTAGATCGGTGTACCAGTAAAGCTGAGAAGCATAACAATCTCTTTGCTGACAAAGGGAATCTAAAGCTTGACGGATTTGCACGTTAGCAGAATTTAATTCATTGGCATGGGATTTGAGAAATATTTCCAATCCAGTTTGACCTTTTTGTCGCAGCATCGCAACTTCTTGAGATAGTTTAGACGTTTTTGATATAGGAGTTTGAGTATAAGCTGGTTGTGAAAAACTGACACTTACCAGCATCAGTGCAAATGGAATTTGAACAAGAATTGTTTTCATAAAATAAAATACAAAAGAGCCAGTGTTAACCCACTTTCTCTAAGATTAACATGGAGATTGGGAAACGATTGTATGTTATGACTGTCTTCATATTAGAGTTTGAGAAATGGAATCAAATTCTTTAAACCCTCTCTTGAGTGTATTGACTGAGTACCCTAATGGGGAATCCTTCATTTTATTTCTGGAATTGAATGTAAATCGACAGAAGTCAATTATTGTCAAACTCAATAAATACTTCTCTACAACAAATGAACAATATAATACAAACAACTCTTCCAACTCTAAAAAATGGTAGTTCTGGCGTAGCAGTCCAAATTTTGCAACGATTGTTAATGTTTCAAAGTATCAGCGTTCCTCGGTTATCTCTAAAAGTTGATGGTCTTTTCGGTCAATCAACAGAAGCAGCTGTGAAAGATTTTCAAAAAAGCAGAGGACTATCTGCAGATGGAGTTGTTGGTCTCAAAACTTGGCAAGAACTGAGTGCTTTACCTGGTGATGGAGAAGAAACTTTGTAAGTAAGACAAGTAGGGGCGCAATGCCTTGCGCCCTTATAATAAATGTGGTTTATTTAGGTAGACACTATTGCGATATCATCAAATCCTAGTTTTCAGTTGAGGTTTTGATGTTTGTCTGAGTTTTTGTATATCTATGTTTACAAGAATCTGTAGTAGCAGATTCAACAAGCCAACTTTTTGTTCCGGACAACTTCTGTTTAATTCACCAATTAATTTTTCTGAGGTCAGAAACCCGTCAACACCATCATGATTGATTAATCTGCGTTCATTGGGAAAACCTAGCAGCCTGACCGCAATCAGGAGAGTATGCGTTTGCTGTAGAAAATCACTGCTTCTTGCTGCCAAGGATGTAAGATATTAGTGCTCATAGAATTTGAACAAGAATTGTTTTCATATATTAAGCTATACGAGAACCAGTATTGACCTACTTTCTCCAAGATTAACATAGAGGTTTAGTGTTGCAGGATGGTTACATACCTATAATTAAGCTAAGTAGGCTTGACTGCATAGAACAGTTAGGACGCTTTCTTATTAGCTGTATGTCGAATTTATTATGTCTAAACCAAAAATTTTGCAAGAAGGAACTAGTTACACTTTTCGTTCTTACTTCGAGTTACCTTATGAAACAGAAGATATTTTAGCTGAATTGGGTTATAGCTTTTCACGTGCGCGTATGACCTTACCCTCTTCTCAACGTGTACCACAACGTTTACCTGAATTACGTCAGCAAATCGAGGAGTTGTTACCATTAGTAACTTTATCAAGCGAAACTGCACGTCGAGAAATTATGGTAGCACCAGTACTTTCGGAACTAGCGCGTTTTTGTAAGTGTCAAATGCGTTTAGAATATCCTCTCCAGGTAAGTTCTCAACTCAAAGGTAATCTAGATTACTTACTGCGAAATACGAACACAGAAGAAAGAAATAAAAATTTTCTGGTAGTTGAGGCTAAAAACGACGATTTGTCAAGAGGATTTACTCAACTATCAGCAGAGTTAATCGCTTTGGCAATAGCAGAAGAACAAGATATTCTTTATGGTGCAGTTACAGTAGGTGATACTTGGCGTTTTGGTTTATTAGAACAACAGCCTCTTCATATTACTCAAGACATTACTTTGTATCGCGTGCCTGATGATTTAGATGTTTTAATGCAAATATTGATTGGAATTATTGAATAATAGTATTTTTCGCATAGGAACAGATTGTACCTTCCAAGAAATTTCTTCATCATGTAGGGTGGGCGTCCTCGCCCGCCCACTTCATAGGATGGTGTTTATACTTTCTTCAAAATTTAACATTTCTGATTTTGACTGACTTTCTCCAAGGCTAACACGGTGGGAGTCATGGAGGGGAGCATCCCGTTTTGGCAATTTGCCCTCAGAATGGAATTCTAGGGCTATACAAACAAAGTTCACCTACGTGGACTTCGTATTAGTCCGCGCAGGCGGACTTAGCTTGTATAGCCGCGATTACGAACATCGCCAGGTGTTTTTTCCAAATTGGGATACTCCCTCATGGAGCGCGTTAAAGCCTTCTAACTTGGGTTGATGAAGCAATAGCTTTGCACTTTGCATAACGGCAGATCTCAGTTGAAACTCTCCAACTCCTTTGTACGGGATATAGAATTGAAAGAGAATACGATTACAAAGTACTAGCTTTATAAGAGACGTAAAAGTGCAACAGCAGTCTAATGGTCGGCTCTGTGTTTTCTTAGATACAAATGTTTTAGCGGCTTATCTACGTGGTGAGCCGCCTATTTCCCAGATCTTTTCCAATGAAGTTCTCAAGAGAGTGCGCTTTGCAATTAATCCTATAGTGCTTCAAGAGCTTTTTTTTCTGGCAGAAACTCATAAATATCCTGAAATATTAGACAACCTTCAAGCAGAAGTCAGTATGTTACCCCTCAATCTTGAGAGGGCTGAGGAATATCTTCAACAAGCAAACACTCTTCGCAATCTTTTAGCCCATTCAAATGATATTTTGATTCTTAGTAGTGCTGCCGATTGTGATTATTTAGTCACTTACGATCGCGCACTCAGGTCATTGCCAACCAGCAAACCTCAGATAGTTACTCCCGAACAACTGCTCTCTCAACTTGGAACTAAGGTGTGAAGGTTTATATTGATACAGGTATTTTTATTGATTACCTCAGTCCACAAACAATAGCTGGTTCATCATTACGATCTATAAGCCGTCGTAGCCGTACTTCTCAGAAGTTATTTGAGGATGCAGAGAAAGTGCTCAAGTTGATAGCATCTTCACATATAGGAGCTACATCAAGCCTTACATACTATATTATTCTTTAATACTGTTATTAGATGTAAAATGACTACAAACACTACAACTATGCACAACCTCAGTAGAATTACTCACAACTCAGCAGTTATGAGTGGCAAACCCTGTATCCGAGGAATGCGCGTCACTGTTGGTACTATTGTCGGCTTAATCGCATCTAGACATTCTTTCAGTGATATTCTCAAAGCATATCCATACCTAGAAGAAGCAGATATATATGAAGCACTTGCTTATGCAGCTTGGAGAGCAGAAGAAATTGAAGTTCCCTTGAAAACCGCATAAAAATTTTGATAAATATGAATTTGTACCCAAATTGGATTGGGGTAACCAAAAATGTTCAAAATTAGATGAGCGTGCCGATCATACAATAGAAGTATTATTATGGCGATCGCAAGTTCAAAATCTCCAACCACTGAAAATTCATTGACATGTTAAAGAGTGTGGGAAATGGGGTACTATGAAATTATGAACTTTGAATGGGATAAAAATAAAAACGAAGCTAACATTATCAAGCATGGATTAGATTTCGCAGATGCTCCAAGAATTTTTAATTTTCCACTTCGGATTAGTTTAGATGAGCGCGAGGATTATGGAGAAGACCGTTGGATTGGAATTGGAATGCTAGATGGTCGAGTAGTGGTGGTCGTTTACACCGAACCAGACGAACAAACTGTTCGCATTATCTCACTCCGAAAGGCTTTACCTTATGAAAGAAAACGCTATGAACAATACCTCAAGAACGAACTGGGATAAGGTTGACGCACTAACAGAAGATGAAATTGATACCTCCGATATTCCACCACTGACAGAAGACTTTTTTAGCAAGTCACATTGGCGCAAACCAGTCTCATCACCTAGTATTCTAGTTCCAATTGATGCAGAAACCCTGGCATGGTTTCAAGCGCAAGGAGAAGATTATGAGAAACGGATAGCTGCAGCATTAAGAATTTATGCAGAAGCACATAAGTATTAATGTGGCGAAAGATTAACGTGGTAGGCAAGCAACAGATGGCTCTGTATTGTAAACAAGCCATAGAAGTACTTTCAAAAAAAACGTATTTTCTTTATGTCCTCTTTGATAGAAATCGAAACAGCAATTAAACAACTTCCAGAAAACGAAATTCGCCAACTTGCCATGTGGATTCAGACATACTTAGATGAAGCATGGGATCGGCAAATAGAAGTAGATTTAAAATCTGGTAAATTAAACAACCTGATTGGTAAAGCAGAAGCTGACATTGCAGCTAATAACGTGAGAGATCTTGATGAAGTCCTTAACGACACCTGATTTTTGGCAAGCATATGCTGCTTTGTCTTCCGAGATGAAAGAGCAGGCTCAAAAAGCATACCAGCTATGGAAAAATAATCCCTCACACCCATCTCTCCATTTTAAGAAGGTTGGTAAAAATCTTTGGTCTGCTCGCATTGCAGGAGGTTACCGAGCATTGGCATTAAAAAAAGGTGATGATTATTACTGGTTTTGGATTGGTTCTCATGAGGATTATGATGCTATGCTCAATTAAATTCAGTTATGGTTAAGTATTTAAGACTACTTGGAAACAACTCGTGTTCGAGCTTGTGAGTCAGATTGAGGTTTGCTTGTGATTACAATCTCCACATCTTGACCTAGTGCATTTAAGAATTGAAATAGGTTTACAGTAGAAAAGCTGGATAATTTTCCTGTCATCAAAGCAGATACCTTGGATCGATCAATTACTAAAAGTTCTGCTGCTTCAGCTTGTGTCATGTGTTGCGTGGAAATAATGTTGCAAATTTTACGTACAAGTTCGGCTTTTACCAGCAATTCGTCAGGGTTCTCTAAACTCAAATCGGCAAATACATTACCGCTACTTGCTTGTATTTTAATTTCCTCAGTCATTGTTGCTCTTCTTGTTGAGTATAGTTTTCTGCATATTCCTCCTTTACTTCATCTAGCATTGCGATATAAACAGTAAACCAAAAAGTTTTTCCCTCTTGAATTGTTCGCACTGACTTAAACACTATAACAAGTACGCTTGGTCATTGTTCATTAGGATACCAACCTGCTGGTAAGTGGTCGGACAAAAAGAAATGAGCTATGTCAAGAAAAGTTAAGAGAACAGAGGAAATGCCATCGCCTTTTAAAAAAACTTTGCAATTGACTATGTTTTGGTTGTAGTTGGTGTAGATGACTTATATGTGGCATTGGACGCAAGCGATTGGCTTGAGGTGAGGAAGTGGGAGAACAGGAAAAATCGGGCATTAGGGCTATTATTCAAAGTTTTATTGCGAATTTGCCTAAAAACTGCATATGTTGCTTTTTTTAACATCTATATATTTAAATTGGATATTTAAAGTAACTAATTTTGTTATCTACCATTAGAGGGATTTAAAAAAAAAAACTCCTTGGAGAAAGATTTTTTGAACTAGTTATGCGATGATGATTTCTATTACTACATGAAATTCATGTGTGTTATGTGTTTGTTGATGGGGTAAGCATTAGTCCAAACAATCAAATTATTGCTTCTGCTAGCTCTGACAAAACCATCAAACTTTGGAAACGCGATGGCACTTGGACTCAAACTTTAGAGGGGCATGAAAATACAGTGATAGATATTAGTTTTAGCCACGACGGACAAATCCTTGCATCTGTTAGTAAGGACAAAACTATTAAAATTTGGCAAGCTCCAAGAGAAGCTCATCAAGGTTGAAATGAAAGTTAAAACATCTGACTTAACGCACATTATTGCTCAAGCTAGCTATTTATCTGAACGTCTGGGCAAACAGTTACAAGTTACTGATAGCGAACAACAGCTAATATCGCGTCTTCAACGCTGGTGTAAGGTCAGTGCTCACGGAAACTGGGAAAAATTCCAGAAGCGCCTACTTTGGGATGGGTTAGATATTGAGCAAGCACAACAGGCTTTGTGATCGCTCCCTGTAGTGGATAGCCAAGTTTTACCAGTTTGGGCTGAGACTTTGAGGGCGATGATTGAAACCGCTTCTCATTTTCATCCTCCATCATTGACTACGATAAATCTGCAGAAACCTTTAGCATTTCAACCATTTCAAGAACTATTGCTACCAGCAATCTCTGTGGCGCGACAGCAGTTATTAATTCGTTTGGGTACTAATTTTCTATCTGATGAACATCTACCTTTAAAAATACTCTCTGAGTCCGCTTACCTCACTTTCGAGTGTAGTCATATCCCCCTAACAACCCTGCTTGTAAAACTTCTACACAGCGATGCTCTTCTATCCCTGTTAACTGGCTTAAATCCCGTGCTGCACCTTCTTTTCCTGACAAACTACGGGGTTGGGCGCGAACTAGGCGAGAACTGTTTGATTCAGTTCTGACTCCAAAAGTACTCTCAATCCAGATGGACAAGGGATCTGTGACAAAACTTTGGTAATCTTGAGAAGAGGTTACTGTTGGTGTAAAAATCCGTTGAGTCAGTTCTTGAATAAAATTGGAGTTTTGTAAATTTTTATGAGGAGTATTGCGTCGTAGGGTTTCTCCGATAACGTGTTCTGGATAGACCACTGTCCCAAAAAGTTGAGAAGCAACACGAGCAACTTCAAATTGTTGTTGTTGATAAGTCCCTGCACTTGCCAAAGTTGCTGATGTACCAACACACTGAAAATTTTCTCCTGCTAAACGTTCTCTCACCCGCCGCACCAACATAGCTACATCTGCGCCTTGGCGACCTCGGTAGGTATGCAGTTCGTCTAAGACTAGAAAGTGCAATCCTTGGGCTGCATGAATTAAATCCTTTTCTCCCGGTCGTGTTAGGAGGAGTTCTAACATGACATAGTTAGTGAGTAAGATATCTGGTGGATTTGTTTGAATCTTTTTATCTTTCTTGGTCATTTTCTTGTCCGGTGTAGCGGGCGAAAGTGACTGGTTGTTGATTTTCAGGGTAGCCGCGACACAAAAACTTTTCTAGTTCTTTTGCTTGACTGTTGGCTAGGGCATTCATTGGGTAAACAACGATCGCTTGAATTCCTTGAACGGAACCTAGTTTGAGAACGCGATCGACAATGGGAATAATATAGGAAAGACTTTTTCCAGAGCCAGTTCCTGTGGTGAGAACATAGTTATATCCGTCTCGAGCAATGCCAATTGCATCAGCTTGGTGTTTGTGCAAGCATAAGGGTTGACCGTTCTCTTGTTGTTCGTCTTTTTTAACCCGGAAAATACGGGAACACTCGCTATGTAATATACCTTGCTCGACGAGCTCGTCAATCCATCCGCCTGGTTCAAAAGCAGGATTCAGTTGAATGAGTGGTTCGGGCCAAAGAGTTCCTTGGCTAAAGTTATCTCGAACGTACTGTACAATTCTTTTGTCTTTTATGTGAATAAAGCTAGTGACGTAGGATGAATAGTCCTTAATTAGCTTGTGTCGAAAGTCAAAGATATTCATAGGTCGCTCTAATCGGGACTATCTCCTTTACAATACGTACTACTTGCTCAACCGCACAACTGGTTTAACAAGCAGTACGTACGAGCGTCAATAGCAAAATCTCAGATGAAAATGAGAACAAAAGTTCTCTGTGTAAGTGTAACCGATTGACAACGGTATGACATCCTTGAAGCGATCGCCCATACATAAATCTTATAAATTTGCCGTCAAAATTACTAAATTAGCGTTAAATTTGTTGAGCAACAGCTAAACAGCAAATGTGTTAAACAGGGCGGACTTTCGGTGATATCCTTAAAGTATATCCTTACTTAGGAGAAGCAGGTATATATGAGGCAATCACTTATGCAACTTGGTAGACGGAAGAAATAGAAAGTTGGTGTAGGGAGGATGTCACAAACAACTATAGTGAGTGTCATATGCGGCAAGTAATTATGTACAGGGATGAAGATGGATACTGGGTTGTGGAATGTCCTAGCCTCAGAGGATGTATTAGCCAAGGTAAGACTAAAGATGAGGCACTAGCAAACATAAAGGAAGCGATCGCAGGTTACATCGCAGCTTTAGAGGAAGATGGTTTGCCTGTTCCAGAAGAAACTTTTGAAGCATTTCTGGTTGTTGTGTGAGTAAATTACCAAGAATTTCGGGCAAAGAGTGTATCAAAGCTTTGCAAAAGGTAGGGTTTTATCAAAAGCGGAGAGAAAGCAGCCACATAATTCTTCGCCGGGATGAACCGTTTGTCCAAGTCGTTGTTCCAGATCATCAAGAATTAGCGACAGGAACATTGCGAGCAATTATTCGAGATGTCGGTTTAAGTGTGGAGGAATTCATAATGTTATTGTAAAGTGCTTTGTCTCACTGTATTTCTAAGTTGAGACGGCTATTTGACTTGATATGGTGGGCTTTAGCCTACCTAGTTTGTACCATATCTATATAAGCTTTTTGGAATTGCAACCCTTGCTACATGGAGTATACGATCGCGCTCGATTAGAACTTGCGATCGACTATAATACACCTTGCTCTCCCAAGTTATCTCTAGAAGATGACACTTGGCTGCGAAGTTTTATGTCCTCAAAAAATCAATCGTTATGAGCGTGTTCAAACTTGTAAATATAGAAGAGTCGGCTGAGTGTCTTGAGTTGGTATCCCAAGTCCTCGTGTTGCTCTGGTTAACGCCAGTTGAAGCAACTGCGGAGGGTTTCTCCCCTTTGAGGGACGTGGCGACAAGTCAATTGATGAACGCTGCATATTCATCTTAAGAATGAAGTTAAAACTGTTACTTTTGTGTCAGCTTCGGGAACTCTATCAATATAGTTCATGTCACGGTAGTCTCAGTAGTGCATTACACATAACAGGGTGTGAGGAAATCATCATTATTTTCCGGGTTTTTACTGAGTTGATGTGCCAAATATCTGGAGTAACTACTGTGTCTGAATTGTGTTGTAAACACCGTTTAGGGTTCTGAGAATCAGCATATGGATAAATCCATTATTCAATTGGTTGACGAGTTACCATCTGACAATATTACTGTCAAAGTTTTAAAAGCACTGGATTATGTAGCACCAGGGCAGTGGAATAATTTGGTAGGATTTGACAATAGTATCCGTGCAATTACTGGAGAAACCAATCCCCAAGTCATTCAGCAAATTCGCGATCGCGCTGTTATCTTATACCACGAGCCTCAACGAGGTTACCAAGCTGCTATCAAACTTTATCAAACAATTGATGGCGCAGATACAGCTATGGCAACTGCGGCTTTAGCCAACAAAGTTGGTGAAAAAATCGGTTTTCTTTCCTTCTTAAGCAAAATTACACCAAAAGCGGACGTCACTCAAACAATTGATTTAGTCCTGAAAGTAGCTGTCGAAATTATTGCATTCTCCAAACTCAATGGTATTCCCCAACCTAATCCACAAGAGTTTGTCAATACCCTGACAAATAACTATAAAGATGCATCTTTGATGCGGATGGTTGCTTTAGTTTGTCTGGATGGAGTTTTACCCTTAGGTCCTGACTTTCTCAGCAAAATACAGGAAGTTATGAGTGGTACGAATACTGGCGCGATCGCTCAAAATCCTCTCTTCTCAGCCATCAACAACTTTCTCCCTGGTAGCAATCCTTCTGATAAAGTTGGTTTTATCACTCAGGGTTTCAACTCCGTACAAGGCTGGATGAATAACTTAGTCTCAAAAACTGGTGTAACACCCCAATCAATTTTTAGTCATCTAGGCAATTTTATTCAGATGGCTGATGATAATTTAGACTTTGTGGCAGCATTCTTAGATCAAACCACCAATTACTATGAGCATACAGGAATTCAAACTGTGGCTCGCAGTCTGATTTTACAAGCTCATACTTTAGTAAAACAAGAAGTTCAAGAACAGCAGTCAAAGCCCCGTGCTATGAAAACTGATAGCGATCGGTATGCAGAAGGGACAAAAGTAGAGGCTTGGGATAGTGACGAGGAGGAGTGGTACGAGGCAACTGTTGAACAAGTGAAAGGTAACCGCTACTTTATTCAGTATACTGGTTACGATTCCTCTCATAACGAGTGGGTTGAAGAAGACGATATTCGGATACGCGATCGCAACTCATCTGATGATGGTGAATATAGAGTGGGTCAAAAGGTAAAAGTTTGGGATGAGGAAGAAGAGGAGTGGTATTCTGCAACGATTGGTAAAATCAAAGGTCAGCAATATTTTGTGCATTACATCGGTTACGACTCATCCTATGATGAATGGGTTGATGAGGAAGAAGTTTGTTAAAAACGAGATCTCCTCAACCAACTCCCCTACCATATTTCTAAACCAGAATTAAAGTTCTAGGAGATTGCGATTCGCATTTCGACAACGAACAACGTATGAAGTGCGATCGCAATTTATCATTGATCGACAAGCTGTTTTTCCAAAGACTTTGTACCATATCTATTAAGCAGTTAAATTTCTTCCTATTTACGATGCCATCTCCTTTACCTGGTATGAATCCTTATCTGGAAAATCCAGAATTGTGGTCAGAATTTCATAGCCGGATGATTGTGGCGATTGCTGATGCACTTGACGCTCGCCTCAGTCGAGATTACCGTGTTGCTGTAGAAAAGCGAGTATATTTGAGCGAAGCTGAGGAAAGCGTGTTAGTTGGTATTCCCGATGTCTCTGTGACTGCTTCTGTGCCAAAAACCTCTCAAGCGATAGCTTCTGCTACTGTGGTTCAACCTGTCAACATTGAGATTCCAATTGCAGAGGAAGTTCAAGAGCGTTTCCTAGAAATTCGCGAAGGTAATACAGGAAACGTCATCACGACTATCGAACTGCTATCGCCTAAAAATAAACGCACTGGTGAAGGACGTAGTACTTATCTCCAAAAGCGACAAAAAATTCTCACGAGTGCGACTCACTTAATTGAAATAGATTTATTGCGGGGAGGTGAACCACTTCCCACGATTGGTGCAGTTCCATCAGATTATCGCATTTTAATAAGTCGAAGCTCTCAACGTCCAAAGGCTCAACTTTACGCCTTTAACTTAAGACAACCAATACCAGCTTTTCCCATTCCTCTACGTACTGCAGAACCAGAACCACTGTTGGAATTGCAACCCTTGCTACATCGGGTGTACGATCGCGCTCGGCTAGAACTTGCGATCAACTATAATACACCTTGCATTCCCAAGTTATCTATAGAACATGAAATTTCTTGTTGATGCTCAGTTACCGATTCGCCTTGCGCGTTTCCTACAAGCTTCAGGCTACGATACAATTCATACCAGAGATTTACCTAAACGGGAGCATCCCAATTTGGAAAAAACACCTGGCGATGTTCGTAATCGCGGCTATACAAGCTAAGTCCGCCTGCGCGGACTAATACGAAGTCCACGTAGGTGGACTTTGTTTGTATAGCAAGAGAATTCCATTCTGAGGGCAAATTGCCAAAACGGGATACTCCCACCTAAACAAAACGCTACGTCGGAGCCACAAATTCCTAGCCACCGCAATAGTTAAACGTCAAAATGGTGTCTTTGCCTCCAAGTACAAAGCTTTTCCTTGCTGCGGATGCTGGAAGCGAAGTTCTCTAGCATGCAAATGTAACCGATTTGCCTCAACATGACATCCATAAAGACGATCGCCCAATATAGGTATCCCAAGTCCTCTTATATCAGCAGCATGAACTCTCAATTGATGAGTTCGCCCTGTTAGGGGTATAAATTCTACGCGAGTGTAGTTTCTCTCTTGTGCCACTACCTGAAAGTGAGTCACGCTGGGTTTTCCATTCTGCCAATCAACTTGCTGATACGGGCGATTTTCAGGATTTCCCCATAAAGGCAGTTCTATGATCCCCCTATCAGTGGTAGAGGAACCAGCAAGCAAGGCTTCATAAACTTTGTGAACTTGTCGTTGCTGAAATTGCTGACTGAGTTGCCAATAAGTTTGCCGATCGCGAGCTAACAAAAGAATACCAGAAGTGTCTTGGTCTAAGCGATGTACAGTCATAAGTTCTTCACCATCTGGTAACAAATGACGCAAACGACTGAGAACACTGTCCTGGCGATCGCGATAACGTCCTGGAACTGATAATAAACCCGCAGGTTTGTTCACAGCAATCAACCATTTGTCTTCATAAAGAATGGGTAGTCTTTCCTCTTGTTGATAATGTAAAGATGCGCCTCTTGTCTCTACATTTCCCTGCGGTAATCCTGAAAGCAAAAACCCCATCAATGGCTGACACCGTTCCGCACAAGCCCCGTAAAATTCTCCTTGGACTTTATCTCCATCGTTAGAAGATATTCCCCACCAAAACTCTGCCATTGCCAACGGTTTTAAACCATGTGTTGCTGCATAGTGAAGCAGTTTTGGAGCACAACAATCTCCTGTTCCAGTTGGCATAGAACTTCCTGGAATCAACTGTTGCAATGATGAAGATTGCCCTAAAAAATTCATGACAGAGTAAGCAGCATGCATCTGAGCTTGAAGTTGACGAGATAATTCTTTCCGCAACTGTTTTAATTTGCGAATTTGCCCATCTGCAGTTTCAATCGATTGCTTGAGCGATCGCAATGCTTCATCCCGTTGACGTTTGAATCTACGTTTCTCGATTCCATCCTGACGGCTTTCTTCATCAAGTTGTTCAAGGGTTACAGTCAGTGATTCTCCTGTTAGCGTTTCACAAAAGATCTGGCGTTTTTCGTGTCGTTGCGCCTTCCTATTTTGGTGGCGATCGCTCATTTCTTGCAGGTGTAACTCAAACTCACGCGACAAATTTTCATATTGCTGTCGTTCTGGAAGTTGCTTGAGGGAAATAAGTTTTTGCTTAATATTTTCTAATTCAGCGAGTGTAAGGGCTTCGTCTAAAGCAACTTGTTCGCGCCCAGGAATGGATGGAACCCACCCCTCCACTATATTGCTACCATTCAGCAGCCCGGAGAAAGCTTTGAGTATTCGTTGTTCGCCCGAAGGTAGTTCTACTAGCAAGACTCCATACATCTTACCCTCACGGGAATAACCCTCTTCAGTAGCAAGATATCTCATTAAACCATGTGCGATCGCTTCTACTAGAGGAGTGCGCGGAAGTCTCAGTATTTCGCCACTTTGAGGACAACGCCCTTCATAGTAATAGGTAGGAATGGAGTTTGCTGTCGTGCGATAAGCTGAAGGCTTAACGGCTGAAGCCGTATCGCTTTCCAGAAAATCTGAAAGTGGGTGAAGAACTACCATAAATTAGAATAATAATACCACGCATACAGTAAATGATAAATCCAGAAAAACTTGCGTAACGTAATTATGTGGCAATAGCAGCTGCTTTTCGGAGAGCAGAGCCAAATTCCTCTGGTGAAGAATAACGAGCCTTAAAGGCGTCTTCTGGGATGTATAAAGTAATTTTGGCGATTTTGACGAGTATAGCAAAGCAAGCTTTTATACAGCCATTTCAAGCTCAAAGTCTTCGAGTTCTTCTACTTTCTCAGTGTTGCTTATACCGTAAATCTGAGATAATCGCCCTGTTTGTGCTAACAAATTTCGCACTTCTAAGTTAGAAATTTCTGCAAGGTTTCGCTGTTGCGCGATCGCAATTCCTGCAGCAATTCCCACTCCCTGAGCGACACCACAGTTGAATTCTACAATTCTCCCAGGAAGACAAGCATAACCAATAAATCCGGATGCTGGACTGACAACTGCCAAGTTGGGTACATCTTTAATGAAAGCGTGCTGAATGCCAATATTAAATAATGGCGGGTTCTCTAACACACTGCGGTCAAAACCTTTTTCAGTTGCTTTGAGATCTAAACCTTCAATTCCACTGCGAGTGTTGAAATGGTAGCCAAAGGTTCCTAAAGCTTCTCTTTCTGGTACTCCACCTGCTAGCATTTCATATCCACACAGAGGCTTAACTGCTCCTAAAATATTACCTGCATGGCGAATATACAGTTCGGGTGCGTGCTTGACTTCAGAAGCACCAATGCTTTCAAACCACTTCCTCACAAACAGCATCTCATTGAGCATTTCTAGCGTTGGTTTGGCTTTAGCCCGTGCGAGTCCTTCTGCTTGGTCAGCATTGACTTTATATAACAGCGCATTCCAAGACAATCGACCTTTAGACAAAATTGTTATCTTGCCTTTGTCAAAAACAGCACCGCCAGATTCTAAGTCGATAGGTGTGCCTCTAACAGCATGATAGGCAATAGATATCGCCCTACTGCGTATATCTATATAATCTTTGCCAACTATCATTGTTTTGAGATTGCCATCTTCATCTAGCAAGTCTTCTCTTAACTGTTTTGCGATCGCAGCACTCCCACCTGCTGCAATATCTATCCACTTTCTGGCTTCTGGATCGACTGGATTTGTTAACAATTGCAGATAATCTAACTCTAAGTTCTGGAGTTTTTCAAGACTCAACCCGTAAGTTTCAAACACTAAGGTCACGGCTAATTCCGAATCTGGTAAACCAAAAGTTTGAAATCCCTTCAGTTTTTTTACACCAAATGAGAGCGCTAATTCCGCATTCACAGTGCAATCAATAAACTGTTTCCCCAAACAAGTCTCGTCTTTAGTCAGTTTGATTCCCTGGATTTTTTTTCCGGACGCGATCGCAGACTCAATCTCTATATTGCTCTCTATATCCACACGCGCTTCATACAACATCTCTCGCAAAACAGCACCCGCTTTATCTGGATCGAGAGCTATATGTTCCACACCCGCCCGTTGCAAAAACTCCTGATAAATTGCAGGCGGATCGCCAAACATTTCTAAATCTAGCGATTGGCGAATCGCTGGAGGTACTATACAACGATTGAGGTAAGACAATCGACCCCGGACTAAATGACCTCCGATCCCAACCTTGGAATTTCCTTTAGACAGGAGTAGAGTTCGGGGGTACTGGTTTTTTTGACGGTAATATTCCCTTACCGCACAAACTAAGGCAAGAATGCCAGGAACTTCGTCTCCGAAGCAGATAATGTCATAAGTGCGGACTGTGGAAGGAATACTGACCTGAGACATAGTGTTTTCAAGGCATAACTCTTGTCTTTTGGATAATAACTCACTAGTATAGAACGGGCGGGGACGCCCGTCCCACAAGTAGTGGTAATTTATTTCTTGGAAATCCCTTTGTAGAGACTAAGCATGGCTAGTCTCTACTTAGAAACCGGGTTTTTGTGATTTCTAAGGCCTTATGTGGTTAAGGGTTGCCGAGGAAATCTTTTTTGCCAAGTTCTACACCGCAGTGCCTAAGAATGTCATATGCTGTTGTGACATGAAAATAAACGTTTGGTAAAACAAAATAGAGGAGAAATGGCATTCCCTGAAAAGATAGAGTGTTGTCACGCATCTGTAAAGTAATTGTTTTTTCCTCCGTACCATCAATTTGCTCGGGTTTAAATGTATTTAAGTAAGTGATAGTTTTCTGAACGCGTTCAATAAGTTCGCTTAATGTCGTTTCATTGTCCTCAAACTTGGGTGCTTCTATGCCTGCTAATTGTGCAGCACCTCTACGTGCTATGTCAGAAGCAATTTGCACTTGTCTTGACAGTGGAAACATATCCGGGAAGAGGCGACTATTGGCCAACACATGCCGATCTATTTTTTTTGTTTCTTCATAAATAGCACCTTTTTCCAGAATCCCCACAAGGTTATTCAGCGTGCGAATACATACTGGTATTGAGGCTTGATACATTGAGATAGTCATTGTTCTCTTACATAAAGGGTTCAAACCTTGTATATTTTATAACAGAATTGGCAGGATAAAGAACGATTTTTAAGTAAATAGGTCACAGCGATTAAACATTGTACCGACGCTCTAGCTATTTTCTACAATGAAAGTATTTTTTATTACATTATTTTCATGAATTTTTAACGAAAAAGATTATCGTTACTTGACTAGAAAGTAAAAACAAGCTAAAAATCATACATAGGATTAGCTGAGTGAACAAAGAACTATCTTTTTCCCTCTGCCTTTTTTTGTAACTCCAAGAATCCCTTTTCTATCTCTACGCAGATAAATTTTCTATGACTCAACTAACCGTGCAATCAAAGAACACTGTTTCCGATATTCCCAAAAGAGGAATGCCTGTGACCATCATTACAGGATTTTTAGGGAGTGGCAAAACCACACTCTTGAATCAAATCCTGAAAAATAAACAAAACTTAAAAGTCGCCGTACTTGTGAATGAGTTTGGCGATATCAATATTGACAGTCAGTTGCTAGTTTCTGTAGACCAAGACATGGTAGAGCTAAGCAATGGCTGTATTTGTTGTACCATTAATGATGGATTGGTAGATGCAGTTTACCGAATTTTAGAAAGAGAAGAATCCATAGATTATTTAGTGATAGAGACGACAGGGATAGCAGATCCCCTGCCGATCGTACTCACATTTCTAGGAACAGAACTCAGGGATTTAACAAACCTTGATTCTATCTTGACCGTTGTCGATTCTGAAACTTTCAACTCCGAACACTTCCAAAGTGAAGCAGCGTTAAAACAGGTAACTTATGGAGATATCGTTCTTCTAAATAAGACTGACCTTGTCACACCAGAAAAGCTGCAAGAACTAGAAACCTACATCCATAATGTCAAAGCGAGTGCGAAAATTCTGCACTCTACATATGGTCAAGTACCTTTACCATTAATTTTAGGTGTAGGCTTAAATTCAAAAGATGTTTGTGGTTTTGATGACGACACTCACGAACATCACCATCATAACCATACCCACGAGAATCATCATCATGACCATCATGACCATCACTCACATCATTTAGAAAACGATGGATTTATGTCAATTTCCTTTCAAAGCGATCGCCCTTTTGATGTTCACAAGTTTGAGGAATTTCTTACAGAAGAGATGCCAGAAGGCGTCTTTCGAGCAAAAGGCTTTCTTTGGTTCGATGATAGTGAATTACGCCATATCTTTCAACTAAGCGGTCCGCGTTACCATTTATATGCTGATGAATGGACAACCGCACCTAAAAATCAGTTAGTTGTGATTGGCAGAAATTTAAACAAACAAGAAATGACTTCACTGCTGAATAAATGTTTGGTAACTGTTAGTGGTTAGTGCTTAGTGGTAGGGGCGCAAGGCTTTGCGCCCGTACATAATTAGTTGTTAAATTCACTACTAACGACTAACCCTGATTTAACATCCTCCAGCCCAAGTGATCCATTTGTGAGATAAGCCAGTGTATGTCTTACTTCCGCTCACTTCATGCTCGTTCATGGTGACTCCACTTAAGTCCGCGCCACTCAATTCAGCTTCATTTAAGTTGCTACCAATTAAATTTGCCTGACTCAGGTTAGCCCCACTTAAATCTGCACCACTCAATTCAGCTTCGCTAAGATTAGAGCCACACAAATTTGCTCTGACTAAATTGGCACTTCGTAAATCGCCTCGACAGAGATTGGCTTTTTCCAAGTTAACATTAATTAAGTCGGCCCCAATTAAGTTTACTTCACTCAAGTTAGCACCCATAAGGTTTGCGCCGCTTAGATCGGCATCTGTTAAATTTGCACGGCTTAAATCGCATCCCCTGAGATCTGCACCCGTGAGATTTGCGCCACTCAAATCTGCTCCACCAAAGTTTGCACCATGTAAATCAATATCGTTGAGATTTTCTTGATGCAAATTCGTACCATTAAAATCCCGCTCTCCTGCTGCATATCGACTCAGGAGCTGATTAACGTCCATATTGTCTGCCTCGCAATTGTGAATGAAGGAATCCTCTCTTAAACCACACAATCAAGATAATTTGCTCAGTTGCCAGCAACTTGAATTCTAAGAAAGTACTTGTAGTATTATCTATTTTGCTATATTTTTTTGCTTTCGGAGTATCTACTTAACGGAAATATACTTAATTTATTGAACCTAATTTACATACAGTCGTTTATCGAAATTTACAATCTTAAGTCACGTATCGTCATGCAATTCAATTACAAGTCAGACAATATAAACGGATTTTATTCTCTGGTTTTTCTATGAACATTTTTTAAGAGAAATGTAAATGTTATTGCTTGTATTGTACGATATTACTAATGATAAAAAATGCACAAAGTTGTTCACTTTCCTAGAAGTATATGGGCGAAGAGTGCAACTTTCCATGTTTAAATGTTTTTTAAGTTTAGAGGAGATGCGGCAACTTTATGAAAAGGTGAAAAAATTAGTTAAACCTGTGGAGGATAATGTGCGGTTTTATTGGATACCCCAAGAAGCTGTTGAGAGGGTGTTAACTATTGGAGGTGAATCACCTCAACCACCGCCAAAGTATTATGTTATCTAGGTTTGAGGGTTCTTTGAGGGTTACTTTCAGATGTTCATCGACACCACTCGCTGAATCGCTGAAACCCTATATTTTTCGTTGAGTGGTGTCGATAGCTTACTGGGCAAGGGTTTGAGGTACGTGTTTTGCTAAATTTTTGGGAGGATATACTTTTAAATGTCTATCGACGCATCTCCCCAAATCGCCGAAACCCTATATTTTCCGTTGAGATGCGTCGATGCCTTACAGGGAAAGGGTTTGAGGTATGTGTTGCGAGCAATTTTTGGGAGAATGTACTATACTTTTTCTAGATGCGTCGATTTGGCTTCTGAAACCCTTACTGGGTAAGGTCTCCTAGACGAACTCCCCACCGATTGGGTCAATTCGGATTAGTTGGAAACTGAGTGTTGGTGGCGCATCCGTGCAGGAAGCACCCCCCACCGATTGGGTCAATTCGGATTAGTTGGAAACGTTTCTTGGCCGTTGGCGAAGAAGCGGAGATCCCCCACCGATTGGGTCAATTCGGATTAGTTGGAAACTTGAAGACATCTTAAAAGATTTAACAAAATAATTTTTCCCCACCGATTGGGTCAATTCGGATTAGTTGGAAACTAAATGCACTTCTCGCAATATCTATACAAAGAATCAATCCCCACCGATTGGGTCAATTCGGATTAGTTGGAAACCACTTTGGGTTAATAAAATTGTCGAAGGGAATAAGGTGACCCCACCGATTGGGTCAATTCGGATTAGTTGGAAACTACTTTGTTCCAGTAGCTGGAAAAGAAGGGGAGTATGCCCCACCGATTGGGTCAATTCGGATTAGTTGGAAACCACTGATTCTTCTCTTGTTGATAAGCATGCTTAATCTCCCCCACCGATTGGGTCAATTCGGATTAGTTGGAAACGGTATCCCATGTGTGCTTGCTGATTCGATAAAAAGTAAAGCCCCACCGATTGGGTCAATTCGGATTAGTTGGAAACACGTTCTTGTTGATGAGCGCGATACCAATCTAGAACCCCACCGATTGGGTCAATTCGGATTAGTTGGAAACTTCACTGCAGTTTCCTGCGTTGATCGAGTCTGTATAAGAAACCCCCACCGATTGGGTCAATTCGGATTAGTTGGAAACCTTTCCTTCCCTTGTTAACAGCCAGCATAATCCCTGATCCCCACCGATTGGGTCAATTCGGATTAGTTGGAAACTTTAAATAGTGAAATAGTAGCCATGGAAAATTCCTCATTCCCCACCGATTGGGTCAATTCGGATTAGTTGGAAACAAGGCAATCTTAGCTCGATCGCCTGCTTTTACCTTCGTTCTCGTCATTTGTTACTTGCCTAATTTCTTCGGCTACTTTTAAAGAATTAGAAATTGATTGATCGAGATTTTTGAATGGTAATAATCACTGATAAATATCCAAATATCTCCTACTAATAAAAGTGGTTTTTGATACCAGCAAATTTTGAGTCGATCAACAATTTGATATAAAAGCCACCTTTGCACTTGGATATCAGGGGAGTATCCACTTTCGGAAGAAACATAATTCTTTGATACCAGAACCCGGACTATATGGTTTGTCTAAAAAAGTCCATCTGCCAAAAGTGGATGCTCCCGATATCAGAAACTCGATAAAGCTCAAAACAGGTATTTGCTTCCAGAATTGAGAACTCGGCGATTAGTTGTTGATTTTCCTGTAGGAGTTTTAACTTTGGGTTAGGGTTCAGCAAAATCTCCTATTTTGGTAAAAATTCTAATTTAGAAATTCTGAATTATTCATGAAAATTGCTGTATATTAAAAATTATCTCCTTTTTTCTTCCCTCTGCGTTCATCTGCGTTCATCTGCGGTTCATTAAAATAAATTCCGAATTCTGATACAATTATTATATTAAATCTTCATAATTCAACATCTCAACAAGTGTTGTTTCAATCGCTTGACTCACGAGCTGATTTCCCTGTAAATTTAGGTGAATGTGGTCGTGATATAAAGATTCAGGAGATTGAGTTGAATTAAACACAGGCAAAAAATCTATGTAAGTGATTTTCTGTTCTCGACAAAACTCATTAAGACGATCGCGAGACTTAATTTCGTAATCCCTCGGTCCCGGTTCGCCAATTTCGCGAAGCAAAGGAGTCATCACGAGTAGAAATCCACTGTTCGCTTGACGTGCAAATTCACGAATTTTCCCAATAGCCTCCAAGTTAATACCCACGCGATCGCCGTCTTCTTTCTGCACAACCTCCAACTCCGGAATTGGCTGTGGTTTTAAGACATAACGGTTAAAGACTTCCACCAAAGCAAAAGGTGGTTTTCGATCTGGATAGTTGCGATCGCGTCCTACTGGTAAAGAAGTAGGAGCCGTTGCAAACAAGTCATCGGTATTAATTACCAATACCACAAATCGAGCATTAAAATTCCCAAACCTTTGCAGGTAAGCCAATTCATTTCGTGGACCCCAAGAATTAGCAGAAGCATTAAGGACTTCCACTTGTGAGAAAGGACTGGCAATAGCTGATGATAGAGAATAACTCATTAAGCTAGAAATCGTCTTATTTTGGTCAGTCCACCACCCTCCGTTAATAATAGAATCACCCAATAACAGTATTCGTAAGGTAGAAGATGAAAGAGTCTTTTCTACGGATGCGCCTCGCATTGAGTACTCATTAATTTCTATACGATTGCCAAAGCGCTTGGTGTGCTGATTGGGGGCTAATAAATAGCCAATTTTCTCATCTGTAATGTAGGTGAGGGGATTACCAAAACCAAACAACCAGCGCAATCCCACCTCCAGAACAACAAATAATCCGACAACAACTACCAAACTGACAACTAGAACAGCTTTCACCACCACAGACCCCCAGTAAATTTTTGTAAACAAAAATCTGATATCAAGAGTTCCAACCTACTCTATTTTTTCTAAACAATCCCAAGTATCATCCTGTATAAAAAGAAAGACTATGCCATTTGATATAAGTAATTATGTCGATGTCAACACTACCAAAGTTGAATCATAATGATTAGGGGAAAGTTTGCAGAGAATGCGAACCAAACGATTAAAATCGACTTGATAGAGTTCTATGGAGTAGGCCAATCGAGCTATGTCCGACTTAAATCGAGGAATTATGAAATTTGATGGCGCTGACTCCCCAAAAGTAGTTACCACCTTCTCCGTGGTACTTCTGGGAGCGATTGCAGCACTCATCATTTGGGCGCTACAATCTGCCTACGCAGTCCACTAATTTTTTATTAGCGGACTCTCACCAATCGAGAAGCTAAGTTATCCTAAGAGGTCATCTCGAATCAACTTCCTGGCTGTATTCAATTGCAGGTGAGTTTGTTCGGGATGACTGGTGGCTTAAGTCTTATTGCTTACCCAACAACTAACAGAGCAAGTGGGTTGGGTCTTGATGGGTATCGTTGTAATTTTATAATGTAAGAAAAATTTTAGATCTCAGATTTTAGATTTTGGATTGAAAATAAATCTAAAATCAAAATCAAAAATGCTAGAACTTTGGGGTATTGTCATTATCTTTATCATCTGTCCCCTCCTGGGTGCGCTACCGCTTATTGCCTGGATTACCCAAGCCTTAGCTAAGCGGAAGATAGCACAATTGGGGACAGGAAACATTGGTGTGTCATCTGCCTTCTACCACGGTGGTACGCTAGTGGGAGTGCTGGCAGTCTTATCAGAAGCGCTTAAGGGTATTGCAGCAGTCTTACTTGCCCGTGTTATTTTCAAAGATGGCTCGGCGTGGGAGTTAGTTGCTTTAATTGCCCTGGTATTAGGTCGGTATATAGCAGGTCGAGGCGCAGGTACGACAAATGTGGTTTGGGGATTTGCCGTACACGACCCCTTAGCAGCAACATTTGTATTGTTGCTAGCTAGCGTTAGTTTTACGATTGTGCGCTCCAGACAAGTGGCAAAATTTGGGATTTTAATTTTGTTTCCACTGATTGTGGGGATTTTGCACAGCGAAGACCCACCTCATATTATAGCTGCAGTTGCTTTAGCGGCTTTACTGGGTTGGATTTACAAACAAATGCCTGATGATTTGGACTTACCCGTTGAACAGGCGCAACCCGATACGCAAGCAGCATTTAAATTTTTTCGGGGCGAACAAGATATTCTGACCCTGGATGACGATTTAGATGCTCGTTTTTTCGGACAAAAGGCAGCTAGACTTGCAGAAGTCAAGCGATGGGGTTATCAAGTTCCCAAGGGATGGGTACTAGCTCCTTATGACGATCCCGCACCGTTGATAGAATTGCTTCAGCCATCGCGTCTATTTCCCCTTGTAGTTCGTTCCTCAGCCATAGGAGAAGACACGGAACTGGCTTCGGCTGCGGGTCAGTATGTTACAGTATTAAATGTGACGACAAAAAAGGAATTGCGCGATGCGATCGCACGCTGTCAGGCTTCCTATAATAGTTCATCAGCAGTACAATACCGCAGCGATCGCGGAGTGTATGATGGAGCAATGGCAGTCCTGGTTCAGCAGCAAGTCCAAGGAGTCTATTCGGGAGTTGCTTTTACCCGCGATCCCATTACCAAACAAGGTGAAGCTGTCGTCATAGAAGCATTGCCAGGAAATGCAACTCAAGTGGTTTCCGGACGAACTACCCCAGAACAATATCGTGCTTACATTGGCGATACAGACAACCTCGCTTCCATAGAACTAGAAGGTAAAGGGAGCATTCCAGCCGCTTTAATCAAGCAAGTTGCATATCTATGTCGGCGGATTGAACAGCGCTACCACGGAATTCCTCAAGATATAGAGTGGACTTTTGACGGTCAAACTCTTTGGGTGTTACAAGCACGCCCCATAACAACACTGCTACCAATTTGGACTCGGAAAATTGCAGCAGAAGTTATTCCCGGACTGATTCGTCCCCTAACTTGGTCGATCAATCGCCCGTTAACTTGTGGTGTTTGGGGAGGAATTTTTGCTTTGGTTTTGGGTGAACGTTCTATGGGGTTAGATTTCAACAAAACAGCAACTTTATACTACTCTAGAGCTTTCTTTAACGCCTCGTTGTTGGGAGAAATTTTCCAGCGTATGGGTTTACCTCCCGAAAGTCTGGAGTTCTTAACACGGGGCGCAAAAATGAGTAAACCTCCCGTGGATACGACTTTACGCAACTTACCTGGATTGATACGGCTGGTTTGGCGGGAAATCTGTCTAAAAATGGATTTTCAGTGGGACAACAGCAAGCGTTTTGCTCCTGCTTTGTCTCAGTTAAGTCAGGAGTCAGTAGAAGACCTCGATCCGGTGAAGTTAGTCGCTAGAATAGAAGATATTTTGGAGTGGCTTCGCCGCGCGACTTACTATAGTATTATGGCTCCCCTGAGTGTGGCATTGCGGCAAGCAATATTTCGGGTAAAAGACGGGGAACTTGATAATAGCAAGACTCCAGAAATAGCGGCGCTGCGATCGCTTCAACAACTGGCTGCACAAGCCCGACAAGTTATGCCCGATCTCGATCCAGAAATGGCATTTGAGCAGTTAGAACAAACACCCGAAGGGCAAGAAATTCTCACACAATTTGAGAATCTGCTGAATAAGTACGGTTACTTAAGCGAAGTAGGAACCGATATTGCTGTTCCCACTTGGAAGGAAGCACCATCAGCAGTCAGACATTTGTTTGTGCAGTTCATGCAGCTACCTGAACCAGCAAAACCCAAGCAAAAAGGAAAGAAAAAAAGAGGTTTTGTACAAAGCCGTGTCGATTTAAAGGGGCGAGTGACTGAGGTATACTCCCGACTTTTAGCCGAATTGCGTTGGTGTTTTGTGACCTTAGAACAGGTGTGGTTAAAATCAGGCTTGCTCGAAGAACCAGGAGATATATTTTTCTTGGATTTTGATGAAGTGCGGCGTCTTGTTGAAGGTTTTGAGCCAGACTTTGTGGATCGGTTACACGATTTAGTGAAATTGAGACGAACCGAACTTGACAATGACAGTCAGTTAGAGCCAGTACCTTTGTTAGTTTACGGTAACGACCCCCCAAAATTTCCGTTCCGAAGTGCGATCGCCTTACCCGATCAAGTTCTGCAAGGTATTCCTGCTAGTCCCGGACAAGTGGAAGGAAGGGTGAAGGTGTTGCGAAACTTACAAGCTGTCGTTGATGTTGATAAGGATACAATTCTAGTAGTGCCTTATACTGATTCTGGATGGGCTCCTTTGCTAGTGAGAGCGGGAGGATTGATTGCTGAAGCAGGTGGAAGACTTTCTCACGGAGCAATCATTGCTCGCGAATATGGGATTCCTGCAATCATGGATGTCAAAAGTGCTACATGGATACTACAGGATGGTCAGAGGGTAAGGATGGATGGATATAGGGGTATTGTAGAAATATCTAACGATTTAAGACCCGAACACGAATAGGGGTCAGGGATTAGGGGTTAGGGGTTAGGGAAAAACCCAATAGCCCCACCAAAAGCAATATAGTTTAGTTATGAACCCAGTTACAACAGCCCAATGAGAAACCGCGCACTGCTGTTAGTCAATCGCCAAGCCCGTCAGGGAGAAAAAAGCTTACCAGAAGCGATCCGTTGTCTTGAAGAATCGGGTTTTGTTTTGATCCAAGAAACCACCCAAAAACCACAAGATCTCGGTGAAATCATTCTCCGCTACCAGCAAGAAGTTGATTTAGTCATTATTGGTGGTGGTGATGGAACCCTCAATGCTGCGGTAGATGCTTTGGTTGAGACTCGTTTACCTCTGGGAATTTTACCTTTAGGAACTGCCAATGATTTAGCTCGAACTTTGAGAATTCCTAACTCCATACCTGAGGCGTGCAAAGTCATTGCCAAAGGAGAGATCGCACGCATTGATTTAGGCGTAGTCAATGGCAAGCACTTTTTTAATGTTGCTAGCTTGGGATTGAGTGTACAAATTACCCAGAAACTGACTAAAAAAACTAAGCAACGTTGGGGAATATTTGCCTATGCTGTGACTGCTTTACAAGTCATTTGGGAATCGCGACCTTTTCACGCAGAAATTCAGATCAACGGTCAATCAATTCGAGTGAAAACAGTGCAAATTGCCGTAGGTAATGGTCGCTATTACGGTGGCGGTATGGCAGTGGTTCATAATGCCATGATTGACGACCAAAGATTAGACTTGTACAGTTTGGAGATTCGACACTGGTGGCAAATCATTCCTATTCTACCTACAATGCGACAAGGGCGGCACATTAATTGGTCTGGTGTTCGTTCTCTTTCAGGTGAAGAAATTGAAGTGTATACTCGGAAACCTCGCCCTATCAATACTGATGGTGAAATTACAACATATACTCCCGCTCACTTCCGTGTTCTTCCTAAATCTTTAGCTGTATTAGTTCCAGTGGAAGACTCTAATGGTGCGGGTTGGAGCAGTAACCACCTGACCAGTGACCAGTGACCAGTGACCAGAGATCGGCTCACTCAAGCTCAATGCACCTCAAATTTTCTCAAGATATTAAGTCTCTGCTGCAACGGTTATCCGAACAGCCACTCAGTCTGGGTGATATTTTGGCTGAAACCTCAGAACGAGGATTTTGCCTGGTGATTATATTATTGGTATTGCCTTTTCTATTTCCTATACCACCCGGTTTAACAGGTCCCTTTGGTGGTGCTTGCTTGATATTATCAGTACAGATGGTTTTGGGAAAGCGATCGCCTTGGCTTCCGCAAAAAATAGCTAAGTATAAATTCCCTCGCGCTTTTGTTGAAACACTTTTACAAAACCTAAGACGCGTTACTAGATTGTTAGAAAAAATCACCCGTCCCAGGATGGCAAAAATCGCAAATCATCCTTTTATTTGGAGATTTAATGGGCTTTGTATTTCTTGGTTAATTCTTCTGCTGATTTCACCAATTCCTCTCACTAATCCCATTCCTACCGTAGGAATCTTGCTTCTTGCAGTTGCTACGATAGAGTCTGATGGTTTGTTAATGTGTGTTGGTTATATTTTTACTGTTTTAACAACTTTATTCTTTGGATTTATTTTTTACGCTTTGTGGATGGCTCCCAGTTTACTACCTCAAATTTTCCGATAAAAAAACCCTCAGCCACAGACTGAGGGCGGTAATTAGGGTGCATCTACCATCTCTATATCCCCCTCGTCTCTCTCTACCTCCGGAAAGAATCAAAAATTTGATGGGTAAGTTTGCTCAGATACCCGACTTCGCATAAGTTATCGGGTATTAAGTTAGTTAAATGGTCTTTGAGAAAATGTCAAATTCGCTATGTCCTTGGGCGTTGAAATTGTGCCAGTAACTCTTCGCGAGACAGTTGTAGCAACAAACGGGTATATTGCTCAGTCGGTAGTTGCAACAATGATGGGATGATACCAGCAAGCCGTTCATCTAGTTCTCCAAAACGGACTTTGAGAAGGTTCTCAACGACAAGGCGTTGCCCTTGCTCTCTTCCTCGAAGCTCAGTCTGTTGCTCCCACTCCAGGTAAGCTTGTGATAATGTCATAAGTAACCTCCGCTCGTCTTCATCAATCTCGCCACTGATTTCTATATTAATCTTCCAAGTTAAGAGCAACTTTAACACTGCAGAACGTTGGGGATTTTCAACGGGTAGAGCAATCACTTCTTCTATTGCTTGCTGTTGGGTGGCATCTCTACCCAAAACCCTCAGCCATAAAGTTTCTGGCGTTCGGGGTAACTTGTTGATAAGCTGTTCCATATCTAATTTGCATATTAAACCCCAGAGGCGCAGAGGGCGCAGAGTAAGAGAGAGAAGAGTTTGGTGCTTTTTATCAAACCTTAAAAATATGCAAGTTAAATGTGTTTTAGCTTAGCAATCATTGCTGTCTTCAGTCCCTCTGCAAAAAAATAGATTCCTTCGAGCCAAGTATCATCAACAAGCGCACGAAATGTGTTTATAAGGTTATTTGATGCACTTGGATCTGGGGTTTCCGTAGTAACGGAACAATTTTAGTCGCTAAACCATAAATGAATGTTGAATAGCGAATTTACTAAATAGGATACTCCAACGGCTTATTTTGCGTTTTGAAATGTTTTTTAACACTCTTAACTAAACTCTCAGTTCTTTGACGGTAATAATTTCCTCTACGCCCTCTTTCATGAATTACAGTTGGGTGTAGGACTCCCCATAACTTCAAAAACATTTCGCCGTAAATATCATAAACGAATTCATTATCTACCTGACCATTTTGAATCAAAATCCAAACACGGTCTAAGCTTGATAAAACTTCATCAATGATAAGAAAGTCTTCTGTTGTCAGTTGGGACGGCTCTCGACCTTTCAGAGAATATATAAAAGTTCTGTTTTTTCTGCTATTCGGTGAGGAAAGCTCATCAAATAATCTAATAGATACATCTAATTTGTGGCTTCGATTTGTTTGCCTAACCTGCAAAACAGCAAATATAACCGTAATGATTATTACAACTGTTTGAATGAGAGATGATATTGCGCTTATTGCCTCCCATCTTGATGACATAACCTCGCTCCTAATCGTTTTTGTAGTAACTCAACAATAAACGTCATTAAGGGAAAATAAACCTGCTCAAACTTCTAATAATACTTCTTATCAGTAGCCCAAACCTTGAAATACTTCTGATAATGCGCTCTTTGACCATGTTTAAGCTGGGGTAATTACTTCTGATTGTCACCCAGACAATAACTTGTCCGGGTACTGGAAGCATAAGGTAGCAGTTGAGTGACTGAAACCCTCATTCTGACTATTAGCAATTTTTCACTAATCGGGTTTTCAGATCAGCAATATTATCCTTCCACCGACACTACTTGATTTTCAGCCTTAGCGTCGTTTTCTGTTCCTTTGCTACAAAAACGCCAAAGGGAGTTCTCGTCATTCTATAGTATTTAAGTACTATATCTATCTATACACAGACTTTTACAGAGTACAAGTGTTTTTTTTGACGCTTCATCAACTTTTTATTCTTAGGCAAAAATTGACTTTTGTAAGAACGCTAATGCAAGTCAAGCCAGTATTTCAACAACTGGCTTGGTTAGAGAAGTTAGTTAAATGCTCTTTGAGAAAATGTCAAATTCGCTATACCCTTGGGCGTTGAAATTGTGCTAGTAACTCTTCGCGAGACAGTTGCGAAAGTTGCAGCAGCAAACGAGTATATTCCTCAGTCGGTAGTTGCAACAATGATGGAATGATACCAGCAAGCTGTTCATCTAGTTCCCCAAAACGGACTTTAAGAAGGTTCTCAACGACAAGGCGTTGCCCTTGCTCTATTCCTTGCTCTCTACCTCGAAGCTCAGTCTGTTGCTCCCACTCCAAGTAAGCTTGTGATAATGTCATAAGTAACCTCTGCTCGTCTTCATCAATCTCGCCACTGACTTCTATATTAATCTTCCAAGTTGAGAGCAACTTTAACACCGCAGAACGTTGGGGATTTTCAACGGGTAGAGCAATCACTTCTTCGATCGCTTGCTGTTGGGTAGCATCTCTACCCAAAATCCTCAACCACAGAGTTTCTGGAGTTCGAGGTAACTTGTCGATCGCAATCACTGCCGTTTTCAGTCCCTCTGCAAAAAAGTAGATTCCTTCGAGCCAAGTATCATCAACCAGCGCACGAAAGGTATTGACAAGGCGATCCGATGCACTTGGAGCCAGAATCCATAGCTGAGGCAGTTCTGCTTCTGGAATGGGATCTCCTTCTCGTTTGGCTTTGCGTTGGAAATCGGCTTGCAGGAGAAATAGCTTGAGCAAACAATTTCGCACTTGTGTAAATGTAGGTTGATTGCGAAATGGTTCCAACAAGCAAGGTGTGGTGGCAATTCTACCGAGTAAACCCAGAGTTTGGGGATTGACAGTTGGCTGTTGGGATGGCGCAAACCAAATATCCACAAATCTTGGCTCACCAGGAACTTCAAGCGTTGGTTTGACTTCACCAACTAAAGTCAATAACTCTTCTAAGAATTGTTTAGAAAATTGGTCAAAGGGAGTTCTAGTCATTCTATAGTATTTCAGTACTACATCTATCTATACACAGGCTTTTACAGAGTACAAGTGTTTTTTTTGACGCTTCATCAACTTTTTATTCTTAGGCAAAAATTGACTTTTGTAAGAACTCTAATGCAAGTCAAGCCAGTATTTCAACAACTGGCTTGGCGAGATCGGTTAGTTAAATGCTCTTTGAGAAAATGTCAAATTCGCTATGCCCTTGGGCGCTGAAATCTTGCCAGTAACTCTTCGCGAGACAGTTGCAGCAGCAAACGGGTATATTGCTCAGTCGGTAGTTGCAGCAATGATGGAATGATACCAACAAGCTGTTCATCTAGTTCCCCAAAACGGGCTTTGAGAAGGTTCTCAACGACAAGGCGTTGCTCTTGCTTTCGTCCTCGAAGCTCAGTCTGTTGCTCCCACTCCAGGTAAGCTTGTGATAATGTCATAAGTAACCTCCGTTCGTCTTCATCAATCTCGCCACTAACTTCTATATTAATCTTCCAAGTTGAGAGCAACTTTAACACCGCAGAACGTTGGGGATTTTCCACCGGCAGAGCAATCACTTCTTCTATTGCTTGCTGTTGGGTGGCATCTCTACCCAAAACCCTCAACCATAAAGTTTCTGGCGTTCGGGGTAACTTGTCGATCGCAATCACTGCCGTTTTCAGTCCCTCTGCAAAAAAGTAGATTCCTTCGAGCCAAGTATCATCAACAAGCGCACGAAAGGTATTGACAAGGCGATCCGATGCACTCGGAGCCAGAATCCATAGCTGAGGCAGTTCTGCTTCTGGAATGGGATCTCCTTCTCGTTTGGCTTTACGTTGGAAATCGGCTTGAAGGAGAAATAGCTTGAGCAAACAATTTCGCACTTGTGTAAATGAGGGTTGATTGCGAAACGGTTCTAACAAGCAAGGTGTGGTAGCAATCCTACCGAGTAAACCCAGAGTTTGGGGATTGACAGTTGGCTGTTGGGATGGCGCAAACCAAATATCCACAAATCTTGGCTCACCAGGAACCTCAAGCGTTGGTTTGACTTCACCAACTAAAGTCAATAACTCTTCCAAGAATTGTTTAGAGAATTGGTCAAAGGGAGTTCTAGTCATTCTATAGTATTTCAGTACTATATCTATCTATACACAGACTTTTACAGAGTACAAGTGTTTTTTTTGACGCTTCATCAACTTTTTATTCTGCTGTTATCATCCTTTGGAATACTTGCCAGACCGAGACGCAGAGTACACAGAGGTAATCCTTCAGGGGCGAAAATCTAATCAGTATTAAATATCTGTTGAACAGTTAAGTTTAATTCTGGGAATGTTGGAGAATGAAGACGGTCATTATTGCCAAATTTAGTCATTTGGTATTCACCTTCTATTAAAGAGCAAACAAAGATAGTAGGTATTTTGGGATTACCAAGGAATGAGCGTCCACCTAAAGCCAAGTAATCAACAATCCAATATTCTGGAATACCAATTTGTTCGTAAACCGCATACTTAATATAATAGTCATCACGCCAGTTGGTACTAACGACTTCAACGACTAAAGGAATAGATGCAGCCTGCGTTACAGTAGATTCTTTTTTACAGTAAGGTTCAAACTGCAAATTATCTTTGTTGACTATTAAAATATCTGGTGAATAAGCTGATTCATTTTCTAAAGGCTTAACTAATGCTGTTTTAGGAATTAGGTAGCGAAGACTTAACCGATCTAATTCTGTACCCAATTTTTTAGTTAAAAAGCCTGTGACTTCTTCATGTTCTCCCAGTGGTTGTGCCATTTCAACAATTATTCCATCATGCAGTTCATAACGTTTACCCTCTGGTTTCCATTCGATAAATTCTTGAAAGCTGATTCGGTTAGGTAGTGGTTGTAGCATAGTTGATTACTGAAAAATTCTTCATTTTCATAAACTATTTATTCTACGGTTATCATCCTTTGCAACACTTGCCGAATTGTATCTGATGGCACTTCATCAGTAATTGTTACGGTTCCAATCTGTGTTGGCAAAATAAACCTGACTTTACCGGCTTTCACTTTCTTATCCAGTTGCAAAGCATCAACTATAGCTTCAATATCTAGCCCGGATGGAAGTTGAGTTGGTAAACCTGCTTTTTGAATCAGGGAATCTTGACGTTCTGTCTCTTCTTTTTGCCACATTCCCAGTTCTACTGCAATCTGTCCTGCTGCTACCATGCCAATGGCAACTGCTTCACCATGATTCACAACACGATAACCTGTCAAGCTTTCTACTGCATGACCGATAGTGTGTCCGTAGTTGAGAATCGCCCGCAGTCCCGCTTCTTTCTCATCTTTACTAACGACATCAGCCTTTGCTTGACAAGATCGTGTTAAAATGCTATCTATTAACTCTGGTTTGACGTAGCGCATTTGGTCAAGACGTTTGCTCTGTTCCATCTCGCTAAATAATTGAGCATCCCAAATGATACCGTATTTAATGACTTCTGCCATTCCCGCACGAAACTCCCGCACTGGCAAAGTTTTTAGTACCTCTGGATCTATAAGAACCAAGCGCGGTTGATGAAATGCACCAATCAAATTCTTTCCTTTGGGATGATTTACACCAGTTTTTCCACCGATGGACGCATCCACCATTGCTAGGAGTGTCGTTGGCACTTGTACAAAGTTAATCCCCCGCAACCAAGTGGCGGCGGCAAAGCCAGTCATGTCTCCAATGACACCACCCCCCAATGCCACCATTGTTGATGAGCGTTCTATGCGATTTTCTAAGGCAGTATCGTAAATTTTCTGCACTATACTTAAGGTTTTATAGCGTTCACCTGGTGGTAAGGTACAACGTGCAACTTCAAACCCAGCTGCTTCTAGAGATCCTATTGCCCTTTCACCATAATGCCTAAATAATGTTGGGTTAGAAACTATAAGTACCTTCTTGCCCAGCTTTAGATTCGTCATGTATTCACCAAGCTTGTCTAGACTGCTAGGTGCGATCGCAATTTCATAGGACTGCTGCGGCAGATTCACGTTAATAACAGAAGCCATTACCAAACCCCTCTCAAAGCTCCATCGGGCTGTATTCTACAGCATAGGCATTATTAATTCCTGAATGTTAGACGCTTTTTATGTTCTTTGATATCTAATTTTTGGATAGATCTTCCTTAAGGATGAGGGGATGAGGGGGACAGTTGAGCGCCAACCCAAATAAATGTTTCAATAGATTTATAAATGAATGTGGAGAAACACAAATGCTTGCTGCGATCGCTTACGTAGGATTCTTAGCCGTATTTACTGGTATTGCTGTTGGTTTATTGTTTGGTTTGCGTGCTGCCAAAATTCTCTGATTTATAACGTGCAAAACTCTTGTGGGATGGGCATCTTGCCCGTTCTTTGAGCGAGTGTACGGGCGAGGACGCCCGTACCACAAGAACCCACAAGAACCCACAAGAACCCACAAAAACCCACAAAAACAGGGTGTGGTTCTTGATTTTGCTAAGGTTACCTAACAACGCTTTCTTTAGCAACCTTTTCCTGGCGTGTAAAAGGAGGACGCATTTCCAAACCAAGCAAATCCAACATTTCGCGATCGCACCCGTAACCCGGACAGGGAGTTGTCACTGTTAGCATATGTCCGTCATCGCTAGAAAAGATGGAATTTGCTCCTGCTAGGAAGCACAGCGCTTGTTCAACCTGCGACAGCTTTGCTCTACCTGCACTTAAACGAACGTCAGAAGCAGGCATAACAATTCGGGCTGTAGCAATCATCCGCAGGATATCCCAAATGGGAATCTCTGATTGGTTTTCTAAAGGTGTCCCTTCAACCCTGGAGAGAATGTTTACTGGTACGGATTCTGGGTGAGGATGTAGGGTTGCTAGAGTGTGTAGCATGGATATTCGGTCATCTGTAGTTTCACCCAGACCGAGTATACCTCCAGAACAGACAGTGACGTTTGTTTGACGAACATTGTTAATCGTGTTGAGGCGATCGTCGTAGGTTCTGGTGGTAATAATAGTGCTGTAGTAATCTCGAGAAGTGTCTAAGTTATGGTTATAAGCGTAAAGCCCCGCTTCTTCCAAACGCTTGGCTTGTGCTTCTGTGAGCATACCTAAAGTGCAGCAGACTTCCACGCCTAAGGCGGTGACTTCCTTAACCATATCCAGCACGTGCTCGAATTGAGAATTGTCGCGCACCTCTCGCCAAGCCGCGCCCATACACACCCGACTCGCACCGTTTACGAGTGCTTGTCGTGCAATCCCAACCACTGTTTCCTTTTCTAAGAGTGCTTGTGGCTTGACTTCTGTCTTATAGTGAGAAGACTGAGCACAGTAACCACAATCTTCCGGACAACCCCCAGTTTTGATTGATATCAGTTTACAAACTTGTATCTTTTTGGGATCGTGGTATTGACGATGTGTACTAGCAGCTTGATAGATAAGCTCTAGCAACGGAGTATTATATATTGCACGTATCTCTGATTCTTGCCAATCGGATCTTATTGCTGACATCACTGACCTATTTTAGATTTTGGATTTTGGATTGAGAAAGTTCGATCTAAATTTGAGTTTAACTAACTATTTGTTACATTCTTTGTTCAAATTATTATAAAATATTAAAATATTATTTGTTTAAAATATAAGCTTCAATTTAGTTGTCAATACTACAGAAAAATTAGAAAATATTGCCATTCTAGTCATCAATAACGATAAAAATGGAACTGCCACTGATTACCACTGAGCGTCTTTTACTAAGATTAGCTACTGAAGAAGATATTCCGGCAATTCTAAAATTTTATACAAACAACAAAACTTTTTTGACACCATACTCGCCCTCTTGGGCTGATGGTTTCTTTACTGAAGATTATTGGTATTGGAGGATAGATAGCGATCGCAAAGAATTTCTAAACGACATATCCTTAAGACTATTTATTTTTCTGCAAAACAAGCCAAAGACAGTTATTGGACTCATCAACTTTAGTAACTTCACAAGACGCGCCGCTCAGTATTGTAATGTTGGATACGGGCTGGCAGAAACCGAACAAGGAAAGGGCTATATGACAGAAGCACTGCAAGCAGCAATTCAATATGTATTTCAAGAATTAAATATGCACCGTATTATGGCTAACTATATGCCTCACAATCAGCGTAGCAGTAATGTCTTGAAGAAGCTGGGATTTGTCATAGAAGGTTATGCCAGAGATTACTTATTCATTAATGAAAAATGGGAAGATCACATTTTTACAAGCATCACCAACTATAATTGGCGTTTAAAGAATTAGTCCAGCATCTCTACGAAATCCTATAGGAACATTTCTCAATGAATTACAAATATACGAAGCGCCTGTCTGTATTTTTTACATCTTTTGTTCTAATTACCATCTTATCAGGCATACCTTCTACAGCAATTGCAAGACCCCTTCCCTCATATATACTCGTTCCACTCACGATACACGCTTTAGGATACGCCTTACCACGTATTGAAAAAAAACTAACGCCTCAACAGCGTCAAAAAGTACAAGCCCTCAAAGAAGCAGCATACCAAGAAGTTGAGGCTGTATTTACCCAAGTTCAACATAGCAAAATGGTTCAAGGCTTGCGATCGCGTCAGAATATTCCTCAAGTGATGCAATCGTTGAAGCTTACACCTACACAAAGAGCGCGTATACAAGCAATCATTCAAGCCTCTCGACGAAAAATCAATGCTATCCTCGCTGAGGATTCATCAATAGTCAACCGAAATTCGAGAAATTGAGATTTAGTGCATACAGATCCCCGACTTCTTTAATAAGTCGGGGATCTAACTTTTGTGGAAGGGCTGACAGAAGATACTATTAAAGAAGAAGTGTCTCAGTTCAATTTATCTAATCTATCGCCCCAGACTGGCTACATTTTACACCAAATCGCACACAAGTCTAATGACTCTAGCTGAAACAGCAAACAACAAGATTTCTGGCAATCCCTTCCTCAACCTCAACTACGAAAGTGCTCTCGAAGCTTTAGGTAATGATTATTACGACGAAGTGGCAGCAGCAGAATTTCCCCAACACATATTACGTTGGCGTAACAATTCAATCCTGAGTCGCTTGGGGCTAAATCCTGAAGATGTGACAGATGAGCATTTTATCACAGCTTTTGGCAAATTTGAAGGAAGAAAACCATTGTTAGCGCTTCGTTACCACGGCTATCAATTTGGTGAATACAATCCTTTTTTGGGTGATGGTAGAGGGTTTCTCTACGGACAAGTACGGGGTACTGATGGTGAATTATACGACTTTGGTACCAAAGGTTCTGGTAAAACTCCTTACTCCCGTGGTGGGGATGGTATGCTGACTCTCAAGGGCGGCGTGCGGGAAGTTCTAGCAGCAGAAGCACTACATCACATGGGTGTACGTACTTCGCGATGTTTGAGCATGATTGAAACAGGGTTGTCCCTTTGGCGCGGTGATGAACCCTCTCCTACCCGTTCTTCAGTTATAGTCAGGATGAACCGATCGCACATCCGATTTGGTACATTTGAACGATTGCATTATATTCGACGTCCCGATTTAGCCAAGAAGCTCTTAGATCATGCGATCAACCAATATTATCGATATCTAGTAGATGAAAAAGAAAAATATGCCTTGTTTTATACAGATTTAGTCAAAAGAACAGCAGAACTTGTAGGACAGTGGATGGCTGCTGGTTTTTGTCATGCCGTGTTAAATACTGACAATATGTCAATTACAGGGGAAAGTTTTGATTACGGTCCCTATGCTTTCATCCCTAGCTATCAACCCCATTTTACGGCTGCTTATTTTGACTACTATGGACGCTACTGCTACAGCCATCAACCAAGTATTTGTAAATGGAATTTAGAAAGACTCCAAGAGTCTTTAAAAGCGATAGTTGAACCATCTGAGATGGAAGCGGGTTTAGTAACTTTTGACGAACATTATCATCATGAATACCGTGCTTTAATGTTGAAAAAGCTTGGTTTTGAGACAATAAATCATCCAGAAGCTTTGGAACTTTTCAATTTAACAATTCAATTTTTGCAGGAGAGTAAAGTTGAATATCATAAGTTTTTTTCTGAGATGGCTCGCACGTTTTCATCTAAATGGCGAGACGATCCCAGTTTGATTATGGTAGATTCGAGCATTGTACCAGTATCAGGCTCATCACAACTTTTCGATGATTGGTGTATTTTGTACCATAAGATACTGAATAGTTTTGATATAGAGCAAATGAATGCGATCGCTCAAACTTTAATTCGTCACAATCCCAAAACTGTGATATTAAGACCAGTCATTGAATCAATTTGGGAACCAATTGTTCAAGAAGATAATTGGCAACCTTTTTACGAGCTTCTTGCTCGCATACAGTCTGGGGGGTAAATTTTTATACAATTTTGGATTTTGGATTTTAGATTTTGGATTGAGAAAGTCATGTCTAAACTCGATCTGAGTTCACTATCTGTTGTATGCTTTATTCAAATTGGTATTAGTAGTTAGTAAGGTATTCAGGCATTACTCCAGAACAGATGTAGCAATACTTACCATTCAATATTGGTGAACATTGCCCGCCCTACTATACTTAATCCAAAATCCAAAATCCAAAATCCAAAATGGTACAACCATCCCTTACGATCCCAGCTTGAAGGCTTCAAGAAATAGGCTGTATATCAGACCAACTTTAAGAATGTTAAGCGCTTCTACCCAAAGAGCTTTCCGTCCTTGGATGGTACGACCATAGAATATCCTGCTACCTACTTCTGTAAACAGGACTAAGAATGCAGCAATTACGACATCCAATTCAGCAGTTTGTCCCGCTGTTGTAGAAATTGCACTGCCTAAGAAAAAACCGAACAACCAACTGATTATTAATATTGACCACCGCCGCCAAGGGTTGAAAAACCAAACCCTCAAGCGATCGCTCGTAGTACTCAATAGGTTGTTAAGACGCGTGTTTTGCATTACGAAAGCTTATAATTATTCAGAAACCATAATATATTCTTATATATAAGAGTATGCAGCCTAGCATAGGCTTGCTTAAATAGTATTATGGGCTTCTAGTTGGTTTTCGGCAAACACAAATATCTATACATTTCTTCATTGTGAGAAGTAACAACGTTGTTAGTTATTTTCATAATGGTTCATGTGATACTTTTCATACCTGAATTCCAACAGAAGCTGTGTGAATCCCTAGGCTGCTTTTTTAGCTCAGACAAATCAATTATTAGTAAAACATATTATGAAACCGTCAGTGTATTTTCACGCTGTTCTGGTGACTTCTTCATTGGGATTGCTCTTGCTACCACTGGGATGTCAAAAGTTCTTATCTTTTGAGCAAACAGGATTAGGAAGTTCTTCAACCTCAACAGAGCAGGCATTAGACTTGCAAAGTACTGTGCCTGTTTCTACCTCGTCCAGTTCGGTACCCAATCCAACTAATTTAAACAGTCAAGAAATCAGTCGTACCGATATCGCAAAAGATACTGAGAAAAGAGGAATATCAGGTTCTGGAAGCTTGCGGATGAGCAATCAAACCAATCAACCAGTCCGCCTTGCCTTACTTTCACGGCATTCTCCCATCGAGAGGAAAGGAACGTCCTCAAAGACAGCTAATGATGCAGTTCCAGCACATTGGGATTTTGCTCCTCAAGAAGGTAGTAAACAAGGGCTGATTCTAGCCTTGCCTAACGGAGATCTCAAACTGGAAAAAGGTGATATTTTAGTTGCTTTTGCACAAGACGGTTCTCGTCGCTATTGGGGACCTTATGTTGTTGGAGAAACCTTTTCTCCCAGTTGGAATGCTCAAAGCAAAGAATGGCAACTTATTTTGATTAACAGTGACCAGTGACCAGTGACCAGTGACCAGTGACCAGTGACCAGTGACCAGTGACCATGAACTGGTTACTGGTTATTGGTTCAGGAACCAAGAAGTTGAGCTAAAGTCTTCTAAATAAACGACCAATGCCCAATGCTCAATGCCCAATCCAAAATCCAAAATCCAAAATCCAAAATCCAAAATCCAAAATCCAAAATCCAAAATCCAAAATCCAAAATCCAAAATCCCCAATAACCAATGACAAATCAGTGGTGGAGTAGTGTAGAGAAGCGTCCAGCCCTCGCTGTGACTTTATCAATTTTATGGGTGATTTTAACAGGTGGGATTGCTTTTGTTTGGCATTTAGGCAGTATTGGCTTAATTGATGAGACAGAGCCTCTGTTTGCTGAAGCATCTCGCCAAATGTTTGTTACGGGTGATTGGATTACACCGTTTTTTAATGCTGAAACTCGATTTGATAAGCCTGCTCTGATTTACTGGTTTCAAGCGATCGCTTTTTCAATTTTGGGTGTGAATGAATGGGCGGTGCGTTTACCTTCGGCACTTGCTGCTATAGGATTGATGGGGTTAGGATCATACACTATACAATGGTACTTTGCAAGGGAAGATGAATTAGAGCATAAGTACCGTCCAGCCTTGCGGTGGATAACAGCAGGGTTTGGAACAGCGGTTATGGCACTCAATCCCGAAATGATTGTTTGGGGTAGAACAGGTGTTTCAGATATGCTGCTGACAGGTTGTATGGCATCAGCATTACTGTGCTTTTTTTTGGGATATGCCCACCCCTCAAAATCTAATGTACAAGCACGTTGGTATATAGCGTTTTACGTACTGATTGCGGGAGCAATTTTAACAAAAGGACCAATAGGAATTGTTTTACCTGGGCTGATTGTTGGTATATTTTTGCTGTACTTGGGTAATATTACGCAAGTGTTGCGGGAAATGCGCCCTTTAACAGGTTTGCTGATCGTTATCTGTTTATCATTACCCTGGTATATACTAGTTATTTGGCGCAATGGTTGGGATTATATTAACTCCTTTTTTGGATATCACAACGTTGAACGCTTTACAAATGTTGTTAATCGTCACTCAGCTCCCTGGTATTTTTATTTTGTAGTTGTGCTGCTTGGCTTTGCACCATATTCGGTGTATTTACCTCTGGCAATGGGACGGTTAAAGTTTTGGCAGCGAAAATACTGGCGATCGCAAGAACGCTCCAGACAACTAGGTTTATTTGCCTTTTGTTGGTTTGTTGGAATCTTTGGTTTTTTCACCATTGCTGTGACAAAACTTCCCAGCTACGTGTTACCCCTAATGCCAGCAGCAGCTATTTTAATAGCGTTATTATGGGGTGACTTATTAGACAAGGGAAACAAGGAGGAACTTTCTCCCTCACTCCCTCACTCCCTCACTCCCTCCCTCCCTCTCTTCCAACGAACTGGCTGGGTGAATGTCGCTTTTTTGTCAGCAATAGCAGTAACAATGTTTTACTTACCCCAAATAATAGGTAACGATCCTGCAGCACCCGACTTTCGTAACTTGCTGGAGCGATCGGGTTTAACCGTTTTGGGAGGAGCGATTTGGATTTTAAGTGCTATAGCAATTGCTGTTTCGCTCATGCGCCGTCGTTACAAGACTGTGCTAATTATCAATATTGTAGGATTTGCAGCATTCCTGATGGTTGTTCTCACACCTGCCTTATTTTTAATGGATCGGGAACGTCAGCTACCTTTAAGAGAATTATCTGAAATCGTAGTTCAAACACAAAAACCTGGTGAAGAATTGGTTATGGTTGGCTTTAAAAAACCTACAGTTGTTTTTTATACTCGTCGTCCTGTTACATACAAAAAAATAACTGCGACTGCAGCACAATACCTTCAAGACAAAGCAGCAAAGAAGCCATCACCTTCCTCAGTACTAGTTCTTGCTCAACCGAAAAAGTTTCCCGAAATGGGATTTAAGCCCACTGATTACGAAAATTTAGGGACTCGTGGTGCTTATCAGCTTGTTCGGATTTTTTTTAAATAGTTGTTTGTTAGTTGTTAGTTGTTAGTTGTTAGTTGTTAGTTGTTAGTTGTTGGTTGTTTTACTACTAACCACTAACCACTAACCACTAACCATTTAAAGTTTGATTAATCTCCTTTAATAATTCTTCCATTGATATAGAGCGCGGTAAGATTTGGCAACTCACTGAGCTTAAAACAGTCTCTACCGATTCTGACTGGTTATAGGTTCTCCGCTTAACAATGGTAGATTGCTCGTTTTCCAAGTCCATAGAATTTAAGCGTTGATCGAGTACCAACACTGGTGGCAAATCGAAAGGCAACTGTCCCAAGACTTTCAGTGCTGTGTGAGCCTCTTTTGTACGAGTAGACTCTCCCAAGCAAATCAGGAGTAGATCGACACTTTGGTGACGAATTTGTTGTAACAGTTCTGCCCAAGAACGGCTCATTGATGCTTTAAAGCCAGCTGTTTGCAAGTACTGAATCAGCGCTTGGAACCATTCAGAACCACGACAGATAGTTAAAGGTTGTAACCCTTGTATTGGACAAGAGTTATTATCTCCAAACATACTACTTAAGGCAGTTGTCTTTTCTACCTGGCGGATTCTTGTTTGACGTCTTGTTTCTGGTAAATCTGGAAGTAGTGCTAAATCCAGTACTAAGATGTTGGGAGGACAGCACACTCCAGATGCAATTTGCAGTACAGATAATAGAGCGTCTGTTTTTCTGCCTCCATTTTGCTTTTCTGTTCCTAACGGTGTTAGGCATGGGAATACAGAAAGCCCAGCTATTTGAGAAGCTGTTTGCGTTGTTGCTACATTGCAGGTGACAAGGGGTAGAGCTGCTAACTGAGGGTGAAGATTGAGTTGTTGCAGCAAGTTCTCCGCCTCTGGCATATCTACATCCATTAAAATAACGTCAAATTGCCAAACCCGAGAAAGAAGTTCTGCCTGATCTATGTTGTCTACTTCTAGAACTCGGTGTTCTTGTAACAATGGGTGCGAGTTGAGAGGTTGGCACTCAGGATTGACTAACCTTAAAATTTGCAATGGTGTTTTATCTTTAAGAATTTGGACTTCATCTGGTTTTTGCTTCTTTTCTTCTGGTGCAACACACAAGCTTTCGATCAGTGGTGCCAAAACCTGAGGCTGTACTGGTAAGCTTAAAAAACCATCAGCTCGGTTGGCGAATGCCTGCTCTTTTTCTGCTCCTGTTGCTGTGACGACGACAGGGATATGACGACTGACTTCATCTGATTTGAGCAAGGTGAGTACATCCCACCCTGACAGTAATGGAACTAATGGGTTGAGGAAGATAGCTTTAGGCTGTAAGCGACGCGCTTTTTCTACTGCTTCACACCCCGAACGAGCAATTACAACTCGATAACCCAAACCAGTGAGTTGTTCGGTTAAGTCTTCGATGTACCGGGCTACAGCCTCAACAACCAACACTAAGCTGTTGTTGTAGTGAGCTTGGGAATTGGCGATTCGGGATTGGGGATGGCGCATTCTGCCCACAGCAGGGGTTTCTTTTGTTGTGCGGACTGGTGGGATTGGGGAAATAGTATCATGTTCCCAGTTCTCAGTTTCCAGCCCTTTCTGTTTTACAGTCCCCAATTCCCGCTCTCCAGCCCCTAACCCTTTTTGTGGAGGGCTGGGAGGGAGGAGTAGTGTGAACTGGCTACCTTTGCCTTCACGGGACAAGAAGCTGACATCACCGCCATGAAGCCGTGCTAACGCTCTGGTTAAGACTAGCCCCAATCCCGTTCCTTCATATTGACGGGTGAGGGGATTTTCTAGTTGTTGGAATTTTTGAAAGATGAGATGCTGTTGGTGTTCGGGAATGCCAATGCCTGTGTCCCAAACTGTAAAGGCAATCCAACCCTCCCAACGACTTACCCACAACCCAATTTCACCACCTGTTTCTGTAAATTTAAAGGCGTTGGAAAGCAGATGCACTAGCATCTGTCGCAAGCGCAACTCATCTGCTACCATCTCATTTAAACCCGGTTCGATGGAAAGGCTGAATTGGTGTTCTCTTACAGATGTGGTTTGAGATTGGGTGTTGATGGGAGTTTTTGTACTTTGGGCATGGATAACTTTGGCTTCAGAAACAGCGCGATCGCAAACCGCTCGAATTGTCACTTTAGACAGAGCCAGTTCCATCTGTCCTGTTTCCATGCGGGTCAAATCTAAAATATCATTGACCACACTCATCAGATGGCGTCCGCTTTGATGAATCAACCCTGCATAACGAGCTTGACGCTCGTTGAGTTCTCCCAATTGCCGATCTACCAGCAAACGTGACAACCCTAAAACAGCCGTTAGGGGGGTCTTGAGTTCGTGACTGATACAAGCCAAAAACTCATCTTTTAAACGATTCAGTTGAATGAGATCGGCATTTTTGGCTGCAAGTTCTTTACAGAGTTGCTGTTGTTCTGTAACATCAGTTGCTAGAACGAGCCACAATTCGTTTCCGAGTTCTAAACTTTGAGTGTTGAGTGATATTGTTGATTCAACACCCAAAACTTTGAATTCAGGGCTATCTAAAGGAATTTTGGCAAATTGCCAGACTCGTTCCTGACCGTTTTGCACTTCCACAACACAAGTACAAGTCCCCAGTTGTCTGTTCAAGAAACATCGTGATGCAGAAGTTTCTGGTAATGGTTGCTCTGGAAGGGTAGTGGGTGGAGACGCGAATTTTTTGCGGTGCGCTCCTTCGCTAGTATGGAGAGATTGAGTGACAACAGACGACAGCTTTTCTTCCATCTCTTGGATACTGTTATCAAAGGAATGAGCCTTGGCGGCTGTTTGGGTTGAATATTTTGATGGAGTCATTGCCAGAATTGCCTCTACTTGTCGCCTGACTCCTTCTGGATCTTTCAAAGCCCCCAACTGCTGCCACCATGCCGGATTTTGAGTTACAACTTCACCGCTACTTGTTTGTAACATCAAAGGCCAAGGCAATCGCTCCAACAATTGTACTAAAGGTTTATCGATCTGTGGCTGGTATCGTCTTTGCTTTTGATAAAAAGTGCGAGCTTTTTCAACGCTTGCATCTCGATAGCCATTTTCCTCCGGCGTTTCAAATTGGTGTAAAACCAACCACTTCAACAGGCGTGAGTTATCTACAAGCCCCAAAAATTTGCCATCTGAGTCAATGAGCGCCCAATCCAAATTAGTATTCGCTGGAATTGTTTGAGAACGCAGAAACCTAACCAATTGCTCCACTTGAAATGAGGCTGGGATTGTTTGTAGTGGTTGAATTAGCTCTCGGGCTAGCATTGAGATGGGTTGCTGTAAGTAAGAAGACTTCTCGCCTTCGCCAACGTAACCTGCTAGTAGTAATTGTGGTACTAAGCGGGCAGAGTAAAGCAAGCCCAGTAAGTATTGCTGCTTATCTAACACAGCAATAGCTTGACACTGTTCTTTCTCAAAAACATCCAGTACATCTGCTAGAGTTGCTGTTTCTAGGCAGGTGGGTACGGTTGCGATAAAATCATAAAGAGGGTACTTTAGCATTGACATATAGCGATGGGTTCATTCTTCTAGGGGGGATGTACGCCTGTTAGCATCACTAGCTAGCTGCCAATTAAGCTTACGTGTTTGCGTTTAAAGCAGTATCCTCTAGAAAGACACGAGCGGATCGATTCTTTCCATAAGTTAACGCCTAATTGGCAAAAGCTTTGCTCTTCCTAACAAATCTTTTTGTAGGAGTTAAAAACGGTCAACAAAAAGAATAAAGTGTGAAGTTTTAAGGTGCTCTTCATCAGAAGGTGAACTAATAAGATTGATTTTACCCTTCATCCTTGACACTTCCCCCAAATTTGGAGTTTGGTTCAACACCACTAGAGATTTTCAGAATTGATAGCGACAGCTAGAACAATTATTGCTCCAAAGATTCGTTTTAGAACCTTTAGGAATTATAATGATTTAGATTGCGATATTCGTTTATTTTCGTTTAAGTATCTTATTATGGAGTAAAACCCAAAAATATATATTTAGATAGATGTTACTCATCAAGCACCTAAATCCCAGCCTGTTTGGTGTTTTTTCTTTTAACATTGCTGTGTTTAGCTTCTCTATCAACACAAATAAGTATAAATTAAAACAATACCAGACAGCTACCATACTTAAAAAAGCTCGGACACTCAAACAACGTGACTCACGCCAGTATTGCTTAAATCTACCAAGATGCCTGTTGTAGCGAACTCCGGGACAAGTCTCAACCAAATCAATCAGGCGATCGCGAAAAACTCGCAATCAACGACTAACCTCAAATTTTTCTGTAGTTAAATGCCCAAGTCAGAACTCCACCAGGTTTTTCAGCAAATGACAGGAGCCGAACAGCAGGCATTATTGCAACAACTTAAATCAGATTACCGTCAAATTCTTATAGATTACTTTACCATTACAGACAAAAGGTTAAACGAAAAAATTGATAAATTTATCAAAGCCGTATTTTATGCTAGTATTCCTGTGCCACAAATCATAGAAATTCATATGGAACTTATTGATGAATTTTCCAAACAGTTAAAATTAGAAGGAAGGAACGATGAATCATTGCTTGATTACCGCCTCACACTAATTGATATATTGGCTCACTTGTGCGAACTCTATCGTTGTTCTATTCAAAAATAGGATTCAATAAAGCCCAAGAGAGTTATAGCAGGTGGTAAGCAGTCCTCTAAATCTTTAGGAATGCATTGCATTTTCCTGTTCCACGTTTACCTAGAGCCTGTCTCAAGCATATGAAAAAGCTCAGAAAAACCTACGTTCTCAAGCTTTATGTAGCAGGGAACACACCTAACTCAGTGCGGGCATTAAAAGTACTTAAAAACATTCTAGAACAGGAGTTTCAAGGTGTTTATGCTTTAAAAGTGATAGACGTGTTAAAAAATCCGCAATTGGCAGAAGAAGATAAAATATTAGCCACTCCCACACTCTCCAAAATACTACCTCCACCTGTGCGGAAAATTATTGGAGATTTGTCAGATAGAGAAAGAGTACTCATTGGATTGGATTTACTGTATGAAGAATTAACAGAGGAAGAAGAACACTTTGAATAATAAAGTCACGATACCAAATGTCAATACTATACACGCGATCGTTATGAACTGCCTATACCAGAACCAATGAAAATTTTCTTCTCCCTACCCCCTACTCCCCACTCCCTACTCCCTTAGAAAAAAAGACAGGGGTCTATCCCTATTTGTAATCGTTAACAATGAGTGAAAAAGGATATACAGAGTCAAACAGGACACCGTCACTTGGAGGTGTAGAAAAAATTCGTACTATGATAGAGGGCTTCGATGACGTGAGCCATGGTGGTTTACCGGTAGGTAGAACTACTTTGGTTAGCGGTACCTCTGGAACAGGTAAAACTTTATTTTCTCTTCAATTTCTCTATAACGGTATTAGTTATTTTGATGAAGCCGGAGTTTTTGTTACTTTTGAAGAATCGCCAAGCGATATTATTAAGAATGCCTGTATTTTTGGTTGGAATTTGCAACGCTTGATCGATGATGGGAAGCTATTTATACTTGATGCTTCTCCCGATCCAGAAGGACAAGATGTCGTTGGAAACTTCGATTTGTCCGCCCTGATTGAGCGCCTGCAGTACGCAATTCGTAAGTACAAAGCCAAACGGGTATCTATTGATTCAATAACAGCAGTGTTTCAGCAGTATGAAGCTGTTGGGGTCGTGCGGCGGGAAATATTTCGTCTTGTAGCACGTCTCAAGCAACTGAGCGTCACCACCCTCATCACCACCGAGCGAACAGATGAATACGGACCAGTTGCTTGTTTTGGTGTGGAAGAATTTGTTTCTGATAATGTGGTGATTGTGCGGAATGTTTTAGAAGGAGAACGCCGTCGGCGCACAATTGAAATTCTCAAATTGCGCGGTACAACACATATGAAAGGCGAATATCCTTTTACAATTACCAATGAAGGAGTCAACATATTCCCATTAGGAGCAATGCGCCTGACTCAACGTTCTTCTAATGTAAGAGTGTCTTCAGGAGTTAAAACCTTAGATGCAATGTGTGGAGGTGGTTTCTTTAAAGATTCAATTATTTTAGCGACAGGAGCAACTGGTACTGGTAAGACTCTTCTGGTTAGCAAGTTTTTGCAAAATGGCTGTATTAATAACGAACGAGCAATCTTGTTCGCCTACGAAGAATCCCGTGCTCAGTTGTCCCGTAACGCCTCTTCATGGGGTATTGAGTTTGAAGACTTAGAACACCAAGGTTTACTAAAAATAATTTGTACTTATCCCGAATCCACTGGTTTAGAAGATCATTTGCAAATTATCAAGTCAGAAATTGCTGAATTTAAACCAGCACGCATTGCGATTGACTCACTTTCTGCCTTGGCAAGAGGGGTGAGCAATAATGCATTTCGCCAGTTTGTCATTGGTGTTACAGGTTACGCAAAGCAAGAAGAAATTACAGGCTTCTTTACCAATACAACTGAGCAATTTATGGGTTCGCACTCAATTACAGACTCTCATATTTCTACGATTACTGACACAATTTTGATGTTGCAGTATGTAGAAATTCGTGGAGAAATGTCGCGAGCAGTTAACGTATTTAAAATGCGAGGCTCGTGGCACGATAAGGGGATCCGTGAATACAATATTACAGCCGACGGTCCCGAAATTAAGGATTCCTTCCGGAATTACGAACGGATTGTCAGTGGTGCTCCTACCCGCGTTACTATCGATGAGAAGGCAGAACTTTCTCGCATTGTCAAGAGTTTTCAAGACGAGCGGAGTTCGGATTCCTAAAATTTGGCATCGTCGTATTACGATTCTTAAAGTTAGCATCGTGATATATTATTTTGTGGTGAGAAAGGGTTTCTGCCGCTATATTTTTGTGTGAGGGGATGCGGTGAAAGGACAGACAATTTTTTATAGTTTCTTACCTAGTGTGACAGTGGCAGTGTTATCCACTCAAGCTGTCTTAGCTGATACTGCAGAAGCCACTGGAGTAAGGCACGTCGCCTCACCAAGTGTCTTCTCTTCGATCTACGAAGACACTTCGGTTGCGGTTAACATCAATTCTCGATTAGCGACTGCTGTTGACAACAGTATGGCATATCCAGTGATGCCTTCCACTAAAAATCCAGTAGGTATCATAAAATCTGTAAATAATAATCATGCTGGAGTCGTATTGACCGGAAAAACTGGTATACCAGTACGACGAATAGCAGGAAAGGTTCAAGGCGTACTTTTAGAATTTAAACCTACGTTAAAGCAGACCGCTTTGATTAAAAAGATTCGGTCTGCTTCTGGTAAACAAACGCAAAGTAACCCAGTGATTATTCCAGAGCGAGGACCACAACAGAGTGTAGTTATGGCTGCTGTTCATAACTCAAACCCTGCTTCCTCGGTCTTGGAAAAAACACCAACTCCTGCCAAACAGCCCATTACAGAGAAGAAAAATTCGGGTTCTCAGTTATTATCAAAACTTACAGAAACCGCTAAGACTGGGAGAGTTGTAGAAGTGGCGCAAATGCTGGAGCGGGTAGAATTTTGCCCGCAACCAGAAAAAGGCTCGGTTGGGCGTTCAGCTTCTTTACTTCTTAAGTCTTCTACCTGTTCGCCAAACACTGCGGCTGCATCTCGGGTAGCTCAAGGCGATCCGACTGCGATCGCGCCTAGAGCATCAGATAATGTCAAGCAAAATGCTTCTACAACAACCCTGCCTAGCGAGCCAGTCAATGTAACACAAGATAATTTTACTACACCCAGTACACCAGCGACCTCCATTTTACAAGGCTCCATAAAAGTTCCCGATTATCTCAACCCCAGCCCAAATCCTTTGCAGTTTCCTACAAAGCCAGAGGAAGTGAGGATTCGAGGAACTCAACCCATCACATTAAATGAAGCAATAGAACTGGCGCGGCGTAACAACCGCGACTTACAAGAGGCTTTACTCACTTTGGAAGGAAACAGATTTGCTGTTAGAGAACAGCAAGCTGCTTTGCTACCCTCTGCTAGTGTTAACGCTAACATCACACGCAGTGGACCTGGTTTCGCAGGATCGCAATTAACAGATCTCCAAAGGCAACTTGGTCAACAAGAACAAAGCTCAAGTACCAGTTTTGGTGCGGGCGCACAAATACAATACGACATATACACCTCAGGAAGCCGACGAGCTAGCATTAGAGCAACAGAGGAACAATTACGTTCGTCTGAACTCCAGGTAGAAGCTCAGTCTGAGACTATCCGGCTCAATGTTACAACTCAATACTATGACCTACAACAAGCGGATGAAAACGTGCGTATTGCCCAGTCTGCTGTGACAAACGCTCAAGCCAGTTTGCGAGACGCCCAAGCTCTAGAACGGGCTGGTGTTAGTACTCGCTTTGATGTTTTGCGATCGCAGGTTAACCTGGCAAATGCCCAACAACAGCTTACAAATGCTCGCTCGCAGCAAAGGATTGCCCGACGTCAGCTAGCACAAACCTTGAGCTTAGCGGAAGCGGTTGATATTACTGCGGCAGACCCTGTAAAATTGGCAGGTCTGTGGAATATATCATTAGACCAAACTATAGTGCAAGCTTTTCAAAACCGCCCGGAACTGCAACAAAGCTTAGCAGAGCGGAATGCAGCCGAGCAACGGCGACGGATAGCACGCGCACAGCTTGGTCCTCAGTTGAGTTTGGTGGCTGCATACAACACCTCAGACGAGTTTGACGACACTCAAAGCATTCAGGACAATTACTCCTTAGCTGTCAGAGCCAACTTAAACTTGTACGATGGAGGAGCATCAAGAGCCAGGGCAAATCGGGAAAAAGTGAACATCCGCATTGCTGAAAATCAATTTGCCGATCGGCGCAACCAAATCCGCTTTGAAGTCGAACAAGCATACTCAGATTTGCAGGCTAACCAAGAGAACGTTCAAACAGCGACTGTTGCTGTAGATCAATCAAGGGAAGCTCTTCGTTTAGCACGTTTGCGCTTCCAAGCAGGTGTAGGAACCCAAACTGAAGTGATTGACGCTGAAAACGACTTAACCAGATCGGAAGGTCAGCGAGTTCAAGCTATTTTGGATTACAACCGTTCTCTAGCTCGCTTACAGCGATCGATTACTGCAAGAGCAGGTAGATAAACCAGTGAGCAGTGACCAGTGACCAGTAACCAGTGAGCAGTGACCAGTGACCAGTGACCAGTAACCAGTGAGCAGTGAGCAGTGAGCAGTGACCAGTAACCAGTGACCAGTTAATCCCTATACTTAAAAGTAGGGGATTTGAAGAATGAATCCATTTCTTTTGTAGAGACGCGCCATGGCGCGTCTTTACGTATTTAAAAATCTTGTCGCAAAGTACATTTTTAATAGTTAAATTAATCTAGATTACAATACCATAACAGAATAGTGTCATTTTTAGCCCGGTACAAAGAATTCTAATGACAAAAGTTACAGCAAAAGAACTTGCACAATTTCGCTCACAATTAGCAGATGACGCCATCGCAATGGAATCACTGGATTTAATTGAGGACTGTGAGGGTGATTTAGAAGATGCTGCAATGACCTTGGCAATTCGCTCCGGACAAGAACCAGAAATAGCCAATTCCGAGTGGTTGGAAGATTTAGCTAAGAGGTGGCGTTCTGTGATTTGTCAACAAGAGTTTCGAGATGACTTACTCAATGGCTCTATTTCAAGTTTGCTAAAGCATCTAAATACAATCCCTATGTTTCCTGGAATGTTGGCAACACCAGTTCTAATGTACGTTTTAAAACAAGGCGTAAACAATTTTTGCAGACCCCTTGACTTAGTCACAGAAATTCCCCATCAAAACGTAGAGGATAATTAGCAACAGGGCTTTCTGCCGACAACGTCGTAACACCAGATAACTAAAAATCGGAGTCAAACGTAGTCAATCGTTGTCTATCTCTCTAATAATGCGCTCTAGGCACTCACTTACACTCAAATCGGCATCAATGGCGAGCGCTTGAAGTTTTCTCCATGCCGTAGGGGTTAATCCCACCATATGCTTTTCTTTCTTTTCGTCGTAAAAAACGGGTTGATTTTTTACTCTTTTTTTCCCTTTACCTAATTGCATAATTTAGAAGTTATAGCTATACTAATAAGTATATCAAAAACCTTTGGAGGTGATTAATCAGTGCTAAAAAAGAAGAAAGGTTTCAACATTGCAACTAAAAGCGTCAAGTGTAAATTAGAGCGCAATGGATTTGATTTGACCGAAACCAAGACAGCTTTTAACGAAGTTGTCAGTTTCTACTTTGCACTAGTTAATACACATCCGGAAGGTATTGACCTGCCAAGAGAGGAAGATGGAGGATGGCGGTTTTATGAAAAGCTGACGATCGGGGAGAAAGCTGTTTATCCACTCCCTTTTGACGGGTATCCCGTGCAATTTCGTCGTGCTGCTATCAGGAAAGCTATTGGTGTTTGGGAGTCTTGGAATAGCAACTATCAAAGGTGGTTAAACCGTCCCAAAAAACAAAAGCATCATAGACCCCCAGTGCAGCCACGCTCCTTCAACTTCTCTCCCAGTTTTGATGCTGGGGTATGGAAGGATGATGATGGGCAGTCAATTATACTCAAAATACTAGTTAATGGTCAGTGGAAGTGGGTGAAATTCCAATACTTTGCACCCCTAGTAGATGCAGATTGGGTAAAAGGTTCTCTATCAGTAGTCGTCAAAGGAAATGCGGCATACATCGTTTTTCCACTCCAAAAGTATGTTCCAGCAACCGGAGGAATTAAAACAGTTATGGCCCAAGACTCCCTGAGAGTTTTGGGCGTAGATATGGACTTGGATCGTCATATTGCTATATGTTCTGTCCTAGAAGTTGACGCTAAGGGCGAAGTGTTTGAGGTGGCACGTCACTTCATCAAACAAACAAGCCACACAAAGCGTAGGAAGTTTCAGCTAGGAAGAATAGCCCAAAAGATGCAGCAGACAGGTACTGTTGACAAAGGTTTTGGTTCAAAGATGTGGGAAAACTTACACAACCGGGAAATTGAGGCAAGTAGGGCTTATGCCAGACTTATTGTTGAGTTGGCAAAAACTTGGGATGCCAGCGCGATTGTGTTTGAGCATCTCGGCAACCTCAAACCAATTCGTGGTAGATATTCCCGTCGTTCAAATCAGAAACGAGCTTACTGGTTGAAATCCAAAGTGTACCAGCAAGTCAGTCGAATAGCTTACCAAGATTACAGTATCCTCACAACAAGGGTTAACCCTCGTCATACATCGAGATTTGACCTTTGGGGTAATCCGGTGTGGCGTAGTAACGAATTCCCAAAGACGTTATTTGATTTCCAGTCCTATAAACCAGGAGCTAATTTTGTGGGAACGGTTAATGGCTACATTGCTCATTCCGGATTGAATGCTGCACGTAACATCGGGCTAAAAGCAATATTGCGACACAGAACTAATCTTGTGCCCAGGATAGGTACTTTGTACTCTTCGCGCTCTCGGTACAAGAGAAAGCCTAGAACAGTAATGTTTTAGGTGTGCAATGAAACTAGAACGGGAAATGCGACCTCCCACTTTCATAGTACTAGGCTTGGGTAAACTGCCTAATGGTTCCTACTAAACTACGCTTCTTCGTGGTTGGATCTACGATCCGTTTGCTACTCAAAGCGACTACAGAGGAGCCGAAAAAGTGAACAAATTGTGTGGGTTCACTCTTGTTTACTCCACTTTTTGGTTACTCACGCACTGGTAAGCTGTTTATTAAGAGTAGAAACTTTATTAAATCAATTTAAAAGCATGAATTACCTTGTTGCTGTTTTACCAGACCGCATGCAGGCAGAAGCTGTGTCTGTCGCTTTAGAAAAAGAGGACATAAAAGCTACAATTTTAGGGAAAGGTTACAAAAGTGCTGATGAGTTTGGGTTAATCGATCCCAACGAGCAAGCCCAAAAGCAGGCAATGTTTATGGCATACTGGCTAGTACCATTTGGGTTTTTTGCCGGTACTGGTTTTAGTGTTCTCACTGGTTTAGACACTTTTGCCTGGGCGGGTACGATTGGCAATCACATCATTGGCGGACTATTAGGTGCTGTTGCTGGTGGTATGGGCAGTGTATTCGCGGGTGGAGGAACAGGTTTAGTCTTTGGTAGCGGTGACGCTTTACCTTACCGCAACCGTTTAAATGCTGGCAAATACCTAATTGTCGTTCAAGGTCCGGAAAATGTGATTCGTAAAGCAAATCGCATATTGCGTCCTTTTGAACCAGAAAACATTCAGGACTATGCGGATTCAACGATTCGTTAGTTATTGGTTAGTGGTTAGTGGTTAGTAGGGGCGCAATGCCTTGCGCCCGTACAGTGGTTAGTGGTTACCTAACAACAACCAACAACCAACAACTAACAACCAACAACTAACAACCAACAACTAACTTTTCATAATGTTACCAAGAGAAGAATTATTAAAAGGAATTGAAAATCGAGATAGCGTAGCTCGTGTTATCGATCTAGCTGAACAAGCTATTAAGACTTGGGAAGTGGTTTGTAGCGATTTTCTCTCGCCACCAGAGTTGGCTGAAGCTCAGCAGAGTTTTAGCCGTTTAACAGAAGTGCAGTTGGTAGCTTGGGGTGGATATCCACAAGCCGAACGCCAAAGAGTCGCTATTTCTCGTTCGGAAATGCCTTTAGAGCGATCGCAAGTCGCCGTAACTGCTTTAGACATAGCGGGAAATTTTCTCTTTGATACTGCAACTCATCGCGATTTCCTCGGCGCAATGTTGGGAACTGGAATCGTCCGGGAAAAAACAGGGGACATTATTGTGCTGGGCGAACGCGGAGCACAAGTCATTGTTGTGCCGGAGTTGGTAGAATTTTTAGAGATGAACCTCAAGCAAGTGCGATCCGTTCCTGTAAAAGTTCAGCCTGTTGATATCAGCGAGTTGAAAGTCAGGGAACCGAAGAAGAAGGAATTAACAACAGTGGAAGCTTCTTTGCGACTTGATGCGATCGCCTCTGCTGGTTTTGGGATGTCTCGTAGCAAGATGGTGGAGTTAATTGATGGAGGAGATGTCCGCGTCAATTGGAGAGAAGTGACTCAAGCCAGTTCTCAAGTCAAGACAGGAGACTTAATTGCTATTCGCAGCAAAGGAAGACTCGAAGTTGGCGAAATTGCTGTCACCAAAAAAGACCGCTATCGAGTGCAATTGACCAGATTTATGTAACTGGGGAGTGGGGAATGGTGAATGGGGAGTGGGGAAAATAGCGTCAATAAGTTCTTCCCTACTCCCTACTCCCTACTCCCTATTTTTTAAACTGTTTTTCCAAGAAAAAAAGCAAAGTTTGACGAGGAACAAAGCGAGCTAATTTGCTGATAAAGTGAGTCGTAAAACCACCAATAACGACAGTAGAATCGCCCCTTTCTAAAGCTTTTAAAGATTCGCGCACCACTTCTTCTGAAGTTGACATCCCACTCGTTTTAGCTGCTAGGGCTTGAGGAAACTTAGCCTCCGCAAAAAAGTTGGTCTCAACTGGTCCCGGACAAACCACTAATACGCGCACACCATAAGGTTTATTTTCTGCCCAAAGTGCCTGACTAAAATTGAGAATAAATGCTTTGCTAGCTGAATAAACAGAAACATAAGGTATTGGTTGAAATGCGGAAAGAGAGGAGACATTAATAATGCTTCCAGAACCACGTTGACGCATTCCTGGTAGAACTCTATGAGTTAAATCAACTAATGCCAAAATATTTAACTGTATTATTTTGACGTGTCGTTCTCTGTCTCGCTTAGCAAAGTCACCATAGTCCCCAAAACCTGCATTGTTGATTAACATATCAACTGTTAATCCCTTTTCAGTGACTGTATTAAAAACAGTATCAGTTGAGCCAGATTCTGTAAGATCCGCAACAATAATATCTACCTGAATCTTGTGTTTTTCTTGTAGATGCTTAGCTAATTGGTTTAGCTTCTCTTCCGAACGAGCAACTAAAACAAGATGTGTATTGCGTGCAGCTAATTCTTCTGCAAAAGCTTTACCAATACCACCAGAGGCACCAGTAATTAAAGCAGTAGACATTCTAGATATTAGGATAGTTTTTTAGCCATTTTATAGATACTAACAATCCTGGAAACAAGTTTTAACCGTCTGGAGTTATATACCTACAAGATTAATACAAAAGGGATTAGCGACTGGAGATTAATTTCCCAGTAGGGTGGGCAATGCCCACCAATATCGAACGGTAGACATTACTGACCCTACACTCAATACTACTCTCCTAAGCGGAAATTAGAACCCCGGTTTCGCAGAAGTTACCGGGGTTCTGACACCTGTTCTGACATCTCAATTATCGTAATCCCTTGCAGTATTGACCCTACCTGTATTTTTTCTCTAACAAGTGGGAATACTAAGCTTAATATATACCAAATGCCTATATGTACCGTCTTAACAATCAAGCCTTTAGAATCTTGCGTGATGAAGCTGAAAGATGCAGTGGCAATGATGAAGTGAGCAGAATAGAGCGACAAATTTGCATGAAGCGCTTGGAAAAACTGCGTCAGGAAAAAGGCGAACCCGCAGATTTTGATGAACTCCGAGATGCAGTGATAGATATCTACCCGCAATTCAGCGAAAAGGTTTTAAAGCAAGCTGTAAGAGCTAATCAGCCACCAGGGTTGTTCAGTACAGTCAAATGGGTAACCATCTCGATCGCAACTGCAGCCGGAGTGCTGTGGATCGTCAATTTGCCCTATCCCATGATTCGCTGGCCAGTTGCCAGAACTGCTCCAATTCTGCTATTACCTAGTTTTATAAGTATGGATTATCACTATAAAGGAGCAATTAACTCTGTTGAGCAAGCAGACCAATTGGTTAATAAAGCTACCAGCCAAGCTGATATTCAGCGGGGTGCAGGGAAAGTCAAACAGGGACAACACCACCTCGATAACTTACCCGTATGGTTTTTGGGATACTATCCACAAGCTTATTGTAGTTTGTTCAGTTGCACCTGGCATTTTACTCTAGATGAGTTTGAACAAGCACGTCGCAATGTAGCACGTATGGAAGCTGTGGTTTTTCAAGAAGAAAATGCTTTTAAATCTTTGGAACAAGCAGAACAGGCGCTTCAGGTTGCCAAGCAAAAGTACGAGCAAGCAAAGACTGTACAAGACAAGATGAAGTCGCGCTCCTTAATTCAAAAAGAAATTGACCGTTTAGAGCAAATTCCCAAACAAACATTAGCAGCAGAACAGGCACAAACAAAACTGGTTGCCTACAAGCGCGATTTTGGAGAGTTTACCGTTGCTGATGCCGATAACGGTCAAACGGGTACATTGATAGAGGCGGCAAAAGTATTTGCCTTACAAGCTGCACAAGCATCACAAAATCCTCCACATCCAGCACAGAAATGGCAGCAAATAGAACGCTTGTGGACAGAAGCAATTAACCGACTTGAAGATATTAAAGTCGATGAACCTAATTATTTAGAAGCCCAAAAGCTACTAGCACAGTATCAAACAAACTTGGGAATTGTCCAACTCCGACGAGAAACAGAAAGCGAGTCCAAAGAAATTCTCAAGCAAGCCAACGAACAAATTCAGAGCTTAATTGCCTCTCCGCCCTCAGCATCCAATCAGTTAAAAGCCGAGATCCAAGGAGTTATCAACCAGTTGAAAACTGTTAAACCAGGGACAACCAGCTACGCGGACGCTCAACAGTTAATGTCTTCAGCGAACAATAAACTCAAGCAAATCAAATAAAGCCCGGACGCTTGTTAAGTCAATTGGTGCATTGTATTTCTCTACTGAGCAAAACTTTTACTTCTTCGGTCATGAGTGGGAATCATAAAAACAAAAACGTGATGTATTGAGAGCCTTTATGTATCGTCTTAACAGTCAAGCCTTTGAAATTTTGCGTGCAGAAGTGCAAAATTGTAGTGGCAAAGATGACGTTAGCAAAATTGAGCAAGAAATAGTCTTGAAGCCTTTAGAAAGATTGCTATCTCAGGAAGGTTCACCACTGTCTTTAGATGAGTTGCGTGAGAAAGTTATAACCCACATTCCGCACTTCAAATTGAAGTACAAAAAAACTACAATCAACGTAAAAGTCAAACAATTAGGATAATTAAGAAAAGAATATTGAACCAATCCGTGGCATAAAGAAAAATTATCAATTATCAAATATTTAACTGATAAAACAGGTTATTTAAGCACTAAAAATTGGAGGAATAATTATGATTTCCTCGGAAACTGAGAAATTTTTATTCACTCTCCATATACTGCTTAAATTAAGAAAGCAAATAATATTTTTGACAAGATGATGGCAGATTATTCAAAATAAAATGACGCTCTTCTGTTAAATTAACTATTTGACTAACACCGTTTAAAATTAAAATATGAATTCCTTGAAAACATTGAAATACCCACCTTAATGTAGGACTAAAAGTTAATTTTCCTAATTGATTTTTGATTCCCATCTTGACTCTTTTTAAGCTGTTTCTTAGTTGCCTTTGACCGAGATTATAAACTAATAAACACAGAGACATTAAAAATAACATCGTCTCTATTCTTTCAGGATTTTCTACAAAAAAACTATCAACAAAAAATAATGGGTCTTTCAGAAATCTAAATCCTCGTTCACATGATTGTTGATTTTTATAATTTCTCAGAATTTCTTCTGGCTCTAACTTATTCTCGTCTACTAAATTAGTTGCTAAAATAAACCTTCCTGCTTCTTTTCTTTGGATTTCTATCTCTTCTATTTTTTCATGAATGACTCCTGATATTTTATAAATAGTCTGATTCTCTTTTGATTGACTTTCAAAAATTTGAACATCTTTAATTTCAAATAGTTTCAATTTCTTATTAATGGCTTTTAGTCTGTATCTGGCTTGCTCCGGTGTTTCAAAATCTTCTTTTTTGAATGCTTTCAACTGCTTTTCAACTTTTTCTTTTTCTTTTTTTAGCTTTTTCTCTAGCTTTTCTAAATCACTAATTTTTCTGTTTTGACTTTCTACTATTAGCCATATTTGTTTAATTCCACCATAATTTACTATTTCTTCTTTCCATTTATATCCTTCTAAGTTTAGGGCTGCTCTTTTATCTCTTTCTTCTGGACTTATCTCTTCTATTTCTACAAACTTCACTAATCCCTGTGCTTTTTTAATTGTCATCGGTACTCTACTTATCCATTTTAGATGTTCAATTAATTGGAGATTTTCTTGACTATATAATGCGCTATCGCAGACCATAATACTTTCAAAATCTATTTGCTTTTTAAACTCTACTAAAATTTTTCCAAATACGGCTTTATCCGCTTCATTACCATCTCCCGCTCTCATTAATAATGGTATATCTCCATCACTACTCGTAATTAAATCTAAAATACATTGTTTCAAATCTGGTCTATGGTCACGAGAATATCCTTTGGTTACAATTATTGGTCTTTCTCTGCTTACTTCTTCTTTTTCCTGATTTTCTCCACTTTTATATTCTCCATGTAGATGAAATGATGTCGCATCCAGATGTGAATATTTTGTATTTATCTGAAATTTTTTAATCACTGATAATCCAATTTCTATAAACAGATTATTCAATCCATATTTATATAATTTATCCATGACTCTTCCCAGTTTATCGTCATTCATATAATCTTTTTTTACCTCTGAACCCAATAATATTTCGATTCCTTTATCTTCAAAAAACTGGCTAAATAAATATAAAGGTCTTGATACAAATCCTAATCCATTGATTAAAATTGCTTTCACCAATATTCCCGCTGAAATCTTCTCTCGGGTGTCTATTCCTAATTTAGAATTTATTATTTCAACTATTCCTATTTCGTCAATCAGCCCAGCTACTATTCCTAAGTGGTCGATATTCTTAATTTTCGCATCTGAGATTGGGAACATTTTTTACCTATCAAAGATTTTTGAGTTTTTCTGATTGTCCCATTTGAAATTAATCAATGTATATTTAGTTTTATCAAAAGCTGGAAATCAATTTTCTACTTTGCTTTTGCTTTATTTCTTCATGCCAACTCAATGCCGAACTACTGAAAAAATTCGTGTACTTTTATTTACCTGCATCTGAGAAGAATTATGTGACTCTCTGTACTACATTTTGAAGTGCGGAATGTGGGTTATAAATACATATCCACAATTTAGCGAAGAAGCATTAATAGCGGCAGCTGAAGCTAATACTCCACTTGGTTGTGGTTGTAGTTGTTTAAATCTATTGATAGGAGGGGTAGTTATGCTTCTTCTTATTGCTGCTACAGGTATGGGTGGATTTTGGTTACTAACAGCCTATCTTCCAAGTTTGTTGTTAGGGTCAACTACTTCTGTATCCTCAGAATCTACTACTCTTAGCACAGATGAACATTACAATCAAGCAACTGCATTGCTTGAACAAGCAGAGTACGCGATTAAGAAAGGGAATACAGGAGTAGATTTAGCATTAGGCGAAGAAAAATTAAAGTCTGCCCAAAGACATATTGAACAGTTACCAACTTCTTACACCGTTTATTCTTACAGTTCTTCTAAACGACGGCGTTCCCGGCGAGTTGCTGGGCAGTACAGTAGCCAAACAGTCTATGATGACCAATATGCTGACATTCGTTCAAAAGCTGAACAATTAGAGACGCAGCTTACGGAAAAGAAGCAGTCTCAAAGCCGCAGCGTAACTTTTATTAAGGCAGCTAAGAAATTTGCTTTCTCTGCTGCTACCGCTTCTCAACATCCACCTCACCCGTCAGATACTTGGAAACAAATTGAAAGGCAATGGTTAGAGGCGATCGCTCAATTGCAAAAAATTGAAGTTGAAGAGATAGGTTACTCAGAAGCCCAAAAATTGCTGACCACTTACAAAACTAACTTGAAGATTGTACGAAACCGATTACAAGTGCAAAATGAGGCACAAGCAACCCTCACACAAGTGAATGCACAAATTCAAAAGCTGATTAATTCTCCTCCCTCTACAGTTGAGCAGCTACAAGTAGAAATCAAGAAAATTATCAACCAGTTGAAAACCGTTAAACCTGGGACAACCAGCTACGCGGACGTCCAACAGTTACTGTCTTCAGCGAACAATAAACTCAAGCAAATCCAGGCACAATAAATAGCTCCCGATATTTTTTCCTTAAGGTCACTGGTTACTGGTCACTGTTAAGATTGGACTTGCCAAGCGAGGAAAACTTGTGTTATATTCGTTGAAGTGCTTGAGGACGTATAGCTCAGTTGGTTAGAGCGCTACGTTGACATCGTAGAGGTCACTGGTTCGAATCCAGTTACGTCCATTTTAAGGTTTACTAGCCCAATCAATCCCAAGCTCGCTTTAACGGATCGATGGGTATATCTAGATCGATCTCAATTACAGTAATCTTAGCATTCTCCACCACCGTATTTCCGATCGCGATCGCGTGTTCCTTTACTTCAATTAATTGAGCGCCAGGTTTCTCAAGAGAAAATTCAAATTGTAGCTACGACTCACTCACCGCAGTTGCTCAGACTTTTAAGTTCTCAATCATTAGTAGAGGATTTAAAGTGCGGTCTCAACCAAGGATTGGTTACTCTACTAAAGCCTGGAATCCTCCCCAATTATAGGTTTCTCCAGAACGAATCGCACTTACAAACATCTCGGCTCAATGCCTATACTACTTACAATCCACCTTTGACTTTCGCGACAATAACGTCAGTATTGCCTCTTAACTCTAAATTAACTGGATTTCACCATCCAGACCAAAAAGCCAAGAATTGACTCAAGGGGCGGAAGAGGATAATCCATTAAATCAATTGTCACCGTTTGCTCCTCCAACTTCAGGAATCGCCACTGCGTTCCACTACTGACACAACCATAAACAGTTTTGAGAGTTTGTCCTCTAGCTTCATTAAATCGCTGTGCAGCTATCATTTCGGCAATGCATTGTCCGAGTCCAGATTTTAGATCCGATTTTTTCGCCTCAACAATAACAATAGCAGGCGCTTCAACTGTTAATTGTTCTGGCGAACGACTAATCAAAAAGTCGCACACCCCATTCAGTCCAACACTTGTATCAACATTAAACTCTTCCCCAGAAAACACGCTAATTTCTTGATTGAAAATGCGCCGCACTTCTAGAAGCATGGGATTGATAATCACCTCGGAACGTGCTTTCTCTGTATCTACTGCGATCGCCCACGGTAAATCTTCTAAAATTCCTTGTAATCTGGAACTTGGAGTTACAGGTGCTAACGAGTCTGGGAAAAAGCGAATTCCCTCTACAATTGTCAGGCGAAAATCTTGTTTTACTTTGTCAATAGTAAATTGACTGTAAGGCATAGTAATAAATTTTGTTAATAGAATTGCAAGTATTTTATTTATAATGTGATCTAGACCATCTCAGTGCGATAAGCCGGGTACGGCTTGCGCGATCAAGCGATAAGCTGGTTACAGCTTGCGCTTCGCGAACGCAAACTGTTTCAGTCGTCATAGTGAAATCGACAACTCAAAATGATGATTTTAGTTTCAGTCACTTTACACACTAAACGATGCTCATTCGTAATCCGTCGCGACCAGTACCCGCTCAGTTCATGCTTTAGAGGTTCAGGTTTGCCAAGTCCAGTAAATGGTTGACGAAGAATATCGTTAATCAGAGCGATGATCTTGCGATGAATTTTTTTATCTTGTGCCGCCCAGTCGTTGAATTGTTCAAATGCCTCAGGAGCGAACGTTATATTCTTCATTCCATTCCTCAGGTGTAAAACTGACCAGATTGGTCTTTGTTTCGACGTTTTGAATAGCACTCATCAAGTCATGGCGATTAGCTTCAGTAGACAGCAAATACTCTGTCGCATCTTGTGGAGTAGATTGGCTAGCATTCATCTCAACACCATCTTGTTCTACTAAAACAATCACTTCAACAACAGTTCCTTCTGCCAACTCAGACGTTTGAATCTCAATTTTGCCATCCTTGCCAACAACTACCTGCTGTTTAATGCCACTTAACACGGTTGAATCCTCATGGTCTTATATTTCACTCTATTTTCAGTGTAGCTTAGCATGAGATTGACGTATGGGAAGGGAGAGATAATTAACTTGCTTTCACCATCCACACCAAAAAGCCAAGAATTGACTCAATGGGCGGAAGAGAATAATCCATTAAATCAATTGTCACTGTTTGCTCCATTTGTGATAGATTTCTTTGTTTTCTGGATATTTCAGTCGTGGCTAGTACCGGATGATATGGCACGTCGTCAGTGGCATGATACTACAATATTGTGGGTAGTGCGTCTTGTACCTTTTGTAGGTCTTGTTGTGTACTTGCTGCGCCGTCCCTCACTACCCATTGACAAAAGCTAACCTTGCAAAAGATGAAAGATAAGATAATTCAGAGAAAGTCAGCGTTAATGTTGCAGCAGATTGAGAGCCATGCTCATAAACTAGGTAAATCTGTTCATCCACAAATTCATCTACCAATACGAACTCAACAAGAATTAATTGAAATCAAAGCTCGGCTGAAGGAACTGAAAAAAGGAATATCTCTAAAGGGGTTATTTATTCGGCAAGCAAGAGAAGAAGGACGAAAATATTAATGCTTTATTATATGGGAAGATGGCACGATCTCTATGCATTATTTAAACGGTAATGAATACAAAGAGGTTCAGCAGAGCCATTTTCTACCCAACTTAAACACGAAGCGGTTAGCGCAGTGTGCAATAATCGAGTCTAGATCTCAAGCGGTAAGAGCATTTAGGGTTCATTAATCTAGGATTTACACATTGACAAAAAACTTCAGATATGTATAAAGACATTTGTACAGTGCGTAAGTCCTAATGTCTTATGGCAAACGCCAAATTTTAATAGTTTTATCTGTACTTCCACTGACTAAAGTTTTACCATCTGAGCTAATAGCTAAAGTCAGAATTAAATCTTCATGACCTTTAAGTGTATTTTCAACTTCGCCTGTTTTTAAATCCCATATTTTAATTGTATTGTCAAAACTACCGCTAAAGAGCGTCTTACCATTCGGGCTAATTGCTACGGATGTCACGCCATATTTGTGCCAATTCAGAGTATTCTGTAACTTACCTGTTTGCAAATCCCACATTTTAATACTTTTATCTGCACTTCCACTCACCAAAGTTTTTCCATCTGGACTGAATACAAGGGAATAAATCAAATTAGTATGCCCAGTAAAGGTTGTTTTTAACGATGGGGGTTTTAAATTCCAAATATTAATAGTGTTGTCGTAACTTCCACTCGCCAAAGTTTGCCCGTCTGGACTAAAGGCAACCCGCCACACGGATTTATCGTGCTCGCCTAGAGTATTTTCTAAATTTCCTGTTTGTAAATCCCACATTTTGATAGTTTTATCTGCACTTGCACTAGCTAAAGTCTTTCCATCTGGTGCGATCGCCACAAAATTTACACTGTCCTTATGCCCCGCGAGCGTGCTTTTCAACCCCGGTGTTTGCAAATCCCAAATTTTGATAGTACCGTCTTTACTTCCACTGACTAAAGTTTTGCCATCTGGTGCGATCGCCACAGAGGAAACTCCGTCACGATGACCATTTAAAGAAGTTTTTATCCCACCCGTTCGCAAATTCCAAATTTTGATAGTGCTGTCTCCACTTCCACTCACCAAAGTTTGCCCATTTGGACTAATAGCAACGGAACCTACCCATTCATTATGCCCAATGAGACTATTGACAAGGGACAGTTTTTCATAGGCAAGAGTAGTGTTTGGAAGATGGGTTGTCATTTGCCACATTCCATATCCCCCAAAACCCATCAATATAATTGCACTACTCACTATTAAGGGTTGCGGGAATTTATTTTTCTGTGTGAATTTATCGACAACTGAAGGTAGCGAAGGTTCTAAGCGTTTATCCTTGTCTAATTTATGCATAGCAAGCGGGATGCGATCGCCTTTGGCGCAAGCTGTACTCAGCTTATCGCGAAGCGCAAGCCGTACCCGGCTATCGCTCTTGGCGCAAGCCGTACCCGGCTTATCGCTTGCTTCTGTTGGTGGGACTTCAATTGGTACAGGTGAAGGTTGAGAATGATAAGTTGCCGTTGGAGGAGAAGGTTCAGTTGGTATAGGTGAAGGTTGAGAGTAATAAGTTGCTGTAGGTGGTGGGACTTCAGAAATAGAGATTTGATAATCCAAATTTAAATCTTGCAAAACCGCCTCTGCTGACTGATAGCGTTGCTGATGGTTTGGTTGCAACAGAATCTCTAAAATATGCGCTAATTCCTGGCTTATAGGTTGACGCAAGTATTGTCGCCAACTTGTAACCCACCCAAAACCCTGTTGCTTCCACAATTCCCAAGGCGCTATCCCCGTCAGTAAGTGAAAGCATGTTGCTCCTAAACTAAATAAATCGCTTGCTGGATATGCTTCCCCATCCTGCATTTGTTCGAGTGGAGCATAACCGAAGGAACCAATCGTTGTTCCTGGTTGAGTCATCACTGTCTCAGTTAACTGTTTGGAAGCACCAAAATCAATCAGGAATATATCCCCTTGACTTCCTCTAATCAGCGAGGGAGATTTGCGTCGCAAAATATTCTGAGGTTTGATATCTCTGTGAATAACTTTATATTCATGGACTACAGCAAGAATATTGAGAATATTAGATAATAATTCTCGCAATTTTTGTTCGCCATATGTTCCTTCCTGTTTCAACTCATCCAATAAATTCTCACCATCAATAAATTGCTGCACCAGATACAAGCGCTTATCTTCTTCAAAATATGCAAACAACGTAGGAATTTGTGGATGTTCTCCCAATTGTTGCAGTCGCATTGCTTCTTGTTCAAACAGTTCTGTTGCCTTCTGAATAGCACCCGTTCCCTGTGCTTGAGGCGCAAATTGCTTGATAACACATTTTTCGTTGAGTTTATCAGTATCAAGCGCCAAGTAAGTTTTACCAAAGCCGCCGCCACCCAATGACTGAATTGGGCGATAGCGATTTCTCAACACTATTAAAGGAGTTCCGCACTTGGGGCAAAATTGCGTACCGTCAGAACAAGGTGGATTGTGACACGAGGAATTAAGGCAACATATCATAGGATATGCATCTATCAAAGGATAGGTTAATTATTACTCAACACTAGAAAGTTGTCTTGTATTAGTGTAAAATTTTACTTTTATTTAGGATAATAGTGAAATACACGTAGGGTGGGCAATGCCGCACAAAAACCTTTGCGGCGGGCATTGCCCCTAATGGATTTTGGAGATTTTTAGATGAAACCGAATTTTCATGAAATGAGTAGATCTGAACTCAAAGCTTATGTGCTTGCACATAGAGATGACGATGAGGCAATCCGTGTCTTATTTAGTCGCCGCAATCCCTCTGACTCACAAGCAAAGTGGTATCCCCCGCTATGTACTCCAGAAGGTGTCCCCATAGAAGAAAATCTTCGTATAGCTGAAGAAGCCATGAGGAAGAGAGCAGAATTAGACTATGAAAAACGAAGACAAAGAGAGATACAAGAAGAGCAACAATTGAAGGCACGGCTTCGCCAGGAAATTGAGACGGAACTAGAAGAAAAAATTCGGCAGGAAATTGAGAAAGAAATAGAAGAAAAGATTCGTCGAAAAATAGAGCAAGGTCATTAAAATGATGGGCAATGGGCAATGGGCAATGGGCAATGGGAATTGAAGAAGTTTTGACAATGCTCTATGCCCCATGCCCTATTCCCTATTCCCTACTCCCCACTCCCTACTCCCTACTCCCTACTTAACAGCGCGAGTAAAAGCAAGATGAGGTTGTGCTTTTTGCATTTTCGGCATTAACCAAGCTAAACCTTCACTAGTACCAATCCATAATTTATTGCCGATATCAGGAGCAATACTGAGAACACGGCTAGAGGGAAGACCAGGAATTTCGTCTAACAATCCTCCAGTGTATGGATTTAATCGTAGCAAACCATTATTAGTGCCAACCCAAACACTTCCATCTTTAGAAAAACGCACAGCAGTCACGTTACGTCCGCGCAGGCGAGCTACCGACCTCAACACCATACCAGTTTTTGGATTAATAACTAACAAATTGTTTGGCATACCAGCCCAAATTAATCCTTCCGGGCTAATAGCTAAAGCTTGTACGGTTGTGCCTGGTAAATTATTAATCCGCTTCATGATATAAGCATTAGTAGTATTAACCCGTACCACACCATCAAGCGTACCAACCCAAAGTTGACCTTCGGCATCTAAAGTCATAGCATTACCACTGACGCCAGGTAGGTTCTTTAAGGTGGTCATGATTAAACCTTGGTCGGGGCTAACTAGGGCTAAGCCAGTATCTGTTCCAGTCCACAAGTAGCCACGCTTATCAACTAATAAAGATAACACCCGCTTAGAAGGCAAAAATAAATTCTGTGCCGTGATTTCACCACTGCGAATGTCAACTCGCTGCAAACCCTCATAGGTTCCTACCCACAAACGCCCTACTTTATCTTGAGCGATCGCACCAATTGTTACGTTTGGTAAATTCACCCGAGTTAAAATCTTACCAGTGTTCGGGTCAATGCGTGACAATCCCCGCCAAGAACCTACCCAGAGGTTACCTGTGACATCTTGTTGTAAAGCGTTGATACGATAATCGGTATCTTGCAAACGTTCTTGCAGTTGCCGTTCATCAGGTAATGGATCTTGTCGGGGTGGTGGTGCAGAAGGTGGGTAGGCTGGAGTTAATTCCGATGGATCTACCTTTAGAATTTTTTGAGCTAAAAGATTTTGACTATCGATTTTACGGGCAGTTGCTGGAATTGCCATAGCTACATGAGTCACATTTGGCAAAGCTACAAACCCTAAAAGGATAGAACTAATGAATAAACGAGTACGCTTGCAAAGAAACACCACGGTTACACTTCCTTTAAAACAGTTTCCTCAAGGAAATAGGAAGAAGAGACAAGGAAGAGGGGGAAGACAAAGGAGAAAAGTTTTCCTCTTCCCCTTTATCTTCCTTGTCCTCTACTCCCTACTTCCTATTCCCCACTCCCTTTCTTTGAATAAACTCAGTGTTCCCACAGGTGGTATTTTTTTAACAGTGACCAGTGACCAGTGACCAGTGACCAGTGACCATGATTTACCAATTTTCTCGACCAATACTGTAAATGACTGCTTCACTTCCAAAGATTTCTGTTGTACCTTCTAATTTTTCTCCTAACTTTTGGGCAACCCTTATAGAGGCTGTGTTCTGCGGACGAATCAAACTTATGACACGAGATTGCTGTAGTACGTTGAAAGCATAATCTATTGCTGCCGTTGCACCTTCTGTCGCAAAACCACGTCCCCAGTACTGTCTTCGCAATGTCCAGCCTATCTCGAATCCGGGCCAACCCTCTGGTTTCCAGCAACCAATCCGACCAATCATTTCACCATTTTGGCGTTCTTCAACAGCCCACATTCCATACTGACGGAGTTGCCAGTGACCGAGCATTGTTGCCATACTGCGCCATGACTCCCATCGAGACAAAGGTTTTCCAGTACCGATGTAGCGCATAACTTCTGGGTCACCGCACATCTCGGCATAAGCATCAAGATCTTCTTCAAGAAATCCCCGCAAGAGAAGACGTTGGGTTTCAAGTTGAGGAATATGCATTTTACACTAAGTTGTACACAAAAATAATAAATGAATGCAAGTAATTATTAAGCAATTTATTGCTAACTGTTTGGTAGTTACAACGTCTACCTAATACCAAGCCATCATTAATATTTTTTGGCTGTGACCTATAATCATCGCAGGTCTTTTGTAAAGCATTCTTAATAAAATGTTAAAAGAATATTTAATAACAAATTTAAATGAAAAAGTTAAAAATATTCAAAGAATAACTTATTGATTTCTTGATATATTGTGAGACAAGTAACAAATCACGTGATGTGCAGTTTATTCTTTCACTCATCACAGCTTTGGATTTCTGTCAATAAGTTGCACCGAAAACGAGACTCTCTGTAAGAGGTAACTCCTGACACATAGTTTCTCCTAATCTATCCTTGACTAGCAGGGAGAAATTAAGGGTGAGAGGAAGATGCACGTGACGTGATTTGTGGGTAAAAAGAGTGACTTCTTGGAAGGGAAATATGTCTTACGCTCAAACGAAGACTCAGTCGAAATCAGGCTATCAAGCTGGGGTAAAAGATTACAGATTAACATATTATACCCCCGATTACACTCCTAAAGATACAGACATTTTAGCGGCATTCCGTGTTACACCCCAGCCTGGAGTTCCATTTGAAGAGGCAGGCGCTGCTGTGGCTGCTGAGTCTTCTACTGGTACCTGGACAACTGTATGGACAGATTTGTTAACCGACCTGGATCGTTACAAAGGTCGTTGTTACGATATTGAACCAGTTCGCGGTGAAGACAATCAATTTATTGCCTACATTGCTTATCCTCTAGACTTGTTTGAAGAAGGTTCTGTAACCAATATGTTTACCTCGATTGTAGGTAACGTATTCGGTTTCAAAGCTCTTAAAGCACTTCGTCTAGAAGATTTACGGATTCCAGTTGCTTACCTGAAGACATTCCAAGGACCTCCTCACGGTATCCAAGTAGAACGCGACAAACTGAACAAGTACGGTCGTCCTCTGTTGGGTTGTACCATTAAACCCAAATTGGGTCTGTCAGCTAAGAACTACGGACGCGCTGTATACGAGTGCTTGCGTGGTGGTCTGGACTTCACAAAAGACGACGAAAATATCAACTCCGCACCATTCCAACGTTGGCGCGATCGCTTCTTGTTCGTAGCTGATGCTATCAACAAATCACAAGCAGAAACAGGCGAAATCAAAGGTCACTACCTAAACGTGACGGCTCCAACCTGCGAAGAAATGCTGAAGCGTGCTGAGTTCGCTAAAGAACTCAAGATGCCCATCATCATGCACGACTACCTCACAGCAGGTTTCACCGCTAACACCACATTGGCTCGTTGGTGTCGTGACAACGGTTTGTTGCTTCACATTCACCGCGCTATGCACGCGGTTATCGACCGTCAAAAAAACCACGGTATCCACTTCCGTGTTTTGGCTAAAGCTTTGCGTATGTCTGGTGGCGACCACATTCACACCGGAACCGTAGTAGGTAAGCTGGAAGGCGATCGCGCAATCACAATGGGCTTTGTTGACTTGTTGCGTGAAAACTATGTCGAGCAAGACAAGTCTCGCGGTATCTACTTCACCCAAGACTGGGCTTCCATGCCTGGAGTCATGGCAGTTGCTTCTGGTGGTATCCACGTATGGCACATGCCAGCACTGGTAGAAATTTTTGGTGATGACTCCGTACTGCAGTTCGGTGGTGGAACCCTCGGTCACCCATGGGGTAACGCACCAGGTGCTACCGCTAACCGCGTGGCTCTCGAAGCATGTGTCCAAGCTCGTAACGAAGGTCGCAACTTGGCTCGCGAAGGTAACGATGTTATCCGCGAAGCTGCTAAGTGGTCTCCTGAATTGGCAGTTGCTTGCGAGCTATGGAAGGAAATCAAGTTCGAGTTTGAAGCAGTTGATACCGTCTGATGATTTTGGATTTCGTATTTTGGATTTTGGATGATTACTCTAAAATCCAAAATCTAAAATCTAAAATCAAGGGGGCTGGGGTCAAGCATGAACATCAAGCAAATTGCGAAAGACACAGCCAAGACGCTGCAAAGCTACCTGACATATCAGGCGTTGAGGACAGTGTTAGCTCAACTTAGCGAAACAAATCCTCCCTTGGCACTTTGGTTACAACGCTTCTCAGCAGACAAAATTCAAGATGGAGAAGCATACCTTCGGGAACTTTTCCAGGAAAAGCCAGACTTAGCTTTGCGAATCATGACTGTCAGGGAACACATAGGGGAAGAAATAACTGAATTCTTACCGGAAATGGTTCGTACTGGCATTCAGCAAGCCAATATGGAACACCGTCGCCAGCATCTTGAGCGCATTACGCAAATGAGTGATTCAACTCCCAGCCCAGAGCCAGAGCAAGAGAACGGTTAATCGTTCAGCAAGCAACAACTACCCATCACTATTAAGTTATGCAAACTTTACCAAAAGAGCGTCGTTACGAAACCCTTTCTTATCTGCCTCCCCTCACTGATGCTCAAATTAGCAGACAGGTTCAGTACATTCTCGACCAGGGTTTCATACCCGCGATCGAGTTTAATGAAACATCTGAGCCAACTGTATATTACTGGACACTGTGGAAACTGCCTTTGTTCAGCGCTAGAAGCACTCAAGAAGTTCTGAGTGAAGTGCAGTCTTGCCGTTCTCAGTATGGCAATTGCTTTATCCGTGTTGTTGGTTTTGATAATATCAAGCAGTGCCAAGTTCTCAGCTTTATCGTTCACAAACCCAATCAGAGCAGATACTAAGACTGCTTCCTTGGAAATAATTGTGAAAAAACTATAGTCTCTAATTTATCCCCAAATGGAAGAGGTAGAACTTTCTACCTCTGTTTTTTATTTCAATATTGTTTTACTCTCTAAACAAAGAAAACCAAGAAAACGCAAGATGTTATATAATGTCCGATTTTGTCTAGTTAACTATGTACTAGGAGTTTCCTCCTATCCCTCTTGAAGATTACTTAATTAAATGAACCGCACTCGACGCGTTCGTGTAGCGTCTCCGTCAGGAGAAGAAAGAGGAGAAGAAGATCGGTAATCTTATGGCGGTTCGGGAGTACCATGGATGCTACTGAATAGAGTTTGTCCATCTAGGCTGAAAGCAAGGGAACGAACGTAACTCGTATGACCATTAAGAGTACAAATTTTCTCACCTGTATCTAAACAGGTAGGACGTGGGGTTTCTTTTGGATTAAGCTAACTGATACTTTTTACTTTCACTATCTCTTGTATCATTTTAATATCAAAAATCTCTTGTGTTTCCCTATTTATATATGATTCATTTGCAACGATTTTAAAGCCTTCATAACCTGCCTCTATTAAATCTCCTACTACTGCTTGCAAAAGTTCTAAGTCTCCCTCTTCGAGAGCTTCTCTTAAATACCCTGCTGCACGTTCTGATACTTGTAAATGTGTCTTAATTAGATAGCATGAAATTTAATACCTTTTTTAGCCATTTTTTAACTCCCGTAATCTTCCCAGTATTGTTGTGCCTGCAAAATGTCTTTATCAAGTTCAACCAATTCTCAGTCTTAAAATGTATACGCAGATGGCAGTACATACAGCCGTCTGCTTCATTGTGCTGAATTTAGGCATTCTCTTTGTGTACCCCCAACAAGGATTTATGCACGTAATTTCATCTGAAAGCATTGGGGGAGCGATCGCGCCTCGTCTTATACCGACAGCAATTGTGATTCCATTGATCTTGGGATGGTTCAGTCTTCTCCTCGAGCATATAAGTCTTTTTCACTCAGCATTTGGAACCTCAATCTACGCCGTGCTTATGGCTGTTATCTTAGTGACTATAATTTGGTGGAATGCCGCTTTATTGCATAAAATAGATAGCCAACGCCAAGCAGCTGATGAGGCACTGCAAAGAGCTAATAATGAGTTGGAAATTAAAATTTTACAGCGTACTGCGGCACTCCGAGAAACTAACGATCGCCTGAATCAGGAAATTGCCGAACGTCAGCGTACAGAAGCAGCTTTGAAAGAAAGTGAATCTCGCTTGCAAGCAATTTTGGATGAAACAACAGCAGTCATTTTTCTTAAAGATACTGAAGGAAAGTTTATTACAGTCAATCGCACTTTTGAGCACTTGTTTCATATTTCACGAGAACAAATTCGAGGTAAGACAGACTATGACTTTGTACCTCCTGAGGTGGCTGAGGCGGTGCGAGAGAATGACCGAGAGGTACTTGCCTTAAAAAAACCGATTGAGCGGGAAGAAGTCATACCTCAAGATGATGGGATACACACTTACATTTCAGTAAAGTTTCCTCTGTTATATGGAAATGTACCTTATGCAGTGTGTGGCATTGCAACAGACATTACCGAGCGAAAAAAAGCTGAAGAGCAAATCCGCGAACTGAATGAGACTTTAGAACGTCGGGTTGAGGAACGCACCTCTCAACTTGAACAAGCTAATGAGGATCTCGAAGCTTTTTCTTACACTGTCGCCCACGATCTGAAAGCACCTTTAAGGGGAATACAGGGTTACGCTTTAGCTTTACTTGAAGATTATGACGATGGACTAGATGAGTTAGGAAAAAGTTATATCCAAAGTATTTTTACTGGTACGGAACGCATGAGCGATCTAGTAGACGATCTACTGACTTACAGTCGTTTGAGCCGTGAAGAACTTAAGCTGGCTCCAGTAAATTTGTCTCAGGTGATTGAAGAAGCTCAAACCCTATTAGGATCGGAGCTACGCGAACGAGAAGCTAATCTCAGAGTTGAACATCCGTTACCTACAATCATAGGTCACCGTGGTACTTTACTTCAAATAATCGTTAACTTATTATCAAATGCTGCTAAATTTGTGGCTGTTGGGGTTAAACCTCAAATACGTATTTGGGCAAAAGAGGAAGGTGAACGAGTGCGCTTATGGGTTGAAGATAACGGAATCGGAATTGCTCCGCAGTATCAAGAGTGGATTTTTGGAGTTTTTGAGCGACTGCACAGTTGGGAACTTTTCTCAGGAACGGGAATTGGATTAGCTATTGTGAGGAAAGGTGCAGAACGCATGGGAGGGGAGGCTGGAGTTGATTCAGTACCCAACCAAGGAAGCCGTTTTTGGGTTAAATTTAAGGCGGTGAAGCAGTGAACAGTCCAAATCAGGCAACGATTTTACTTGTCGAAGATGAACCTGCTGACGTTTTTAGAGTGCAACGAGCTGTACGTAAAGCTAATTTGCCGATTTCTTTAGAAGTTGTTAGCGATGGGGAACAGGCAGTGCTTTATTTGAATGGAGAGGCACCTTATGAAGATCGCGATCGCTATCCCTTACCAGTGCTCATGTTGTTAGATCTCAAACTCCCCCGACTTTCTGGGTTTGAAGTTTTAGATTGGCTGAGAGAATCAACGATAAAACACTTGCCGGTTGTAGTTTTAACTTCTTCTGAGGAACAAGTAGATATAGAGCGAGCATATGCTCTCGGAGCTAATTCTTATTTGACTAAGCCTATTGACTTTAATGCTTTACTGGAAATGATCCAAGCAATTGGAACTTATTGGGTTACGCTCAATAGACCCCCCTATGCTAGAGCCGATTAACAACATAAATGTGGCAACCTTTATTGAGAGGGTGTTTAAGGTAAGCGGTAAATGGCAGGGATAACATTACAGAAAAAGACCGTTTTAGTTGTAGAAGACGAACTGTCTGACCAATTTCTCCTTCAAAGAGCATTTGCTCAAATCAACCAAGAAGAACTTGCTCTTCATGTTGTCAAAACTGCAGAAGAGGCAATAGGTTATTTACAGGGATCTGAACCCTATCAAGAACGAGCAACGAACCCCCTACCTGTTTTGATCGTGCTGGATTTAAGACTTCCCGGTATGTCAGGTTTGGATTTGCTCAAATGGGTTAAAAAACAACCACAGTTTCATGATTTACCAGTCATAGCTTTGACTGCTTATGGGAATCGGGATTTGCCTCGTGCTTATGATTTGGGCATTGATTTTTATTTGCTCAAACCAGTAGAGGCAAATAGTTTAGCTGAAGTTTTGACTGGGCTTGGCATATACGGCAATGGTGCTTAACAACCAGAGAACTCTTAGTATCATAACGCTAGGCGATCGCTGCACCGTATTTGATGACGTTGTTGTAATTGATACATATGATGGAAGAGACTCCAGCAATATTCTTCTGGCAAGCCGCAAGTGACAGCACCTTGCAGAACAACATTAAAATACCAGTCGTTAGGAGCGACTTCCTCTAAAAGCTTATCAACGACAACATATGTACGGACATCTTTGTAGACCTTCCCTTCACAGTGAATATCCACATATTCATGACGGTAACCACCTTGAGGGACATCTTCTCGTTTATCCAAGCGATCGCTCAAGCGCCAAGGCAATTGATAAAGTACACCTCTAACACTAGCTTTAGGGTCTTTCACCACATCCAAAACACCACATTTGCGAGTTGGCGAGATGCGATAAAATCCTAATCGATAGGCTTTCAGCGTACCAGTACCAATCACATAGGGATGCGTCTTTTCACCAAGAGAGCGTTTTAAATCAACAGGACACATACACGAACCATAAGCAAAGTAATAAAACATTGATTCCTTCGCTTGTACTTGTTGCAGTTCCGAGTTTATATTGTCAGAGTTATGAGTTTGTACCCAACTGTAATGAATGTGTCCAGCTTGGTTGCTCATCTTTAATTTAAGTATTATTTTTATACAATACTATAACATTCCAAGCAACTATGCACATATTTGATTGATTAACCGTAGTCTCCCCATGAAGACGCGCCATGGCGCGTCTCTACGTTTCGTTTAATAAACTCTATTCATTGCAACCCAAGTCTTAACTACGAGCCGTAAATCTTCAGGCAAGCTGTTTTGAGAGAAATCGTTATACCGTACAGTACCTTTAGAACTAGTCAGAGTGTAAGTAATGTAATCAGCACCACCTCTAGTTGCTGGATAGTCCAAATTATTGAACACATCCCCTTCTTGCCTTAGTAACTGCTGAAACCTCCGTACCTGTTCCAAAGGAATGCGATGGACGCTACGTTCGGAGTCATTCGCATCACCAATCCGAACGCGAATTAAACGCCCGTCATCCAGTAGAACTGTTTCATAGGTTCTACCAGCGATACCCCCAGTAGCAATTTGCCGGAAAACAATACCCCGCTCCAACGGTGTTGGCAACTCACTTCGTGGTATGAGAACTGATTGAAAACCGTTGTTATTAGCAATTGAGCTCGCTCTTTCATCAAAGATTGCAGTACCCGATTCCCCAACACGGTAAATCAAAACCTGTTGACCATCACTCACAGTGACTCTCCAACCGGGTACAACAGTTGCTGCACATAAAGCGAGTGGATCTGGTATCCCCAAACAACTATCAGGCCACTGCTGTCTATCAACTTCAACTATCCGCAACTCTGAAACTGGCAATCCAGAACGCTCAGAAGCTCTCACTAAAATTCTCTCAGCAAGACGTCTTGGCAGATTAACATTGGGTGTTTCACCGTACTGTTGGGTGTTGAGCCTAACTTCTCTAGCATTGGGATGGGCATGGAATACTAAAGTTTCCCTGCCAGTTGCCACACGCACCTTCCAAGCTCTGATAGCAATTTCAGTACAAGTCTCGCCAGGACGAGGCAGATTTAAACAACCATCAGTAGTCACTTGTTCGGCGTCAACAATGCGTAGTTGAGGAATTGCCAATCCAGTAAAATTCGATGCCGCTTCCAAGACAACATTGCTCACTCTTTGAGGCAATCTACCATCTTTGATATCACTTTCCCTTGGATTGAGCCTCACAGCAGAACCCGTTGTATTGGTGTGATAAACCAACCTTTGTTCTGCTGCACCCACAACTAAACGCCAACCAGGTACTACAGCTTGAGCGCAGTTTTCACCCGACTTTGCTAAATTCAAACAACCATTGTTCCAAGTTCTTTTATCAACTTGAACGATCGCTAATTCCTCAACTGGTAATTCCAAACGTCCGGATGCAGTTTGTAGAACGGCATTTTTCACAGAATTGGGCAAATTGCTTTGAACTTGCTTCGCCAAACGGATGTAACGCCCAGTGCTATTGGTGTGATAAGTCCAGTTTTGGCTGCCATCAGAAAGGAGCACTCGCCAACCAGGGACTCTAGCTTGGGTGCAAAGTTCGTTAGGGGTTGGTAAATTCAAGCATCCGTTGCGCCAAATACGCTGGCTGGAATCAATGATTTCTAGATTTTTAATAGGGATGCGATTTTTACTGGCTACATCTCGCTTAACTGCAGAAGCTACTGAAGTTGGCAAGCGGTCTTTTTTAGTATTTTGCTTGAGAGATTTATTTGGTTTTGCAGAGGAAACCTTTGCCGGAGCCGCAGTTACACCTTCAGGTACTGCGATCGCCCCTCCAACAGACAAAATGCTAGATAATACTAAGGCAGTCAAAATCTGCGCTTGTTTTGTAGTACTATAAATTGTAGGTATGTGTCTCATGGTAATATTCGAGCAATAATTATTATTAGGACGTTGCACGCAACGCCCACCTACTCGTAAGTAGTTATCAGTGAAAAGGCAAAAACTAATAACTATGTAGCTATCAGTTAAAAATCACGTCATCCCACAGCAGCGCTCTTGGAGATGGCAGTCTTATGTATCTTCTCAACCAGATACCGCTATGGACGCTAGGAAACTTGCTATTTGTTCCTCACGTTTTTTACTGTAAATTCAAACAAACTAACTTCTCAACACTTCCCTAGTCACTGGTCACTGGTCACTGGTCACTGGTCACTGGTCACTGGTCACTGGTCACTGGTCATTATGTTGATCGAATCGAATGGTACAAGCAGCCCAGTTTTTCAGATCCGGCGCAAGCCAAACAAGCTTTTGCAAAATTTCATCATTAACCCACAACACCAAAGGGCATTGAAACCGTTTTCGCAACTCATCTCGCATCACGTTTGTAGAGACAATGAGTTGATTGATAGCAACCACCGATTCTAACCCTTTGACTATTAAAACTTCAGGTCGATCGCCACCAAGGATATCAGTAACAGTTGTATAAAAAGTTTCAGAAGAAGGTGGGAGAGCAATTTCTTTGATTTCGGTCGAACAAAATTCTTTTAATAAATGGAGTATTTGTGTCTGCTTCATAGTGGAGTGACAGCAGGCTAAAAGCAATGAAAACTCTCCTTGAGAAACCTGAATTGCTCTTACAAGCCTCTGAGTGGGAACTGTAACGTTGACTTTACTGTCTCGTGAATGAACCAAGCCGATCATTATACTTTTCCAAATTTTGTTTTAATAAGCTAAATTTACCAGCAAAATAACTCGACCACATTTAGGCAAGCACTGAAATATTTGTATTCAAAGTTACAAACTATGTTAAAAATACATAATTTTTTAGTTAATTTTTTGAACAATAAGCACAGGTGTTAACCTCATATTTACTGATTCAAATTTATGTTGTTATAAGCTTAAAATACACAACAGGAATCACCTATTTCGTAACAGGAACAAAACTTAACATCTGATTAAAATATTTATATCGTCAATAGGCTTCAATGATAAAAAACTTTTTGATTAACTTGTGTAATGCAGTACCTACACGGGTAAGGCAAGCACGTGCAAACCGAGGATTCTTTGCATTCTTGGTTGTGTTGGGCGTCTTAACTACAGTGATGTTGTCAGTTCCCTCATCCGCTCAAAATAATTTTCGTCCGCAGACATTTGAGTTACGCGGAGTTTGGTTAACGAATATAGACAGTGACGTGTTGTTCGATCGCTATCGGCTTCAAGGTGCTTTGCAAACTCTGAAAAACTTAAACTTCAATACGGTGTATCCGACTATTTGGAATTGGGGGTATACGCTGTATCCAAGTAAGGTAGCACAAAAAGTTATTGGCCGATCGCTTGACCCAGTTCCCGGACTGCAAGGTCGAGATATGCTCAAGGAAGTTGTTGAAGTTGGTCATGGAAAAGGCTTAACAGTCATTCCATGGTTTGAGTTTGGCTTTATGGCACCAGCCGATTCACAATTAGCTAAAAATCGTCCGCAATGGCTCACAAGTCGTCGAGATGGCAGCAAAATTTGGAAAGAAGGCATCCACGATCGAGTTTGGTTAAATCCCTTCCTTCCACAAGTGCAACAATTTATACAAGAATTAATCGTTGAAGCCGTAAAAAACTACAATATTGACGGTATCCAATTCGACGATCATTTTGGCTTACCTTCGGAATTGGGATATGACCCCTATACAGTAGCTTTGTATAAAAAAGAACATAATGGAAAAACTCCTCCAGAAAATTCAAAAGACCCTGAATGGGTACAGTGGAGAGCAAATAAAATTACTGACTACATGAAACGCGTTTTTACGGCTATCAAAGCAGTTAAGAAAAAATGCTTGGTTTCAGTAGCACCAAATCCCCAACGTTTCTCCTACGAATTTTTCTTAGCAGATTGGGCGCGTTGGGAAAGGATGGGGCTGATTGAAGATTTAGTTATCCAAGTCTACCGCAATGACCTAGATGTCTTTGTTAGCGAATTAGAATACCCAGAAGTCAAAACAGCCCGGAGTCATATTCCTGTCAGTATTGGAATTATTAGTGGATTGAAAGGCAAATATGTTCCCGTGCGACAAATCCAGACTCAAGTCCAAAAAGTAAGAGAACGTAAATTTGCTGGAGTTTCCTTCTTTTTCTATGAAACCCTCTGGAACATGGCTAGTGAAAAGCCGCAACAGCGACAGTTAGCCTTTAAAAATATCTTTCCTCAACCCGTCGCTTACCCAAATCTGCTTGCAGGGTGGAAACCATAATGAGGTTAGTTGTTAGTGGTTAGTGGTTAGTTGTTAATAGCAAACAACAACTATCAACTATCAACTATCAACTAACCACTAACAATTCCTAGCCAATTCCTAAACGTCCGGCTAAAGCAGGAGATAAAGGGAGCAGAGTTGCTACCATCAAGAACAACGCTAACAGACCCAAAGCCGCGCGTGCATCATCTGGTTCGCTGAGTTCATTTAAGCTAGGACGTTCCAAATCTCTTTGCAAAAATAGAATGACTATTGCCCAGTACATAGCCAGAGGAGTTCCTAGAGAGACTAACGCAAGCAAAATTAATGTTGCGATTGTTGCTCTTCCGGCAATTTTGCGCCCGTAAATGGCTTGTACGATGCGACCACCATCTAGTTGACCTGCTGGCATTAAATTAAGAGCAGTGATGACTAACCCCAGCCAACCAACAACGACTAGAGGATGTATATCTACTGTGGGAGACTGTAAAGCAGATCCAAGAATAACCCGTGCTAGAGTGCCTACCAAAATCGAACTGGAAAAAAATTCGTTTGGTAGTTGAAACAAACTGCCTGGATGGGAAAGTAGTAACCCTGTCACCAGCATTAAGAGAGAAATAATTCCCCCTGTGGCGGGCCCTGCTAGAGCAATATCAAATAGAACCTTACGGTTGGGTATTAAAGATTCAAACCGGGTAATTGCACCAAATGAACCAATTTGCACCGCCGGGAGAAAGTAAGGCAAACTCAGGCGGACTTGATGACGGCGAGCAAGTAACCAATGGCCAATTTCATGAGCTACCAAAATTGTGATAATACCTGTGCTAATAGGCAAAGCTTCCGGAAACCGTCCTGGAGTCGAGAAGAAATCAAAATTCAGTAACAATCCACCTGTTTCCAGGCTTGTAACGATGGTTGCTAGCACCAAGATAACTCCAAAGATTTTTTGCGGTATTGTCATTGGACGGGGATCGTTACGGGATGGAAGGACAATCATCACAGGTTTGCCATCTGTGTTTTCCACTAAAAACAGGCGGTACTTATTTCCTAGGCGTTCTTGTAAACTTTCACTCAACTGAGTGTGTACTTTCTCTGCATCTCCTCTAAGATTACCTTTAAAGATGGCACCTTCTTGGTAAGCGATCGTTTCTGTCGCAAAAAAGGTATCTATACCAAAGATACTTCTGATAACACTCAAATCTTCTTCTGGAATTGGCATTACCTCAAGTTGGAGTTGAGCAGCAGTAGCCGGATTAGTGGAGTTATCTGTGGTACCAGGTTCTTTTGAGGTTTCAGATGCTAGCCTTTCAGTTGCCCGTTGTCTGAGAATCGCATCTTGACCAGCAGCGCGTAGCTGTCTCCCGAGATAAATGTACACTCCCGCAGAAACTATCAACAAGAACAAAATACTCACTATGTTGATATAGACTCCTGCGGCAAACAACCCAAAAAACAATAACCAGGGAGTCATCAGCACGACCGACTGTAACCAGGCGAGAATTCCTAGTTTGCCATATGGTCTAGCGCGGTAAAAGCCCCAACCCAAGATTCCAAAAGCGACTAGCACAATTGTGGCAATAATAGGTGTTTCTGATGAATTTAACATTTTTTCTTAATCCTTCTGAAACCAAGCCTGAATAAGTCAGTTGTTCACGGATAATAATAATTTATAACGATGCGTCCCATATTTGAGAGTGGGGAGGGAAGAGGAGGGGAAATTGAGAGATTGGAAAGGTGGATTCTACAGAAAATTGTATCCACTAAAGAATGAACTTATGTTAAAGAGTTTGAAGGTTCTGCGTAAAACTCGCAACTGAAGCAGAAGAAGTAGGCAGAGGTCAGTTTGGCTACTAGTCAATGTACTTCATCGCTTTTAACTTTAGGGGCAACACCAAACCATGAGCAATTCATCTGTGTTAAACCTTTTTCAAACTCTAGATAGCACCAAAGGTCGTTATATTTTCGGTGGACTCAACGACCAATTTGGTTTCTCAGTTAGCGGGATTGGCGATATCAATGGAGATGGTATCAGCGATTTTGCAATTGGGGCACGTTATGCTTCTTCCGGTACAAAAGACTCAGCAGGTTACATTCAAGATGATAAATTTGGTAAGACATATGTAATTTTTGGTGGTACAGACAAGGGACTTGGAAGTGGAAACAGTATTGACCTTAATTCTCTTAACGGTACCAATGGTTTTGTCATTGTTGGTACTCAAGGTCAGGAGCGTGTAGGTCAGTCAGTTAGCGGCGCGGGGGACGTTAATGGCGATGGCATTGACGATTTGATTGTTGGTTCATATGCCAAAAACATTTTTGAATTTACAAACCCCAGCACTAACCAAAAAGACACTCTTTTGAGCGATGGTCGAGCTTATGTAATTTTCGGTAAAAAGGGAGAATTTTCTCCTACCCTTAATCTTAACGAAATCACTACTGATAAAGAGTATCAGACAGGGCTGAAAGAGACGCAAAACGCAGACTATACCAAAGGGTTTTCTATAAGGAGTTTCTTTGGCAATGAACAACAAGGACTTGTCGGGTTCTCCGTCAGTTCTGCTGGAGATATCGATAAGGATGGATTTGATGACTTAATTGTTGGAGCTCCCGGTCCTAATGACACTTGGGGTAAAAATAGTACTCTTCCTGGCGAAGCATGGATCGTGTTTGGATTCAACCCAAATGCTAACTATTTGAAAACAGAAACTCCTGCTGATCGCGAACGCCAATTCTATAAGAATCTTCGTGTAACTTACATTGATGGCATTACTGAAAAAAACCGCACAGGTAATTCGGTTAGCCAAGCTGGTGATATTAACGGTGACGGTACTCCCGATCTCATTATTGGAGCGCGGGATGCAAACGGGAATTCAGGAGAGAGTTATGTGGTCTTTGGTGGGAAGCATATTATCCCTGGCTATACTCAAGATTCCTATGCATCTGACTCTGTAAAAAAATCTTTCGATCTTAAAGACCTTAATGGCAAAAATGGATTCAAAATTGTCGGTAGTAGTGACAGCCGCTCGGGTTGGGCTGTGAGTGGTGCGGGTGATGTCAACGGAGATGGTTACGATGACTTAATTATTGGAGTTCCCTATATTAAGGCTTCTCCCACCAATCAAGATAACCCAACTAACCCTAACTATTCAGGCAACAGTTATGTAGTCTTTGGAGGTAAGGATGGTTTTCCTGCTGTTGTTGACCCTTCTCAATTCACTTCTTCTCTTAAAGGCAAGGGCTTTGTTATCAATGGTAAGAACGGAGGAGACGGGTTGGGGTTCTCAGTTAGTAGCGCGGGAGATTTTAATGGAGATGGTATTGATGATTTGCTAGTTGGAGCTCCTTTTGCTGATGCAGAAAGTTTGTTTGGAGATGCAGGTGCAACCTATGTTATCTACGGTAGTAAGAATATTGGTGCTAATAGTTCCCTAGATGTCTCTTCACTCAATGGTAATAATGGCTTTGTTATCAATGGCACTTCTTCCGAAGATAACCTTGGTTGGTCTGTTAGCAGCACGGGAGATGTCAATAAAGATGGCTTTGACGATCTGATTGTTGGTGCTCCAGAACTCGGTAAAGCCTACCTTATCTTTGGTAAGGCAACTTCAGCATCAAACCTTACGATCTCCCAAGCTAGTACTGATATTAGTACCGCAAGCATTGATGTTGTCTCTACCTCCGGTTTTGAAGGAAACTTGATTTCAGTAGTAAATTTCTTGGGTTAATCAAACTCCTTGTAACGCCATCTCAAGTTGTCGTATCCCCTCTGTTCCGCCTGTCCTCTGCCAATGCGGTTTAAACCGCACCGTCTACACGGTGTCTAAAATCGCGCCGGGTAGGAATCCCCAACAGAAGTGAGCACTTCCCGCCTCTGCCTCCAGCAAAGCTGCCTTCTTCAAGTATAAATAATTACTATTTTCAGGGATAAGAGTTTTTTGTAAATCCTCGAATTCCTCTCAATTTGCTTGTAGGACATCTTTTCTTATCCCAAGCTAGTAATATCTGAGATAAAAATCATACATAATTTATTGTGATAATTCTGAAAAAAATTTGTTTTTCTCAAAGAATCTATAAGTATTTGTACTTTTATGTATTAATATAAAATAAAAGATAAAAAGTAACGTTAAGTAAACTTTGGCGAAATTGCATAAGATCGAAAAGGAAATATCTATAGAGCATGTGTTTAGCTCAAAGGATATCCTCCTTAAAGTCTAGAGTGTAAAGCCTTTTTCAATCGAATTAAAGAGGAAAATAGGGGAGTGAATTCGCAAACCCTTACACAAAATCAAAAGAATCGACGCTACGATCCAGAAGCGATCGCCCGCCACTATCGCTATCGCCCCTGGCTGGGTTTGTCAAGGGCAGTGACAATTGTTTGGTCTTTCGTTTGGTTTATACTTTGTCTTAAGTGGGATGAATGGCAAAATCAAGAGGAGCAAAACAAGCTAAAGCGAGCTACTCAATTGCGGCAGTTACTCACCCGCTTAGGTCCAACTTTTATTAAAGTAGGTCAAGCTCTTTCAACGCGACCAGACCTATTACGCAAAGACTACTTGGACGAACTGGTAAAGCTGCAAGACCAGTTACCGCCTTTTGACAATGCGATCGCTTACCGAATTATCGAAACTCAACTAGAGCGATCGATAGATGAAATCTTTAGTGAGTTGTCGCCACATCCTGTAGCAGCGGCTAGTTTGGGACAAGTTTACCGAGGTCGGTTGGTAACAGGTGAAGAAGTGGCAGTAAAAGTGCAACGCCCCAATTTACGCCCAGTTCTCTCGCTAGACCTTTATCTCATGCGTTGGGTAGCAAGTTGGATAAGCCCTTGGTTGCCCCTCAACCTCGGTCACGACCTCACAATGATAGTGGACGAGTTTGGCACAAAGTTATTTGAAGAAATTGATTATCTCAACGAAGCCCGCAATGCCGAAAAATTTGCCACCAACTTCCGCAACGACCCTCAAGTTAAAGTACCAACTATATATTGGCGCTATACCAATCTCCGAGTTTTGACCTTAGAGTGGATTGACGGTTTTAAACTAACAGATACTAAGAGTATTCGTGCGGCAGGTTTAGACCCAGAGGCAATCATTCAAATTGGTGTGACAGCTGGTTTGCAACAGCTTTTAGAACATGGGTTCTTTCATGCTGACCCCCATCCAGGCAATTTATTTGCTATGCCCGATGGTCGTATGGCTTATATTGACTTTGGAATGATGGATCAGTTGAATGAAACGACCAAAGAAAATCTAGTAGATGCTGTTGTGCATCTAGTCAACAAAGATTATAGCGACTTGGCAGAAGATTATGTAAAGTTGGGTTTTCTTACCCCAGATACAGATATTCACCTTATTATACCAGCATTAGAAGCGGTCTTAGGGGATGCCATTGGGAAAAATGTTGGAGATTTTAACTTCAAAACTATCACTGACAATTTCTCGGAACTAATGTATGAGTACCCTTTCCGAGTACCTGCTCAATTTGCTTTGATTATTCGTTCTTTGGTGACACAGGAAGGAATTGCCCTTAGCTTGAATTCAGACTTCAAAATTGTTGAGGTAGCGTATCCCTACGTAGCAAGACGATTGCTCACAGGAGAATCTCCCCAATTACGGCGGCGGTTGCTGAATGTGCTTTTTAAGGATGGCAAATTCCAGTGGCAAAGATTGGAGAGTTTGCTTGCGATCGCCCGAACTGATGATAACTTTGATGTGTTACCCACAGCCCAATTAGGGTTCCAATACTTGCTGTCGGAGGAAGGCAAGTTTCTTCGCAGACAGTTAGTCCTTGCGCTGACTGAAGACGATCGCCTGCATACTGAAGAAGTTCAAAAGCTGTGGAATTTAGTGAAAGATGATATCCAACCAGCCCGCCTATTAAATGTAGCAATTGGAGTGTTAACAGAATTATCAAGGGATACAGTAGCTTCCATATTGCCAAAAGCTGCGGCAGCTTTTAGTAGTAGCAAAACATAAACATTGCTAGTTGCTAATGGCTAATAGCTAATGGTAAGAGTGCAAATAGCACTTAACAATGAGCATTCTCACTTCAGGAGTTTTCATGTACTACTATCCTCAACACCCACCTTACTTTTTATTGGTAGTCGGACTTTTTGCAGCACTTGTTTCAGGTCTAGCCTTAACTGGAACATTAAAATTAATAGTACAAAAATGGCAAAGCGATGGTGCAGAAACTTCTGGTTCTCAAATTTCCGTCAAACAATTGTCAGTACCATTTCTAGGAATAACAGCAGGTGTATGTCTGTTTCTTTGTTCGGGCTTTGAGATCTTTGGTTTCCCACCCTTTCTTGCCTATGCAGTTGGTTTACCAGTCGCCATTCTAACTTGCTTGCTTGTTTGGTTGCAATTGGGAAGTATGCTGGCTTATGTTGAACGTCAAGGAATGCGATCGTTAGATTTAGATTCTTTGCCCTAAACATATTGTAGGAAGTTAGGAACAAGAGGGTGGGCGCATTATTGTCCACTCTGCTTAGCTAAAACCAAAAGAAGCCTCTCACTCAGTCCGCAAGGACGAGTGATGAGATGAATTTTGGGGCAATCAGGTTGCGTCTCCCGACCTATGTTCATCGTAGATGGACGCGGGAGTGGAGACAGCAACCTGATTGCCAATTTCTGTATTGGGGAGACGGTCAATCCAGTCCTCAACCATGGAAGTGATTGTTTTATCCTTACTTGCTGCATATAATCTCAGCTTATTTAATCTCCCTTGTTGATATTCTTAAGTTTAATCTTGATTCTTTCATAACGGGTAGTCAACGTCTTCCCCGCAATGTTAACTTGAACGAAGGAAGAAGAAAGAAGAAAGAAGGAAGAAGTTTTGTTTTGAGATGGGGATTCAGACTCAAGATAAGAACGGGCAACCCTAAGGGGATGGGGTTTTAAACCCCTATAGAAAGAAGTTTGTTCGCGAAGCGTGCCGTCTTCGGCATAGAAATTCCAACTTCGGTCCTTCCTTCAAACTTCTTCCTTCGGATAAAAGGGTGATGGTAAAGCTTAAATTGCTAACCACATACTGCACCTTGACAACTGAAGATAGGGGGTTTTACCGGGAAGTGCGGTCTTAATACGCTATATGCTGACTACAGCCTCCGGTATGTAAAATCTTCAAGGAATGTAGGTAATCTTGTTTGCTTGTCATTCAAGGGTCGGGCAGGATACGTACCTGACCTTAAACAGCCGTACCGGGAAACAGTTGGAGTACTGGGAAGGAAGTTCTGGAAAGATAAAATCTGCCAGAAGCCTACACTTACTGCGCGGCAGTTGTGTAGGAGTATCACTTCATCATGTATAAGAAGTTAAAAATCTTCAATGCTGTTATCTAGAGCATCGGTAAAGTAGTGAAAAAGGGGGCAAAAAACCTGGGTTCTATCTGTTGCAAAGCTTGATATTTCATTGATTCAGCTTCAAGAAAGCAGTTTTTTTTACCCGCATATTGAATAGAAAAACAAAAGCAGATCCTAAACTCATGGTTAGGATCTGCTTTTGTTAGATATATAAACCTGGCACCGAGCTATTTTCGCGGGCAGCAACCCGCCAACTATCGTCGCCGCATCAATGTTTCACAACTGAGTTCGGGATGGGGTCAGAGTGGGTCCACCGAGCCATAGGCACCAGGTAAGACAGTGAGCAGTGACCAGTGAGCAGTGACCAGTAAAGAAAGTTTACTCAGATCGCTGTGAAGATTTCGCATCACTGATCGCTCAATCAAAACCCTGAAGACTGCACAGAAACGCGAATTGAAGCCATGACAGCGAACATTAACCATAACTCAGTTTTTCACTGGTCACTGGTCACTGGTCACTGGTCACTGAACAGAGGTCAAGACCTCGGTCTGTTAGGACAGCTTGGCTAAATACATTACTGTATGTACACCGACTGCCTATGAACAGGTGTTCTACCTGTGACCTTAACTACTTATAGTAGTGAGAGCACTCATCTTGAGGTGGGCTTCCCACTTAGATGCTTTCAGCGGTTATCCGCTCCGCACATGGCTACCCAGCGTCTACCATGGGCATGATAACTGGTACACCAGCGGTGCGTTCCTCCCGGTCCTCTCGTACTAAGGAGGACTCCTCTCAATGCTCTAACGCCTGCACCGGATATGGACCGAACTGTCTCACGACGTTCTGAACCCAGCTCACGTACCGCTTTAATGGGCGAACAGCCCAACCCTTGGGACGTACTTCCGCCCCAGGTTGCGATGAGCCGACATCGAGGTGCCAAACCTCCCCGTCGATGTGGACTCTTGGGGGAGATCAGCCTGTTATCCCTAGAGTAACTTTTATCCGTTGAGCGACGGCCATTCCATTCTGCGCCGTCGGATCACTAAGACCGTGTTTCCACCCTGTTCGAGTTGTAACTCTTACAGTCAAGCTCCCTTATTGCCTTTACACTCAACGCACGGTTTCCAAGCGTGCTGAGGGAACCTTTGTGCGCCTCCGTTACCTTTTAGGAGGCGACCGCCCCAGTCAAACTGCCCATCTGAAACTGTCTCCCGATTGGATTCACAATCGTGGGTTAGAATCCTAGCTTCGCTAGAGTGGTATCTCACCGTTGGCTCCATACTCCCCACAAGGAATACTTCTACGCCTCCCACCTATGCTGCGCAAGCCAAGCCCGGACCCAATTCCAGACTACAGTAAAGCTTCATAGGGTCTTTCTGTCCTGGTGCAGGTAGTCCGTATCTTCACAGACATTCCTATTTCGCCGAGTCTCTCTCTGAGACACCATCCAGATCGTTACGCCTTTCGTGCGGGTCGGAACTTACCCGACAAGGAATTTCGCTACCTTAGGACCGTTATAGTTACGGCCGCCGTTCACCGGGGCTTCAGTCGTCAGCTTCAAAGTTTCCTCCTGACCAACTTCCTTAACCTTCCGGCACTGGGCAGGCGTCAGCCCCCATACTTCCAATTGCTTGTTTGCGGAGACCTGTGTTTTTGGTAAACAGTCGCCTGGATCTCTTCACTGCGGCCAGCTCTCGCTGGCACCCCTTCTTCCGAAGTTACGGGGCCATTTTGCCGAGTTCCTTAGAGAGAGTTATCTCGCGCCCCTGAGTTTTCTCAACTTCCCCACCTGTGTCGGTTTCGAGTACGGGTTTGATGCTTTCATCATCAGCAGAGCTTTTCTTGGCACTATCCTTCACAACTCGGCATCCTTAGACACCTCCCAATCCATTCAGGGCGTTGCTATCTTTCATGCGTCTTCTGCCGACTCCCACTTCAAAGTGAGGGATTGTTCACCCTCTGTCCATCGACTACGCTTTTCAGCCTCGCCTTAGGTCCCGACTAACCCAGAGTGGACGAACCTGCCTCTGGAACCCTTGGGGTTTCGGGGCTAGGGATTCTTACCCTAGTTTGCGCTACTCAAGCCGACATTCTCACTTCCGTCTCGTCCACAGCTGCTTGCCGCTACTGCTTCTACCGAAGACGGAACGCTCCCCTACCAGTTCAGTTCAACAGTGACCAGTGAGCAGTGACCATTTTTTTCTTTCTGGTCACTGTTCACTGGTTACTGGTCACTGAAATCCACAGCTTCGGTACATCTCTTAGTCCCATTCATTTTCGGCGCAGGAGCGCTTGACCAGTGAGCTATTACGCACTCTTTCAAGGATGGCTGCTTCTAGGCAAACCTCCTGGTTGTCTATGCACTCCCACCTCCTTTACCACTTAGAGATGATTTTGGGACCTTAGCTGGTGGTCTGGGCTGTTTCCCTCTTGACGATGAAGCTTATCCCCCACCGTCTCACTGGTAACTTTACCACTGAGTATTCAGAGTTTATCTCGATTTGGTACCGGTCTCCCAGCCCGCACCGAAATAGTGCTTTACCCCTCAGTTTTTTTTGTTACCGCTGCGCCTCAACACATTTCGGGGAGAACCAGCTAGCTCCGAGTTCGATTGGCATTTCACCCCTAACCACACCTCATCCGCCGATTTTTCAACATCGGTCGGTTCGGACCTCCACTTGGTTTTACCCAAGCTTCATCCTGGACATGGTTAGATCACCCGGGTTCGGGTCTATAAATACTGATCATACGCCCTGTTCAGACTCGCTTTCGCTTTGGCTTCATCTGTGACTTAACCTACCAGTACCTATAACTCGCCGGCTCATTCTTCAACAGGCACGCGGTCATCCGTTGAATCGGACTCCCACTGCTTGTAGGCTAACGGTTTCATGTTCTATTTCACTCCCCTCGACGGGGTTCTTTTCACCTTTCCCTCGCGGTACTTGTTCACTATCGGTCACACAGTAGTATTTAGCCTTACGAGATGGTCCTCGCTGATTCACATGGGATTCCTCGTGCCCCATGCTACTCGGGATGAAGCTACTATCCTTGAGTTTTTGACTACAGGACTTTCACCTTCTCTGGTGCAGTATTTCGCTGCTTCGTCTAACCGCTAGATTCGATCTTGCTTTCCCACGACCCCAAACTGCATGCAATTTGGTTTAGGCTCTTCCCCTTTCGCTCACCACTACTCAGGGAATCTCTGTTGATTTCTTTTCCTCCAGCTACTAAGATGTTTCAATTCACTGGGTTCGCTACTATTGTTTATTGGGTTGCCCCATTCGGACATCTCCGGCTCGATGCTTGCTTCCAGCTCCCCGGAGCTTTTCGTTGGTAACCACGTCCTTCTTCGCCTCTGTGTGCCTAGGTATCCACCATTAGCCCTGATTCTCTTGACCACTTTTTGGCTTTCTCTAGTTCACCGACCAATTCTCAGTTCTCAGTTTGAGAACAATCTCTCACTGGTCACTGGTTACTGGTCACTGACTCTTCGCGTCTCTATGCAGTTTTCAAGGTTCTGGCTGGTTTTTTCCCCAGCAGTCTTGCTCTTTGAGGAGACAAGTTGCTGAATCTTCCCATTCGCTCGGATGAATTGATGATTTAGCTTTGAATTGCCCTCAAGTGCATTGCAAACACTATTTTTTCAGTGCTCCGGCTCCAGTTCTTTCCACTGGTCAGGAGTCACTGAACGAACCGATCTCTAGTTTGAAAGCCAATTTCCTTTTTTCCTCGCACGACCTGGGATGTCCCTTCAATTTCTCTGATTCCTCAGTTCTCCGTGACCATCTTTCACTGGTCACTGAGAACTGATGACTACAAAACTGAAAAGTTGGTCTCCCTAAAAGGAGGTGATCCAGCCACACCTTCCGGTACGGCTACCTTGTTACGACTTCACCCCAGTCACCAGTCCTGCCTTCGGCATCCTCCTCCACGAATGGTTAGAGTAACGACTTCGGGCACTACCAGCTTCCATGGTGTGACGGGCGGTGTGTACAAGGCCCGGGAACGAATTCACTGCAGTATGCTGACCTGCAATTACTAGCGATTCCACCTTCACGCAGGCGAGTTGCAGCCTGCGATCTGAACTGAGCCATGGTTTGTGAGATTTGCTTGCATTCACATGCTTGCTGCCCTCTGTCCATAGCATTGTAGTACGTGTGTAGCCCAGGACGTAAGGGGCATGCTGACTTGACGTCATCCCCACCTTCCTCCGGTTTGTCACCGGCAGTCTCCTTAGAGTTCCCAACTTAATGATGGCAACTAAGTACGAGGGTTGCGCTCGTTGCGGGACTTAACCCAACATCTCACGACACGAGCTGACGACAGCCATGCACCACCTGTGTTCGCGCTCCCTAAGGCACTCGAAAGTTTCCCTCCGATTCGCGACATGTCAAGCCCTGGTAAGGTTCTTCGCGTTGCATCGAATTAAACCACATACTCCACCGCTTGTGCGGGCCCCCGTCAATTCCTTTGAGTTTCACCGTTGCCGGCGTACTCCCCAGGCGGGATACTTAACGCGTTGGCTCCGGCACTACGCGGGTCGATACGCGTAACGCCTAGTATCCATCGTTTACGGCTAGGACTACTGGGGTATCTAATCCCATTCGCTCCCCTAGCTTTCGTCCCTCAGTGTCAGTAATAGTCCAGCAGAGCGCTTTCGCCACCGGTGTTCTTCCTGATCTCTACGCATTTCACCGCTACACCAGGAATTCCCTCTACCCCTACCTTACTCTAGTCTCTCAGTTTCCACTGCCCTTATCTAGTTGAGCCAGACGCTTTGACAGCCGACTTGATAAACCACCTGCGGACGCTTTACGCCCAATCATTCCGGATAACGCTTGCATCCTCCGTATTACCGCGGCTGCTGGCACGGAGTTAGCCGATGCTTATTCCTCAAGTACCTTCATTTTTTTATTCCCTGAGAAAAGAGGTTTACAACCCAAGAGCCTTCCTCCCTCACGCGGTATTGCTCCGTCAGGCTTTCGCCCATTGCGGAAAATTCCCCACTGCTGCCTCCCGTAGGAGTCTGGACCGTGTCTCAGTTCCAGTGTGGCTGATCGTCCTCTCAGACCAGCTACCGATCGCCGTCTTGGTGCGCTCTTACCACACCAACTAACTAATCGGACGCGAGCTCATCTTCAGGCAGCAAGCCTTTCACCCATGGGCACATCCGGTATTAGCAGCCGTTTCCAACTGTTGTCCCAGACCTGAAGCCAGATTCTCACGCGTTACTCACCCGTCCGCCACTAAACCCCTAAAGGTTCCGTTCGACTTGCATGTGTTAAGCATACCGCCAGCGTTCATCCTGAGCCAGGATCAAACTCTCCGTTTTGAAGTGTTCTTTTCGGTCAAACCATACTCAGGTATGTCTTGACATCTTGGCTTCTTATTTTTGTTTTGTTTTGGGTTTTTACCCGCAACTTAATTTCTTGACGAGGTTTTAAATTGCTTGGCTTCCAAACTATTGATTTATCGTGGTTCGGTTGTGTGACGCGGCGTTTCCTCTCGCTTCACACTTTATCCAAGATAACAACCCGTTTTGTGTTTGTCAAGGGTTTTCTCTAACTTTTTTGAAATTTCCTTTCGGAGGAGCTTGAAAGCCATAGCCATTAGTAGTTGCAAGGTTTATACATTTTTTCGCTTTCCCACTTAAACTAATTATATATCTGATGAAAAACAATGTAGAGACGTGCCCTAGCGCGTCGTGTGTAAGTCTTTTCAGGGTAAAGCAGTCGTTTAAGGGAAAAAATTGCATCAGCTAATCTTGACCTTGTAAAGAGTTCGCATCAGTTCCTTGGCGGTGAAAGGTTTGGACAAGAACGCTGAAACTCCACCGCTTTTTTCTACCTCCGCAAGAATTTCGCTATCTGCATATCCGCTTATTGATATGGTTTGCCGTCAGCGTTCAACAACGGCACAATGGTTGTATCTACCCAGTAATATGTTCCGTCTTTAGCACGGTTTTTGATTTCATCTTTCCAAACCCGTCCGCGAGAAATTGTTGCCCACATTTCCTTTTTTACAAAATTTCATAAAATATACAAATATTCATAATCTACTAGAGCATCGACCCACTAATCACAAAAACCCGGTTTCTTCGAGTTGAGCATACAAGATATCTAGCTTTTCAAGAGAAAAACCGGGTTTTTTGCCCCTTTTTAACTACTAGATCGGCGCTCTAGAAAGTTAATGATGAGGTTCCACAACCAGAAGATCTCAATTGAGACCCCAAAGGCGCAATTGTAGATGTAGATGCAGTCAAAATAATTTCTCCTTGAGGACTAATTGTCCATCCCGTAGCTTCCACAATAGATTTTGCCAGCAAATCGTCGGAATAACGGCTGACTGTAGTTGAAGTTGGAGATACTTGGTTATTAGGAGCGAGTGTAATCCAATCTGCGATCGCCGTCTCATTATTAAGTATTCCGTAAGGGTTAGACGGCAAACCACCACGTCCAGTAATAACAAATCTGCTTTCTTCTTGCGCTGTCATGTCTTGACAGCTTTGACTCAGCCTTGTATGAACAATTTCAGTTGGTAAATCAATTTGTCTTAAATTGGGATCGATGCTAAGAAGATCGATTTGAACCGTACCATCTAATCCAAAATCTGAACTAGCGTTGATGTCACTTAGAGATGTGAGATTGGACCTATTTTCCAATCCATAAATTCCAGAACTTACAATTGTGATTCTACCACCTTTACCTTGTTGGGCATTAGCAATGATGTTACTATCTTCATTAGAGAAACCAACAATAAAGCCATTAGGAATATTGATGGTAATATTACCTCCATTCCCATTACTTCCTGCGTTAGCAGATATTTGACTTTGGCGTCGCATTAGAATTACATCTTGCACTTGCAATTTAATATCTCCACCCTCACTAGATGCAGTTGCAGCTCGTAATTTCCCCCCATTATCTAAAAATACCGAGCGAGCTTGGATTTCTAAATTGCCTGCATCTTTTTGACCGCTACTAACGCTAACTTGTGCGCCATCTCGGACACTCAACTTTCCAGTTGTCAAATTAATATTTCCACTCTTTCCAGTAGACATTTCAGAAGTACTGGCATATATCCCACTAGCACCACCAACAGTACCAAGTCTAATCTCTGCCTCTGCTTTATCCCCGTCTTCAATTGCTGTTTGGTTAAAAATTTTGTCAAAATTGGGATTGCTACCTGAGATGTCAATGCGATCGCTTGCAATAATGGTAATATTACCAGCATCTCCACTTTTAGAAGCACTTGTGAGAAGTTTTCCACCCCCAGTTAATTCAACTCTCTTCGCATTCACAGCGATCGTACCACCTTTAAAATTCCCCTGACTTTCTGCCCTTAAACTCGCGCCATCTGCCACGCGTAAAGTTCCATTCGGGACATTAACACTAATATCGCCTGCCTGCCCGCCAGCATTTTTCTCTGTCGTTGTCATCAAAGTGCTGTATATTGCTGTTGATGAACGATTCTTGTTAGAGAATAAATCCGGTATTCTGCCAGAAATTTCTACTGTATCTATGCCATCAATTTGAATATCACCGGCATTACCACCTAAAGCATTTTTTGTTGTCAATTCCGAGCCAGCAGTTACAAAAACAGACTTCCCAGATATGTATATGTTGCCAGCGTTTCCTTCGGCTGGAAGGTAGTTTTCAGTAGCACCAATATTCGCGGAAATTAAGCTGCTTTTTATTAAGACTGAATCATAAGACTTTAATGTGATACTTCCAGAATCCCCTTTGATAAAACTTGTGGCGACAAGAGCGCTATTGTTTGTTAAGGAGAGAGACTCATCACCATGCAGTAAGATATTTCCTGCATTTCCGTTAAAACTGCTGGTGACAATAAACGCATTCTCTAAAGAAATGGAACCGTTGGCTTTAATTGATACATTTCCACTTCCACCTCGACCCCCATTAGTTGTGTAAGTAGAAATCACCTTATTATCATACACTGCTCCTTCGCCTCGCCCAATTAAAACGATTGAGCCATTGGCTTCCAATGATACGTTCCCACTACGTCCTCTTCCTGTAGTAGAGTTATTACTAAAGTTACTTGCATCAATTGCAGGTTTATCATCCGATCTCCTGTTACGAGGGACACTTTCATACAATGGATTATCTATCAGAATCTCACCAGCCTTAATATTGATGTTACCTGCATTACCGTTTCCTAAAGTACGGGTGCGAATTTGCCCGCCAGTAACCTCTACTTTACTCGCATTAATAGTAATGTTGCCTGCATTACCAATCGCATTAGTTTCTACAACATTTCTAACCTGGCTGTTCTGATTTACCTTCACAGTACCTGTGGAATTTAATGTAACATCTCGTGAAGTTGAACTTTCTGCACGGGATCTCGATCTAATGCCTGTAGAAATCAGACTCTCCCCAAAAATATTTATATCTTGAGCATTAATTGCTACACTACCCTGACCCTTACCAGTTACCTCAACTTTTGCCATATTAGTAAGTAATACATCTGATTTCTGTATATTCTCTGAGAAACGCAAATTAAATTGATTAGCGCTACCCAAAAGCTCTACTGTTCCTGTAACTGCTAATCCACCAAGTTCTATTTGACCATCTAACGCCTGGATATTAGCAGTATTTAAACTCACATTGCCACCTAAAAGTATCAAACTCTTGCCTTCCCTAACTGACAGAGATGCCCCATTCACTTGAATGCTGCCAATTGCTTGATTGGAAATTTGATTGAATAAAAAGGCATTAGGATTAACGCTTAACAATTGGGTTGGCAAAGGCTCTGTTGGTTTAGCGCTGAAAATGTCCCCATTACCCAAACGGATAGCATTTGCAGTTGTTCCGACAAATGAACCCATTACGTCCAAACGGGCTGTAGAACCAAAAAAAATACCATTAGGATTCATGAAAAACAGATTGGCATTACCCCCTGCAATACCAAGAGTCCCCAGAATTTGAGAGGGGTTTGCGCCTGTGACGCGAGTTAAAATATTCTCAACACCGTTTGGAAGAGTAAAGTAAGCTCCACGAACCGCGTCAATATTAAATTCCTGAAAGCTGTGCAGGAGGTTGGTTCCTTTGATGAGCCCGCCTGATATTTCTTCGCTTGGAACTCCTTTAATATCAACATTGGGAGTCACTATAGAATTTGAGGTACCCAAAGAGTTATCTGGGACTATATGACTTTGAGCCAATGCAAAACTTTCAGCGAAAGCAATAGTACCTCCCACGATTAACCCATTCACAAGTGTCACATAAGCGCCGCGCCAGCACCACCCACGAAAAACCGATCCCAACATTGCGAGCCTCCTAACTATGTGAAAGAGAATTGTATAAGAATGAAGCACTATTTTTTTTATGCAACCCCCTTAAGGATGAAATTTAGGTTATGAGTTTTAAATTTTTACCTCTCAATTCTTAACTCCTGACTATAGAAGATGACGCTGGCTTGATAAAAGATTACACTGTGGAATATGTTATGTTCTGTTTGTTTGCTTGTAGCAACACTTACATACATTAAATGCCATTGTTAAACATTGCTAAAGTCAAATTCTATAACAAAAGTCAGTTATGTCAGTTCATCAACGTGGTTGCGGTGCTACCGCCGATCTAATTATTGGTGTTGCAAATCACGAAAGCCACGCTATGCAGCGTAATGCTGCAGCAGTGGGTGCTCTTGCCAAACGCAAAGGAACAATATCTACCTTCCTTGCGCCCTTAACTCAGGATACTTTTAAGCAGGTTGTTACCGAAGTTGAACAAAAACTACGGATTGTTAATCAAACCCTGTCTATGCTTGATTCTCAGGGATTTGAAACAATTCTGCAAGAAATGCTACATTCCATCACCCTAAAAACCGGGGAGTTACTGGGTGCCGATCGCACGACAATTTTTTTACTAGATGAGGAAAAGCAAGAACTGTGGTCTATTGTGGCAGAGACAGAGGGCAATCGGTCTTTAGAAATTCGCATCCCAGCCGATAAGGGGATCGCTGGTGAAGTTGCCACCTACAAAAAAGTTGTTAATATTCCTTTTGATTTTTACGACGATCCCCGCTCGGTATTTGCTCAAGAACAGGAAACAAGAACAGGCTACCGCACGTACACTATGCTAGCGTTGCCACTGGTGAATGAAGACGGGCAACTTGTCGCAGTTGTACAATTGTTAAATAAATTAAGAGTTCCTAATGCTCCAGATGCGCCTTTGTCAGAACGTATTGACATGAGAGGCTTTACAGAAGCTGACAAGCAGTTATTTCAAGAATTTGCCCCCTCCATTAGGCTGATTTTAGAATCTTCTCGTTCCTTTTACATAGCAACTCAAAAACAAAGAGCTGCAGCTGCCTTAATGAAAGCAGTTAAGTCCCTCAGTCAAAGCAGTCTTGACTTAGAAGATACCCTCAAGCGGGTGATGGCTGAAGCAAAAGAACTGATGAATGCCGATCGCAGTACCCTATGGTTAGTAAACCGCGAAGCAGGGCAATTGTGGACAAAAATTACTCAGGATGACGGTTCTGCTAGAGAATTACGAGTACCCATTGGCAAAGGTTTTGCAGGTATAGTCGCTGCAACTGGCAAAACGCTCAATATTCCCTTTGACCTATATGACAATCCAGACTCCGAGACAGCCAAACAAATAGATCAACAAAATGGTTATCGTACCTGTAGCTTGCTTTGTATGCCAGTTTTTAATGCAGATGGAGATTTGATTGGCGTCACTCAGCTAGTGAATAAAAAGAAACCAGGAGATTTTCTCCCCGATCGCCATGCTAATTGGCCGAACGCTCCTGAATGCTTCCAAGCAAGCTTCGATCGCAATGATGAAGAGTTTATGGAAGCTTTTAACATTCAAGCAGGAGTCGCGCTGCAAAATGCCCAATTATTTGCCATGGTTAAACAGCAAGAACAACTACAGCGAGATATCCTCCGCAGTCTTTCCAATGGAGTGATTTCCACGGATAAAGCAGGTCAAATTATTATTGCCAATGAAAGTGCCAAGCGTTTACTTGGTTTGAAACCAGAAGAACGCTTGGAAGGTAAACTTGTTAGCGAAGTTATCAATATTAAAGAAGGTGACTTTCGCAAGTGGTGTCAAGCAGCTTTAAATACAGCTGATTTAAAGTACCGCGAACAGTACTATCCAGATCGAACGCTGCTGACTTCTAATGAAGATCAGAACAGTATCAATTTGTCAATCAATACAATTGCTGATGCCAGCGACTGCAAACAAGTCCGGGGGGCGTTAGTAGTCATGGATGATATCAGTGATGAAAAGCGGCTCAAAAGTACTATGTACCGCTACATGACTCAGGAATTAGCAGAAGAATTGCTGAAATTAGACGATGCAAAATTGGGAGGCGATCGCAAAGAAGTTTCCATCTTATTTTCAGATATTCGAGGCTACACCACTCTGACAGAAAATTTAGAAGCAGAGGAAGTAGTCAGTATGCTGAACGAATATTTTGAATCAATGGTAGAGGCAGTTTTTCAGTACAAAGGCACGCTCGATAAATATATTGGTGATGCCATAATGGCTGTGTATGGTTCTCCATTGCCTTTACACGAACACGCTTGGATGGCAGTACAATCTTCCATAGAAATGCGCCATCGGTTGAGAGAATTTAATGCCCGCCGTCATTTCACTAACAAACCAACAATTAATATTGGGATTGGGATCAACTCCGATATCGTGATTAGCGGTAATATTGGTTCGAGCAAACGGATGGAATTTACTGCCATCGGTGATGGCGTCAACCTTGGCTCGCGATTGGAAAGTGTCAGCAAGCAGTACGGATGTGACATTATTGTCAGTGAAAATACTTATAATCCTTGCAAAGATCAAGTGTGGGCGCGAGAACTAGATTACATTCGTGTCAAAGGTAGAAATGAGCCAGTTGCTATCTATGAGCTGATTGGTTTGCGTTCCGATCCAATTTGTAGTGATAAACTACAAGTTATTGAGTATTATCACCAAGGTCGCCATTATTATATCAATCGTGACTTCAAGCTTGCCAGAAAAGAATTTGCTAAAGTCTTAAAAGTTGACAGCAAAGACCAAGCAGCAATGTTACATATACAGCGCTGTCAACACTGGCTGCAAAAACCACCATGCGATCGGGATTGGGATGATGGTGTGTGGACTTTTAAGGAAAAATAAAACCCATACCATTTTGGATTTTGGATTTTGGATTTTCGATTGAGAATGCTTTACATAAAGTTAATCTCACTCAACTATCTGTCACATTCTTTTTTCAATTTGAGATTATCTTTCGCGGTGCAATCTACTAATTTTCAGAATCGGGCTTCTCAATTCGTTATTAATTACTATGAAGACAAAAAAAACTGCATTTTTAGACGAAAACTCAAGGCTTACATATTGCACAATTTGTAAGAAACCCGATTTTTGAAGTCGGTGCCGGACATTAGTTATACCATTTATGGGCGATCGTATTAAGTTGTGTCATAACGATGTGTAAATCTTCTCCTCGTTCCGTCAACCTATAAGTTACCTGCGGTGGAATAGTTGGTTTGTAATCGCGGTAAATCACTTTTGCCTCTTCCAACATACGTAACCGTTCTGTGAGAACTTTTGATGAAATTCCTTCAACCTGACGTTTCAATACCCCAAAGCGAGTTGGGCCTTGAGTACTTAACGTCCAAATAATGTGCAGAGTCCAAGGTCCTGTCAGCAATGCCACTAGGGGAGTCAAGGGACAGCCCTTTGATTTTTCAGCAGGTTGCATCGGTGGTTTCTCCATCGTTACTTAGTTACTTCCAAGTACCTACTTTTCCATTTCCGCTAGGTCACTTATAGTAACTAATGTAAAACACGATCCTCGAGTTTTCACAAAATATAGATCTGTCAAAAGCCTTCATTACATTTAGTTCTGCTCTGATTCAAGTCAACGTTAGAGTCACGGGAACAAATTATGAAACTGCAAGGAAAGGTTGCGCTGGTTACAGGTAGCAGTCAGGGAATTGGACAGGCGATCGCCATTCGTCTGGCAGAAGAAGGAGCAAGTATCGTCATCAACTACCGATCGCATCCCGAAGGAGCAAAAGAAACCTTGTCGAAGGTAAAGGCTGCAGGTGGTCAGTGCCAAATGGTTGATGGATTTACAATTCAAGCAGATACTGGAACAGTCACCGACGTGCAACGCATGATTGCAGACAGTGTTTCTCACTTCGGGAAGCTAGATATTTTGGTAAACAATGCAGGCATTGAGAAGAACGCTGACTTTTGGAATGTGACAGAAGCCGATTATGATGCTGTCATGAACGTGAATCTCAAAGGAGTTTTCTTTGCCACCCAAGCATTTGTAAGACATCGGCTTGAAACAAAGCAACCGGGCAAAATTATTAACATCAGTTCCGTACATGAAGAATTGCCTTTTCCTCACTTTGCGGCTTACTGTGCTAGCAAAGGTGGCTTGAAAATGCTCACTCGTAATTTGGCAGTTGAACTGGCTCCCTATGGGATTACCATCAATAACGTCGCTCCAGGAGCAATTGAAACTCCCATCAATACTAAACTCTTGAACAATCCAGAAAAGTTGGGAGCACTCGTAAAAAACATTCCTTTGGGACGATTGGGACAACCAAAAGATGTTGCCTCTATTGTGGCGTTTCTGGCTTCTTCTGAGTCGGATTATGTGACGGGTACGACGTTCTTTGTTGATGGTGGATTGCTCTGGAATTATCAAGAGCAATGAAGGTAGACAGCAGAAGCCAAAGGGCAGAAGGTAGAAGGAGTAAAAGCTTGTAAGAGAGATTTTTTACAGCCATTTTCAAATTAATAGACCACAATTGTGGGGTGGGCGTCCTCGCCCGCTCTTTGAGGAATGTACGGGCGGGGACGCCTTCTGAGGAATGTACGGGCGGGGACGCCTTCTGAGGAATGTACGGGCGGGGACGCCCGTACCACAAGAACAAACAAAGTGTGGTTTTTTATTGACTTGAGAACTGCTGTAAAACTTTTTGTAAGTTTTATTGAGGGAAAGTTTAGTTCATGACTCCAGAAGAAATAAGATTGCAGCAGGATCGAGAACGTGCCGCTTATTGGAAACGTTGGGGACCTTACCTCAGCGAACGGCAGTGGGGTACGGTGCGGGAAGATTACAGTCACGATGGATCGGCTTGGGATTATTTTTCCCACGAGCATGCTCGCTCGCGCATTTACCGTTGGGGTGAAGATGGCATTGCTGGAATTTCTGATAGTCGCCAACGTTTGTGTTTTGCGATCGCTCTTTGGAACGGTAACGATCCAATTTTGAAAGAGCGTCTGTTTGGACTAACGGGGACAGAAGGCAACCACGGCGAGGATGTGAAAGAGTATTATTTTTATCTAGATAACACTCCCACCCATTCCTATATGAAATGCTTGTACAAGTACCCCCAACAAGCATTTCCTTACACGCAACTGGTGCAAGAAAATCAGCACCGAAACAAATTTGAACCGGAGTTTGAGCTACTTGATACGGGCGTCTTTGCTGAGAATCGCTATTTTGATGTCTTTGTGGAGTACGCTAAAGCAGCACCAGAAGATATTTTGATTCAGATTGCGATCGCCAATCGAGGCTCACAAACCAGTTCTCTTCATCTACTGCCAACACTTTGGTTTCGCAACCTCTGGGCTTGGAATCCCAATATGGAGCAGCCCTTTATAAAAGTGGTTCAGTCAGACACCAACTTCAGTTTAATTGAAGCCGAGCATTCCACGCTGGGAACTCGCTGGCTGTATTGCGAATCTGGGGCGGAACTCCTCTTTACGAATAACGAAACAAACTACGAACAATTATTTGGTGTCACCAATAGCTCACCTTATGTTAAAGATGGCATCAACGAGTATGTGGTAAATGGGCAGACAGCAGCCGTCAATCCAAACTGCATAGGCACAAAGTTTGCCTCCCACTACACATTATCCATTGCGCCAGGTGAAACCAAAGTGGTGCGCTTGCGGTTGAGTGATGTGCAAACGCTTACAAATCCATTTGGTACTGAGTTTGACACGATTTTCAAGACTCGTATTGCCGAAGCGAATGAATTTTACCAGCGCGTTAATCCTTTCCCAATGTCAGAGGATGAGCGCAACATTCAGCGACAGGCTTTTGCCGGATTGTTGTGGAGCAAGCAGTACTATCACTATGTCGTACATGACTGGCTAAATGGCGATCCCAAACAACCGTCACCTCCACCAGAACGGAAAGTAGGACGCAACCACGAGTGGATTTCTTTATTTAGTGAAGATATTCTCTCTATGCCAGATAAGTGGGAATATCCTTGGTTTGCTGCTTGGGATTTGGCATTTCACCTGATTCCTCTTGCTGTTATAGATCCAGATTTTGCTAAGTTGCAACTGGATCGCTTGACACGGGAATGGTATATGCAACCCAACGGGCAATTGCCCGCTTATGAATGGGCATTTAGTGATGTCAATCCACCCGTGCAAGCATGGGCAGCTTTGCGCGTTTATCAAATCGAGCAGAAGTTTTACGGACGAACCGATCGCTCTTTTTTACAACGGGTTTTTCACAAGCTGTTGCTTAATTTTAACTGGTGGGTAAATCGCAAAGACGTGGAAGGTAAGAACGTCTTTCAGGGTGGATTTTTAGGACTGGACAATATCGGCGTGTTCGATCGCAGCAAGGAACTACCCACTGGCGGCTACCTCAATCAGGCAGACGGTACAAGCTGGATGGGTATGTACTGTTTGAATATGCTAGCGATCGCGCTAGAACTCGCTAAAGACGATCTGGCTTACGAAGATATTGCCAGCAAGTTCTTTGAGCATTTTCTCTATATTGCCGATGCCATTGATGGCATTGGGAATGCTGAGATTTCCTTGTGGAATGAAGAAGATGGTTTTTACTACGATGTGCTAAGGTTGCCCGACAGTCGCCAGTTTCCGTTGAAAGTGCGATCGATAGTAGGCTTAATTCCTCTATTTGCCGTCGCGGTTTTACAGTTAGAAACTTTACAACAGTTCCCTGGTTTCAAACGACGTATGGAATGGTTTATTCGCAACCGGCCCGATCTCAAACAGAATGTTGCTTGTATGGAAACACCAGGGGTAGGAGCGAGAAGGCTATTGGCGATCGCCTATCGAACCAAGCTACAGCGTATTCTGCAACGGATGCTCGACGAGAATGAATTCTTTAGCTGTTACGGAATTCGCGCACTTTCAAAGTATCATCAAGAACATCCTTATGTTTTACATCAAGGCGAGCATGATTACTGCGTCCGCTACGAACCTGCGGAATCCACCACAGGGCTGTTTGGCGGAAATTCTAACTGGCGCGGTCCTATTTGGTTTCCAGTCAACTACTTGATTCTCGAAGCACTTTGGAAGTTTCATGACTACTTTGGAGACGATTTTACAATAGAATGTCCCACCGGTTCCGGGCAACACATGACGCTGCGAGAAGTGGCGATCGCACTGTCGGATCGCTTGATTGCCATCTTTCAGCAGGATACTACAGGTCGCCGTCCGGTGTATGGCGGGCTTGAAATCTTCCAATCCGATCCCCATTGGCGCAATTATATTTTGTTCCACGAATATTTCCATGGAGATAACGGCGCAGGGATTGGAGCTAGCCATCAAACAGGTTGGACGGGGCTGGTTGCTAGCATGATTCTGCAAAATGCCGAATACCGAGTGCAGGAGGAGGGGCGTGGAAACGTTTAGGAAACATTTGCCGGAATACTTAATGGAAGCAGCAGAACTGGGAATATTTATGATTTCTGCTGGGGTGTTTACCTGCGTATTTGAGTATCCCGGTTCTCCCATTCATCAAGCAATTGCCAATGCAGATATGCGTCGATTTTTCATAGGTATAGCTATGGGGTTGACAGCAATTGCTCTTATTTATTCTCCATGGGGAAAACAATCTGGCGCACACATGAATCCTGCTGTTACCCTTACCTTTTATCGTTTGGGGAAAGTTAAACAACAGGATGCTATTTTCTATATTCTGTTTCAATGTTTAGGTGGATTGGTTGGTATATACTTAGTCGCTTTATTGCTGGGAAAAGTTTTCACGCAACCACCTGTGAACTATGTTGTGACAGTGCCAGGAACACTAGGCTGGGTTGCGGCTTTGTTGGGTGAACTAGTCATTGCATTTCTCATGATGATGACTGTCTTGCTCGCAAGTAACAATCAAAAACTCAATCGCTTTACAGGGTTATTTGCCGGATTTTTGGTAATGCTTTACGTCTTTTTTGAAGCTCCTTTATCTGGCTTTGGCATGAACCCTGCCCGCACCTTTGCCTCTGCCTTTCCCTCTCAGATTTGGACGGCATTTTGGTTGTACTTGATTGTACCACCTGCTGGTATGTTGCTGGCATCAACGTTGTATCAATATCTATTTGGACAGAGAGCCGTTAAGTGTGCCAAATTGCATCACGAAAATCACAAACGTTGTATTTTTCGCTGTGGCTACAACCGTAATGGCAATATCGATTTGAGCGATCGCCTACCTATTTCAGGAAAACATTCATGACAACAAATACCTATTATGATGTCATCATCATCGGCACTGGGGCTGGTGGTGGAACTCTAGCTTATCATCTTGCGCCCAGTGGTAAGAAGATTTTAATCTTGGAGCGGGGTACCTTTTTGCCCAGGGAAAAGGAAAACTGGAGTGCGCTGGAAGTATACCAACGAGAGCGATACCATACCCAAGAGCAGTGGTATGATGTGAACAACAAATCCTTCCGTCCTGCAATGAATTACTGGGTTGGTGGGAACACAAAAGTTTATGGTGCAGCCTTGTTGCGATTGCGGGAACGCGATTTTGAACAGGTAGAACATAAGGATGGTATCTCACTGGAATGGCCGTTGAAATACCATGACTTTGAAGCATATTATACTCAAGCCGAGCAGCTTTATGATGTTCGAGGTCAGGCTGGTGTAGATCCTACAGAACCGACTAGAAGTTTACCTTATTCTTATCCTCCGGTACACCATGAACCGCGAATGCAGGAGCTAGTCAATGCTCTGCAGATAGCTGGTTTGCATCCCTTCAATCTGCCATTGGGGTTGAAACTGAACGAAGTTGATAAAAGTCTGGGAAACTGTATTCGCTGCAATACCTGCGATGGATTTCCTTGTCTAACTCGTGGCAAAGCCGATGCTGAAGTCAATTGCATTCAGCCCATTCGCGATTACGCAAACATCACTTTACTAACTGAAGCTAAAGTGACCCGCCTGCATACGAGTCCTTCTGGTCGGGAAGTGACTCAAGTAGAAGCCCAGATTAATGGGGAACTTCAATTCTTTACAGGCGATATTGTTGTGGTTTCTTGCGGTGCTATTAACTCAGCAGCATTGTTATTGCGATCGCACAATGACCAACATCCCGATGGATTGGCAAACAGTTCTAACCAAGTGGGTCGCAACCTAATGAAGCATATTTGCATGGCAATGGTGCAATTAAATACAAAAATTAATCAATCTGTTTATCAAAAGACAATTGCCATTAGCGATTTTTACTGGGGCGAACCTGACTTTCCCTACCCCATGGGCTTGATACAGAATACTGGCAACGTATTGGCAGATATGTTACCAGCTGAAGTTCCCGCACTGCTAGCTCCACTATTAAGAATGCGACCGGGAGCAGAACTAAAAACTGTTGCCGATCGCACCGTTGGCTGGTGGTTGCAAACTGAGGACTTACCCGATCCTGAGAATCGCGTGCGAGTGGAGGGCGATCGCCTCTACTTAAACTACAAACCCAATAACCTTGAAGCAAGCGATCGGCTTGCCAAACGCTGGGTAGGAATTCTCAAGAAGGTCGATCGCGCAGAACACCTAGTTCCATTTAGCCTTTATCCCCGTAACATGATGCCACTTCAGTCAGTTGGTCATCAATGTGGTACTTGTCGATTTGGTGAAGATCCCACCAATTCCGTACTCGATCTCAATTGCCGTACCCATGACGTTGATAATCTCTACGTTGTTGATGGCAGTTTCTTTCCATCTAGTTCTGCTGTTAATCCAACACTGACCATTATTGCCAATTCCTTACGAGTAGGCGATCTCTTGTTACAAAGAGTAAACTCTCCAGTTAGATCTCCGACTTCTTTGAGAAGTCGGAGATCTGAAGTATAAAAACCGTTAATCCGGTCACTGGTCACTGGTCACTGGTCACTGGTCACTGTCAAAATGGAATTCTGGAATCAAAAGAGTTATAGAACTGTAACCTTCCATAACCAAGAAATTGACCGTGTGCGCTCTCTCCCGGTGGAAACGCTGTCACTCCAAATAGGTAAACTCCTGCGATCGTAGGATTTTTTCTCGGCTTTAAACCTATGGTGACAATTTTACCAGGGGACAAAGGTGGATCGAAAGTCAGCGATACTGTTTTTGTCTTGCGATCGCTAGCTACATCTTTGAGTTCTACCCGTTGTCCTCGTTGAGAACGGGTACCTTCAAAAGCTGCACTGTCTTTGAGGTCAAAGCGGATGTTATCTACTCCATCTCGTTGATTAATTGTTATCTTTTGGAGTGGTTCTCCAGCCGTTTCCGGTATGCTAACGGTGAAGTAGTATGTTGCACCCCATACATTGACATCTTTATAAGTTGTCACCACCTCTTCTAGGCGGGGCGGTTGAGTAAAATATATTTTACCGTCTCGCAACTGGACTGCTTGACTCAAGTTAGCGGGATAACTACCAATTGCTACTGCACAAGCAATTGCTGTACTAAGTAAATATGGGACGCGCATTGCTTTTTCAACTTCAAAGATTAGGACAGGTTTTACACCCCGTTTTATCAGAAATTTTACCTACACTTAATATGCTAGCACTTACCAACTTCTTGACTCTTCTTAACAAGATGTAAATAACATTAAGAATTTAGTGAGAGCAATTACGGTGTAACTTAGGAAAAGGTTCAATTCTTTGTAATATTGCAAATGATTGTAAAAGATAATTGATACTTGTTGTCAAAATCCGTTGTTAGGTTAGACACTAGGAATATAAACATATGCAATTTTCCTATGAACGCTATTTCTAACGTCGAACTGAAACGACCCAATTGGCAGGCTGTTGCCATGCTAACATTGGGCTTCTGGCTCAGTGCTAGCCTAGTTTTGAGTTGGGTAATTATGCCTAGCTTATATGTAACTGGCATGATGGCTCAGTCCGGTTTTGCATCAGCAGGTTACGTCATTTTCTGGAATTTTAATCGGATTGAGTTACTGTGTGCGAGCTTGGTATTAGCCAGTGTATTGGCTTTGTGCAATACCCAATCTCAGTGGCGTTTGAGTTCAATAATCTTATCAGTCTTACTACTAGTAGTCGCTTTGGTGGATACCTATCTCTTGACTCCGCAAATGTCTGCTCTTGGCGTTCAACTGAATTTATTTGAGGCTGTTCTTGATACTCCAGCAAATATGAACTTATTACACGGTGGTTATTGGGCATTAGAAGCAGTCAAACTCATGGCAGGTTGCACGTTGTTAAGCTGGTGCTGGCGACGCTAATTTTCAGTGACCAGTGACCAGTGACCAGTGACCAAATAAATCACTCTTAGTTTGTAGTTGCGCTTTAGCGCTAAAGTGTAACTACAAACTAATTTCGCATATTATAATTCATATATCAACCGTCAGCCAAAGCCGCCTGATGACGTGCATGAAGCCGCGCCATCACCTCTTCTCCATCTAAAAGTTCGCCTCTGTCGGCTTGATCTATACCCTTTTGGATTTCTTGCCGTAAGGTATAAGTCATGCTAGATTTCAATCGTTCCAATCGTATAATTTATGAATATTTCACTTTTAGACCGTGCTATAGAAGAAAAACTAGTAACCCTAACAGATGTGACCTGGGAGCAATTTAAAGGTATTGAGGCACAGCTCATCGATAACCGTAGTGTCCGGCTATCTTATTTATCAGGAATTTTAGAAATTATGTCTCCTATTGGTGAAGAACACGAGGCTGTGAAAAGTTCTCTTAGCTTGCTGTTAGATGCTTATATAAGAGTATTAAAGATTAGATTTTACAAACGTGGAGGTTATACCTTACAAGCACCAGGATATGCCTCTGGTACACCTGATGAATCTTATAGCATTGGCACAAAAAAACCAGTTCCTGATATCGTCATTGAAATTATTGTTACTAGTGGCACTATTGATAGAAGGGAATTATACAAACCCAAACAAGTTCCCGAAGTTTGGTTTTGGAAATCTGACACCATTAGAATATTCTATTTAAATGCACAAGGTGAATATGAGGAAGTTAGCCGTAGCAGTTTCTTCCCCAATCTCGACCCAAATGTGCTACTGCAATATATCGCCATGCCTGACCAGTATGATGCTGTTCAAGAATTCGAGCAGTTTCTCCGACAAGGGAATTTGTGATGGTTCACGAAAGGGGAGATTTCAGAAAGGGACGGAATGTCAGTTTTCCAATAACCTAATAGTGCATAAGTTAATGAGCCATAATCTTATCATATAGCCCTATTCTTAAATGACGAGGAAATAAAATAAACGGTTCATTGGCAAGGGATTGCACTGTAATAACGGAGGTGTCGTAGTTCCATACTTTAAGTTAGCAGTGGCAGAATATTAATTTATCAAGTCTTCATCCATTGGGTCAGAGTTTTGAGTGAACATCTTTTTCAGGTTATATGTCAACCAGAAAATTTTATACGCGAAACATCTTCAAAAGCAACAGAAGCATCAGCATTAGGAGCTTTAGGTTCCGTCTGCACTGATATAAAACAATACCAAAATGCCCTGAAATATTATCACCAAGCTTTAGAAATAAGTCGTGAGATCGCAAACCGAACAATAGTGGTTTTCAATTGGGTGCAACACATAAAAAAGTTATGGAACCGCTGATGAACGCGGACGAACGCAGATAAATCTGTACTTCATTCAAGTGAGAACCGCTATAGTTCTGATGGGGTATCAGAATCCCCAAGAAAACATTACTTACAATAAAAACAAGGGATTGCAAGTAGTAAGGTATGAGTCATGCTAGATTTCAATCGTTCCAATCGTATAGTTAGTAAGGATATGGGAGAAGTTAGAGTGCAAGTGAAGCTCACAAATGCTGTCGATGAAATTTTAGTCGAGCGTGGATTATTAAATCCAAATCAGTTGCGTGTGTGGGAGACACAAGCACTTGTAGATACTGGTGCTGTACTGTGTTACCAATGGAAATAGTGGAAAAGCTTGGTTTGAAGATTCGCTCTCAGCAGATAGCAAAGTATGCTGATGGAAGACAAGAACCAGTTGGATTGACTGAACCTGTGATTATTGAGATCGAGGGACGTGAAACAACAGAAGCTACTTTAGTCTCAGGTGATGAAGCGTTAATCGGTCAAACAGTATTGGAAACTTTAGATTTGTACGTAGATTGCAAGAATCAGAGGTTGATTCCAAATCCAGAACATCCTGAATATCCTGTATTTAGAATTTAGTGAGCATTACCCACTCTACCTATATTTCAAAAATCAAATAGAAATCTTATAAGTGCATAAGTTAATAGCTAATGACCTTATAAAGTACTTAGAGGATCTGTGAAACCTTAGCAAATTATATTCGTTCAAAATTTAAAAAAATCTTAATGTTTGTTTTAGTCATTCGAGTAGGAAAAGTGCATGGAATTAACTGGTAAACAACGCGAACAACTAAAAGATGCTTTGATTAGCGCGTTTCCGGATAAGAGCAAACTCGAACAAATGGTAGATTATAAGCTTGACAAAAGAGTATTACCGCTCCGGAATTTATCCACAATGTTTATGAGTTAGCCAAAGGTTTTGCTCTCATTGCAGCAAGTACCGCTCAACAAGTTGCATCTGAATGGCAAGAAAAACAACACGGAGTCTTTACTTATTATTTGTTAGATGGGCTTTCCGGTCAAGGCGATCGCGTGGGTAAAAAGTTTGTGACTGTGGACGATCTCAAGAATCATGTACTGGATGGGTTGCGTCGTTGGGGTGTGCAAAACTATAGGACTCAAGAACCAACAGCTCGTACTGAGGGCTTTGGAGATATGATCTTAGCAGATTATCGGGATGCAAAGCTTGTGGTAGAAAAGAATCGAGAACCTGAATTAGATGCACCTGTGAAAAATCAGACAACTATTGAAGGTGGTTCTACGTCCGAAAGCAAGCAGAATGGAGGTGTAAGTACTTAAAGATAACGGCAAAGTATAAAAAACAGTGCTGTTTAAGTATATTTTAATGTTTTTCTAAGTCATTCAAGTAGGAAAAGTGCATGGAATTAATTGGTAAACAACGCGAACAACTAAAAGATGCTTTGATTAGCGCGTTTCCGGATAAGAGCAAACTCGAACAAATGGTAGATTATCAGCTTCACAAAAGCCTAAATGCGATCGCTGGAGGAAATACCTTAGTAGACATTGTTTATAACTTGATTAAAACAGCAGAGTCTGAGGGATGGGTTGAGAAACTGATTAAAGATGCTTCTGACCAGAATTCTGGAAACAAACAATTAAAAGAATTTAGAAAACAATATGATGCTATCTCCGAGCTATTTAATATTCTTATTCCTCTAGAAAAAAGCTTCTTTCACGAAATGACGCAAGCTTATCGTTCTTGTCGTAATATCGGCTATGAAGATTGGGAAGATTCTGTTGATACGTTTGAAAAAATTTTAACTAACCTTATAGATATGCCTGAAGCAAATACCTATCCCAGTCATATTGTAAAATTTGTAGCACAATTCTTAATCTTGAAAAAGAACAATTTTCCTTCAGAAACAGCAGATAAATTAAGAGATTGGGGAAAAAGTAATAATCCAGATTTTCTTAATTTATTAACTTCATTAGAAAATAAGGTAAACACGACAGCAGAAAATGCATTGATTCCTACTTATCTTCTAGTACAAATTAAAAAAAGTAGACAAGGTAGAGAACAACACTATAATGTAATGGCTTGGTTTATTGCTGATGAATGTTATGAAAACAATGAATATAAAAGCTTAAATATTTACAATGAAGGAAAAGAGGGTTTTAAGTTAAGAAATATTTCTAGATTACTAGAAGATTTGATAGCTCAAATCAATAAAGATCATCATAAAGGTGAAAAATACGACTTACCTATTATTGTGTTCTTTTTATCTCATGACTTACTAGTGCAAGAAAGTAATAAATTTGAATGGTCTGAAATTCAAGAATTTAATGATAAAACTCCTATTGGGAAAGATTATCAGGTGGTGATTCGTTCTTGTGAACGAAGCAACGAGAAATATAATACTCGTAGAGGTGTATGGAGACAAAAATGGGAAATTTTAAAGAAGGACTGTACTAATTTAGATTCTAACAATTTTATAATTGGAAATTGTAGTAACTTAGATAGTTTAGCAAAGAATTTATTCTCTTCTCATGTGATTGGAGTAACAATGTTAGATCCACCATCTAAGAAACATATTGATTTAATTCATAAATCAGCAGTACCAGTAGCGATTTGGTTAAGAAAGACTCTACCTAATATTAATTGTAAATATGAACTAGAACAACTGTTACAAGGCAAACTTATTAAGTTACCTGAGGTTGTAAAACAAAAGCGTGCAGATGCTTTAGGTAAAAAGAAAGACGAGCATATTGGATATCATATTGCTCTGCAATGGGAAAATCCTGAAATACAGCCACCTGATATAAAGTATCAATAAATACAGTATGAACTCTTGGAAAATCTTTAAAGGAACACCTGAAAAACCTCACGAAGGAATTAAGAATCTTCCCGCTCCTCCTAATTGGCGTAATTTCTCTGAAAAAACGCGAGGTACAACCTATACAGTCAGAAGTAAAGAAATCGATCTCGTGAATGCAGCATTGTATTTGCGTCGCCCCTTGTTGGTAACGGGAAAACCGGGAACAGGAAAAACTTCTCTAGCTTATGCTGTAGCTCAGGAATTACAATTGGGTGAGGTGTTGCGTTGGAATATTACAACTCGCTCTACTTTACAGGAAGGTCTTTATCGCTATGATGCTATTGGTAGATTACAAGATTCTCAACGTAACTCTCAGGACAATGAGGATAATTTAGCTGAAATTGGCAAGTATATTCAATTGGGTGCGTTAGGAACGGCGTTGCTTCCTTCAAAAACTCCCAGAGTCTTATTGATTGATGAAATAGATAAAAGCGATATAGATTTACCCAATGATTTGCTAAATATTTTTGAAGAGGGGAAATTTGAAATTCCTGAACTTACAAGAATTGCTAGCAAAGAACCAAAAATTACTGTTCAAACTGACTATAAAGAAGAAGATAAAAAAACAGCAATCCTTGAAAAAGGAAAGGTACAGTGTCAGGCGTTTCCTTTTGTCATTCTCACAAGTAATGGTGAACGCGAATTTCCGCCCGCTTTTCTACGCCGTTGTTTGAGACTAGATTTACCAGAACCAACTCCTGAAGAATTAAAAGCAATTGTTGAGGCACATTTAGGGGATAATATTATTGAACAAGCAGGAGCGATCGTTGAGAAGTTTGTAGAACGACGGAATGAGGGAGAGTTGGCAACAGATCAATTACTCAATGCAATTTATCTGTTAACCAAGACATCTGATAACAGTGACTCTCCGATGCTTGATTTATCAAATGATAAGCAAACCTTAATGAATCAGGTGTTACGCTATCTAAGCAGTACGGAAGGTTATGATTGAGCAAGCGATCGCTATTCTAAAAAAGGTAAACTCCAATCTAACTGCTCGCGAGATAGCAGAAATTCTCTGGTTGGCGGTTCATATAGAAGAATCAGAACAATCGCAACAGCAATCATCTGGAGCGCAACAAAAATTACCAACACCAGAAAAACCCACAACTCCAGAGTCAGACTCTCAAGCAGAAACTCCCACTCCCTCAGAACTACCAGAACCTAGCGTTCAGGTTTATCTTCCCTCCCGTACCTCACGCTCAACAACGGCGACATCAACCAACCAGGGAACTTCTATCAAAGTACCTGCAGCGATCGCACTGAGGAATTCTCTAGAGTTAGGGCGATCGCTTCGTCCTTTAAAGCGGAAATTCCCATCTCCTATAGAAAAGATACTGGATGAAGAAGCCACTGTTCGACGCATTGCGGAAGAAAAAATTTGGACGCCAGTTCTAAAACCAGCCCCCCAGAGATGGTTAGAGCTAGCGTTAGTGGTTGAACAAACCCGTTCGACTGCGATTTGGAAAAAAACTATTACTGAACTCGAACGACTTCTAAAACATCACGGTGCGTTTCGGGATGTCCGAACTTGGGAATTGAGGATAACACCGAAGGTAATCTCCAAAAAAGAGGAAAAATTTGAGAGACGACTATTTGCTCAAGATAGCAACGGAAACTATAGTTCTACTCCCCATCATCCCAAAGAACTGATCGATCCAAAAGGTCGGCGTCTGATCTTGCTAGTCAGTGATTGTATATCTCCTGCTTGGCGAGAGAAGTTCATTTATCCGGTGCTGGAATTCTGGGGACGAAATGGGTTGTTAACTGTTCTTCAGTTACTTCCCGAACGACTCTGGGAGAGAACAGCTTTAGCATCGGAAATTCCCGTTCAACTACGTTCCCTAACTCCTGGAGTTTTCAACTCCCAACTTATTGTAGAAAATTGGGATGAAGATGATTTTGCAGATGATGTTCCAGAAGACAAACAGATAATCCAAAATCCCTTAATCCAAAATCCAAAATCTAAAATCCAAAATTCTATCCCCGTCCCCATTATTACTTTAGAACCAGAACCTTTGCTTGCTTGGTCGCGGGCGATCGCTGGTTTGGGTAATATAGGAACAGTGGGGTTCAAATTTTTTTCTCCTAAAAATCTAGTTCCACTGGGCGAGACTCAACAAGATTCAGAGCAAAGCGAAACCCAACTGAGTGCATCAGCCCTAGTCAGTCGATTTCGCGCCACCGCTTCTCCCATTGCTCGTCGGTTAGCGGGATTAATGGCAGCTGCTCCTGTTAGCTTATCAGTAGTACACTTAATTCAACAAACCCTGCTTAAAGAATCACAACAGATTCATGTGGCTGAGGTGTTTATGAGTGGGCTGCTCAAATCCAGTCAATCCAAAGGTTCTGGATATATTGAGTACGAGTTTATTGATGGAATTAGGGAGTTATTGCTGGAATCTGTACCCGTAAGTAAAGCCAATTCAGTTCTTGAAGAAGTTTCTGAATTTATCGCTAGAAGAGTTGGTGTGTCAGTACGGGATTTTGAAGCAGTTTTACAAAAGCCTTTATACCAAGCTGAAGATAATTTAGCAACTAAAATTCGTCCTTTTGCAGAACTCAAGGTGAAAGTTTTACGCCAGTTAGGTGGAGTATACGCTCAATTAGCTGACGAATTAGAGACAAATTTACAAAAAGGCAAAGAGGAATTAGTACCAGATACAAATTCTCAACCCTTATCAGCTTTTAACTTCAAGTTTGTTACCGTCAACCCTCGCGGCGAAATCCTTATAGAAGAAATCAAAAAAGCCCAGTACTTTGCTGAAAACTTGGGTAAGGATATCACACTCGACATGGTTTATATCCCTGGTGGTACTTTTACTATGGGTGCATCAGAAAATGAGGAAAGAAGTAGAGATAGTGAACGCCCGCAACATCAAGTTACTATCAAGCCCTTCTTTATGGGTAAATATCCAGTTACCCAAGCACAATGGAAAGCAGTTGCTGCATTACCCAAAGTTGAACGAGATTTAAAACCCGATCCATCTCGTTTCAAAGGTGATAACCGTCCTGTAGAATGTGTCTCTTGGTTTGATGCGGTGGAATTTTGTGCTAGACTATCTAAATATAGCGAGCAAGAATATCGTTTACCGAGCGAAGCCGAGTGGGAATATGCCTGTCGTGCTGGTACAACCACACCATTTCATTTTGGTGAGACAATTACCACCGATTTGACAAATTATGATGGAACAGATGACAAGGATGGCAAATGGAAAGGTTCTTACGGGCAAGGGCCTTTAGGAGAGTATCGTCAAGAAACAACAAAAGTGGGAATTTTTCCAGCAAATGCTTTTGGATTGCATGATATGCATGGCAATATCTGGCAATGGTGTGCTGATGATTGGCATGAAAGTTATGAATCAGCACCTAGTGATGGAAGTGTTTGGGCCAAGAAAGAGAATAATGATAATCAAAGAAAGCTGCTGCGCGGTGGTTCGTGGAGCGACAATCCCGGATACTGTCGTTCTGCGTATCGCGACTGGGACGATCCGGTCAACGACATCCTCCTCAACAGCATCGGGTTTCGGGTAGTTTGCGTTCTTGCGCCGAGGACTTAGTTCCCCTTTCTCTTTTTACCCTCTTACCCTCTTCTCTTATTCTTTTTTTCCTTTTCGCGAGCGAAGCAAGCTCAAATTTTTTATGTATTCTCATACTAGCAAATTTTCCCAAGAAATACCACACTGGCTCTTTGATGTAATAAATCTTAACATAATGGGTGGGAAACCGACTTGATTTCAAACAATTATCAAATTTTCAAACTTCTAACTCTAAAACCAGCAAAATCGTGCTAGAGTATGTAACTCTGATAAAATTGAGGTCTTTCTTGTTGTGTAACTGGTGTTGAGATTTAAATCAATGGAAGAATTATCTATTATTCAAAAGACATATGATTTGATTAAATGGTACGTGCCTATTCTCAATCGCTTGCCCAGACAGCATAAATTTGCTTTAGGTGATAGAATGGTTGCTGGATTGTACGATTTGTTAGAAGGTTTGGTCAATGCTCGTTACGATCCAGAAAAACTAACACTATTAAAACCGCTCAACGGTCAATTGGCGATTCTCCGCTATCAAACTCGGTTGCTCTTCGATTTCGATCTGATGGCACTACATCGCTATGAATATGCTGGAAAATTGTTAAATGAAATTGGTTTGGAATTGGGCAGTTGGATTAAACAGCAAAGCAAGCGTTAGACAAGTTATCTTAAATCTACCATGAAAAGGTACGGAAATCTTTATCCTCAAATCATTGATTTTGAAAATATTTTAGACGCTGTGAAGAAAGCCCAAAAAGGGAAGCGCTTTCGAGATAATGTTTTGGCATTCAATTATAACTTAGAAGGAGAACTAGCACAATTAAAAAAAGAATTATCTCACAAAACTTATCAACCAGGCGCTTATAGAACCTTTTATATCAAAGAACCAAAAAGCCGCTTAATTTCTGCTGCACCTTATCGCGATCGCATAGTGCATCATGCCTTGTGTAATATTATTGTTCCTATTATAGAACCTAAATTTATTGTTGATTCCTATGCAAATCGCGTAGGATTTGGCACTCACCGCGCCTTACGTCGTTTTATCACCTTTGCCCGTTCTAGCCGTTACGTACTGCAATGCGATCTGCAAAAATATTTTCCCAGTATTGACCATGAGATTTTAAAAACGTTGTTGCGCTCCATAATAAAATGCCCGGATACGCTTTGGCTTATAGATACCATCATTGACAATAGCAACGAACAAATACCAGCTGTTGTACATTTTAAAGGAGACGATTTATTAACTCCACTGCAACGACGGCGAGGTTTGCCGATTGGAAATCTGACCAGCCAGTTTTTCTCCAATGTTTATCTCAATGGTTTTGACCATTTTGTGAAAAGAGAGCTAAAAGCCACTAAATACTTGCGCTACGTTGATGATTTTGCTTTATTCTCCGATGATAGAGAATTTTTAGCGGATGCGAGATGTGCCATAGAAGAATACTTAGCAGGCTTAAGACTAAAAATCCATCCTATTAAGAGCCAGTTATTTGAAACAAAGCATGGTGCTACTTTCTTGGGTTTCCGTATATTACCAGATCGTATCCGAGTTCGTACAGAAAACTTGCGAAGGGCAAGACGCAGACTGAGAAAGATGCACAATGACTATACTCAAGGTAAGATAAACTTAGAAAAAGTATCGCAATCCATTAAAAGCTGGTGTGCTCATTTAGAGCATGGAGATACTTGGCAGTTGCGACAAAAGATATTTGCCTCACTTGTTTGGACAAGGGGGTAAAGAAGGGACAGGCAACTCCGGCTGCTACGCGGTGGTTCGTGGAACAACAATCCTGAAAACTGTCGTTCTGCGTATCGCAACAGGAACGATCCGGGCAACGACATCAACAACAACATCGGGTTTCGGGTAGTTTGCGTTCTTGCGCCGAGCGCTCTTCTGTACCAGATTTGGCGGATGGGAATCCTCCGAGAGTGTCAGAGAAGAGTCCAGACCTGTTCCTGTGATAGTGGTGATACTATCCGAAAATCAAGCCAGGTTGGGTACTCTAGTAGGTGTCAAAGCCGAACGTTTACCTAACCTTTTGAAGAAATATACCTTTACCAAGGTTGTTAATCCAACGCTACCAGGTTCGGCTGATTGTTTTCGATCCAGAAGAGGAGGCGATCGTCAAATGGCAAAAGTAGAACTTAGAGGATGTTTGAAAAGTCATGATTGATGTATCAAATATTTTTTACCCCACCCTAACCCGAACCGATACATTGATCCGGGAACTCAATTTTCCATTTCCCCCCTTTCCAAGGGGGGACTAAGGGGGGTAATAATGTGATTAAGATGACAACTAACCACTTTTCAAACATCCTCTTAATTATTGTGAAGATTGCTCTTGTCTACTAATTTGGTTTAGTAGTAACTGTTCGCGTTGTTCGAGGTATGCAAGGTCTTCTAATAGTTTTTGTTTGTTAGCACGCACCTTTTCTAAATGACGATAGTAATAGTTTTTATCAAGGAGATTGTTAACTCGCCTTTCTTGTTCTGATTCTGACATAATTCCCGCGATCGCATATTTTTCGAGTTCATATATTTCCTCTTGCCATTTGAGTAGTTCTTCTGTAGTTTTTAGTTTTTTAATTTCCTGTGTCATGATGAATTTCCCTTAATTGCTGCTGTTTTGTTAAAAACTCTTGTGCTGCATCAGGAGTAAGTATCATTTCTCCCGAACCATCCGTTTCTATAAATCCGATTTTTCTATAGAATGGGCGAACGCTAGGTATTGTTATTGCTTTAACGATACCATTGAACTGGAGGCGTTGACTCTCACGTACTAATTCTTCAATTAGCGAGGTAGCACAACCTTTCCTAGTTTCTGGTTGTGCATGGGTGATTGTATTCCACGGTGCGTTGGTGAGGCTCTCGATCGCCTGATAAACTAAACCAGTGCGTTGAAGATTCTGCAAAGAAGATGGCACAATTGCAACGCCTATACCTGTAGCCACAAGCCCGATAATTGTCTGCATTTGAATTGCCTCTTGTGCAATCTTTGGGATAAAATTCCCTTGCTGACATAGAGACATAATCCCATCATATAGCCCTATTCCTAAATGACGGGGGAATAAAATAAACGGTTCATTGGCAAGGGATTGCACTGCAATAGGTTCTTGTTGTGCTAAACGGTGAGTTTGGTATAATGCTACAATCAGAACTTCTTTCTGAATGCACAGGTAACTTAAATCGGCATCTGACAAAGGTAGATACACAAAGCCAACATCAATGTGGCGATCGCGAAGTGCTTGTTCCTGTTCGGCAGTTGTTAACTCTTGCAATACCAATTCCACATCTGGAAACTGTTGCCGAAATTCCTGTAATATAACGGGCAATATATTATAAATTGCCGGACCGATCAACCCTACTCGCAACTGTCCTATCTCTCCCCGCCCGGTGCGTCGAGTCACCTGAATTGTATTCTCCAAATGCGCCAACAGTTGATAAGCTTTAGCCTCATACTATCTGGGCAATGCTTACAATGTTTTAAAGCAGCCCTAACAGTCGCTTAATCTTGAAGAGAACCCTTGAGGACACTTTTCGATTTTTTCGGAGGCTTTTTGCGAAGTATTGAAACACAACAACTGACAATACAGCTACTTATCTATTACAATTACAATCAGATAAACTTAGTGGAAAACGATTACCGAACACCCACCAGTAATTCATTATACTTTTTTAAGAAAGTGGGTAGAAAAAAACACAACTATGTTACAAAATGTAAACATATCTGAAACTCTTGCCAATGACTAATGACAAATGACCAATGACGCTCCTCACTAGTTCATTTTAATTGTGACGATCTACTTAGTCGTGTGAGGCTCGTACAGACATATGACTACATAATCTAAGTAAAAAATCATTAAATAGAGGCGAAAAAATGTCAAGCATAACTAGAAGACATTTATTATTAAAGGCTATCTCTGAAGAACTAGAACAGGCTTATGACGACACATTAGAAGATGTTTTAGAACTATTGAAAATCCGAAAAAGTGAAGATGAAGAAGACCTTAGAGACATTCAAGCAGCTAAAGAAGATATCAAAATAAATGGCACAGTACCTTGGTCTGAAATTAAAAGAGAAATTGCGTGAGTTATCAAATTGAGTTTTCAAAGCCTGCATTGAAACAACTTGAAAAGTTATCACTTGATACACAAGAACGGATAAAAGCTAAAATTCAAGAATTAGCCGATAATCCTCGTCCTCATGGAGTGGTCAAGCTAAAGAACTTAGAAAACAATTATCGAATCAAAGTAGGTGTCTATAGAGTTATATATGAAATTATTGACAACATTTTATTAATAACTGTTCTTAAAGTAGGTCATCGCAGAGAAGTTTATCGGGATGAATAGGGAAAATCGCGTTGTACGGCGCTGGGAGTCATGATTGAAGGAGTGGAGGCTTTGGAGAATCATTCGCACGAGCAAATTCTTTTGATTGGGTTGGATACCCAAACCTTGAATTGATATAATTCACAATTTCGGAAAATAAGAATCTGTTGTGCCAAATTGACTCACAACTTTTAAAAATTGCCGCACAACTGGTGTTTCCTCCTTCCCACACCACACGCTCGCAGTTTCAATCAGAGGTGTTTGGTGTGCGATCGCCCGATAAACTAAACCAGTGCGTTGAAGATTCTGCAAAGAAGATGGCACAATTGCAACGCCCATACCTGTAGCCACAAGCCCGATAATTGTCTGCATTTGAATGGCTTCTTGTGCAATCTTTGGAGTGAAATTCCCTTGCTGACACAGAGCCATAATCCCATCATATAGCCCTATTCCTAAATGACGAGGAAATAAAATAAACGGTTCATTGGCAAGGGATTGCACTGCAATAAGTTCTTGTTGTGCTAATGGATGGGTTTGGTATAATGCTACAATCAAAGCTTCTTTCTGAATGCACAGGTAACTTAGATCGGCATCTGACAAAGGTAGATACACAAAGCCAACATCAATGTGGCGATCGCGAAGAGCTTGTTCCTGTTCGGCAGTTGTTAACTCCTGCAGTACCAATTCCACATCTGGAAACTGTTGCCGAAATTCCTGTAATATAACGGGCAATATACTATAAATTGCCGGACTGATCAACCCTACTCGCAACTGTCCTATCTCTCCCCGCCCGGTGCGTCGAGTTACCTGAATTGTACTCTCCAAATGCGCCAACAGTTGATAAGCTGACTGTAAAAATACCCTTCCTGCTTCTGTCAGTTGCACCTGTCGCTTCGTTTTGCGATGAAACAATTCAACTCCTAATTCTGCTTCCAACTGCTGAATTTGCTGGCTAAGAGGCGGTTGGGCTATATGCAATCGCTCCGCCGCCCGACTGAAGTGCAGTTCCTCAGCGACAGCAATAAAGTAACGGAGGTGTCGCAGTTCCATATTTTTGATATTTTAAAAGTTTCTCTCTGTGCAAGAGCGATCGCCATAATATGACTTACCTCTAAATCTAACTTTCAAGTAATACAATAATCCTTTACATACTCTTTAAATTTGGCAGCGCAATAAAGTGTAAAGATAAACTGCGTAAGTATCTGTCCTGAAAAATGAAAGTTGACCAAAAATACAGCAACCTAAAGAAATTCTGGAACAGACTGGGCTTAACGGTAGTAATCGCAGGCTCGCTAGGTATTTGTTACTTGATATATCAAAACAATTTTGCTAGCCAAAGTGGGGCGAGGCGAGTGCAGGTAGAAAAGCAGAACCAAACGAACCAAACGAACCCCAAATTGGAGCAATATCTCAAATACAGCGAGTGCCTTTCAGAGGGTGGAACTGAGGAAAAGTGCAACTCTCTTCTTGACGATCGGTGACTAGAAACGAAGGGTAAGGAGTTGGACTTTACAGGTACTACGGGTATGGCAATTATCCATGCCATTATTTCTAGCTAAAGCAACCCACATTCGTTAGCTGCTTCATAGCACAACTTGTGAGACTATCAATAAAGCCGCCTCTAAAGTATATCCTTGGCTAGTTTACCTACTGCTATTACTATGAATCAGCAGACTAGAAAACGCTATATCCCTTTCCGTCCAGCCTCCAAAAATAATACATCTTTTGTCTCCTTTCGATGTCCTTTGTAAAATCCAAAATTCAAATTTTCTGCCAAATATATATTGTGTTCTAGCGATTTTTCCATCACCTGCTCTCCAAACCCTTTTATAGCTAGCTTTTGTTCAATCTTCTTGCGCTTTTCCTCGTTCTCATCTAGATCGAGTACCTCTTCGCTATAATGACGTGGGTAATATTTATCAAAAATCTCGTGCATGAATTGGAGATTTTGCGTTAATCGGTCGTCTATTATCGCCTTATCATATGTAGAGTAGCCTCTACGATATACAACTGCATAAATAAAATCTCCTGATGATACGAACCTAATGAAAATTGGTTTGTTCTCGTTATATTTGAATGTAGTCCAATCTTCCATTGAGTGAGCACTATAACCATTAAGATGACCGATAGCTTTTGATGGATGAGAATGCACGTCCCCAAATTCCCAAGGATTATCAGTATGAGGAACATCACAACTCACGTCAGTCCCACGAGCAATGGCAGAAAACACAATTGTTCGGTTGTTATTGAGACTTATGCTTTGACCACTTTCACATCCTTCTCTTTCTACCAAGTTGTATAAGTCACGACATACATCCACAAGTGGTTTTGGTAGTACTAGATCGGGGGGAAAAGTCTTTGGATACTGATTTTTTTCATGAACACCGACAACATAATCTATAAGTTCCATTACTAATCCCTCTTACTTGATTATTTTGATCGAATCTTTTATCCATTGGGAACAATTAAGGGTCAAAAACTGCCAAAAGGTATTGTCAAAGAATTTCAGTAGTTCCAAAAGATAATTTCAAAGTTACAGCATACTAACAGATGTTATACCAGAACAATTTAAAATGTAAAATAAGAAAAACTTTCTTCTTAAATTTTTATGTATTTTTGTAAGAATTTAGGTATTTAAATACCGATCAAAGAGTTAAGTTTCAAATTTGACGGAATCGTATTAAAACAATTTTCATCGCATTTCTCATTATTAAAAATCTATAAGAGTTACTTGACAGCTATAGGAGGCAAACTTGAGCAACACTGTTCGTACTCAAAATGTCCATTTTGTTCTTGCTCCTGATTCTTTAAAAGGTTCGTTATCTGCTGTTACTGCGTGTGCAGCTATGAAGCTTGGAATACAGAGGGCAATGGGAAAAATTCCATGTCAGATTAGCGCTGTACCGCTTGCTGACGGAGGTGAGGGAACAGTTGAAGCCCTTCTTTTGGGTACTGGTGGAGAGGAACGCATCGAAACTGTGAGCAATCCTTTGGGAGATCCAGTTCCAGCTAAGTGGGGTGTGCTTCAAAATGGGCAAGCAATTATTGAAATGGCTCAAGCCTCCGGGTTAACACTAGTTCCTCAAAGCGATCGCCGTCCCAAGGAAGCTTCATCTTATGGTACTGGACAATTGATTAAAGCTGCATTAGATGTTGGTTGTCGCAATCTATTAATTGGCATTGGGGGTTCTGCAACAACTGATGGCGGTGCAGGAGCGTTACAAGCACTGGGGGTACGCTTGCTTGATGCTGATGGTCAAAATTTACCACAAGGGGGATTTGCTCTGCATCGATTGGCAAAGATCGATCTGACACATTTGGATGCACGACTTCAAGATACTCAAATTACTGTTCTATCGGATGTAGATAATCCGCTTTGTGGAGCTAATGGTGCAGCATATGTCTACGGACCTCAAAAAGGAGCGACACCAAGTGATGTCAAGGAACTGGATGCTGCTCTGAGCCATTTTGCACAAGTTGCTGCTGCTACAACCGGAAAGGATTTCAAAACTGCTAAAGGTGCAGGTGCAGCCGGAGGTATGGGTTTTGGGCTAATAACTTTTTTGAATGCACGACTAAAAGCTGGCATTGATGTAGTGCTGGAAGCAACACAAATAGCACAAAAGCTGGAAACTGCTGACTTAGTACTGACAGCTGAAGGTTCGATTGATGTTCAAACTTTGCATGGTAAAGCTTTGTCTGGCGTAGCAAGGGCGGCGAGTGCAGCTAAAAACGGTAAAGGTGTTCCAGTTATAGCATTCGGTGGGACAGTACAATTAACTAGCGATGAATTGCAGAAATTAGGAATACTAGTTGCTTTACCTCTACCTGATGCACCTCTTCCCCTCGCGGAATGCATACAACGGGCGGAGGAGCTATTGGCTAATGCAACAGAGCGAGCAATCCGGTTATGGCTATGCGATCGCGAAGCGCAAGCTGTACCCAGCTTATCGCATTTCATCTGACTTCTACGGTCATAGGTAATCCATTTTTGGGACGAGTATTGAATCTGTAAAGTGTCTCGAACTTATATCCAGGGGCGACTGAAAGCCGATAATTTTGCAAAATAGTTGCTAAATTAATTCGCATTTGCATCATTGCGAATGCATTGCCAATACAGATGCGGGGACCTCCTGAGAAGGGAAGGTAGGCAAATTTGGGAATTTTGTCTTGGCGATCGCGATGAAACCTTTCTGGATTAAACTCAAGTGGATTGGGGAAATACTCTGGGTTGCGATGCAACGTCCAAGGTGCAATCAGGACAACACTGTTTTTAGGAAGGGTGTATCTTTGGAGCACAACATTTTCTACAGCTTGACGGGATACCACGGCTGTTACAGGTAACAAGCGCATGGATTCTTTCAACACCATCTCCAAGTATGGCATTTGCTCTAAGTCAGATGTTGCAATCGCTCTTTGACCTACAACTCTATCAATCTCCTCCAATAATCGTGCTTCTACAGATGGATGTTGGGAGATAAGATATAAAGTAAAAGCTAATGTATGGGCTGTTACTTCATAACCTGCAGCAAATAGGTTCGTAACTTCGTTGCGAATTTGGCTGTCGGTGAGAAGACCTGTAGTATCTACAGCTTGCGCCTGAATAAGTACAGATAGAACGTCATCATGCTTTTCAAAAGATTTACGACGTTCTGCAATTAACGGGCTAAGATGACGTTCTCCTACTGCAATCAATCGTTTAATTTCCCAATTACTGGGAATTGGTAACCAAGCAGGTATTGGAAATCCACTAATGCGTTGAGAGAAGAGTTCTATGAAGCGGATAATTGCCTGACCTGCGACATCATCTCGTAAATCTTCACCAAATAGAGCTTTAGTTGTAATACCTAACGTCAGATCCATCATGGCTTTGGGAATGTCAATCGCCTGACCTGGTTGCCATTGAGAAACCATAGCTTTGGTATAATTGACCATAGTATCCGCATAGGCATTGATGCGTTGAGCGTGGAAAGCAGGTTGAATGGTAGCACGTAATGCTTGCCACAATTCGCCATCGCTGGTAAAAAGATTTTCTCCAAAAAACTCTTTAGCTGTGTATTTTACAGTAAAAGGTTTTTGAAACTTCTTAGATTGCTTGAGCAAAACCTCTTGTACTAAGTTTGGGCTATTGACAAAATAAGCTGACCCAAAAAATCCAAGAGGAATGCGAAGGAAGTTATCTTGTCCTGCTAGATGTTCGAGGTATCCTATCATATCCTCTCGCATGGCTTGCATATGCCCGCGATTGGTTTTACCGTCTGGAGTGGTAGCAGTTAAGATAACTTTAAACATGAGATTTCTTGTAAAAATATTTGCAATGACGCCAACTTTACCTATCTTACAAACTAAATCTCTCCAGATTACTATTTTAGCTGTTGGTTCTAGAGGAGACTTGCAGCCTTACTGTGCGTTAGCTGTTGGTTTGCGACGTGCGGGACATAAAGTCAAAATTGCGACAAGGTACGTAGGTTGGGTTGAGGAACGAAACCCAACATTTACAGGTATTTTTTGAGTTTCTCCACGGCGATCTCAACACAAAAATTCTCAGCCCTTGTAGTCTTGAGTAGGGAGTAGGGAAGAGGAGGTATGAAAATTTTCACGACAAATGTTGTAAAATTTGACATCATCTAGACAGTCTAGCTGATATCCGAATTATGAAGCAATGGCAACTTCAAGAAGCTAAAAACAAAAAGATTTTACTTTGGTAACACGCAACGAAGCAGATTTTCAACAGGCTGGTGTTAAGTTGATTAATCCTTGGAATGCTTTGTAAGAATTTCCCGATGTTTACTCAGCTATGTGATTCACTTAGGAGCTAAACTTATAGCAACAAACTCGCGCAACCCACTAAGATATTTATCATCCATGACTCGTTGGTTCAATACCGCAGGTCCTTGCCAAGATGACATTCACTACATGGTGTCGCCAACCAGTCGATTGCCAGACTTGAAGCAGTTGATTGAACAACGTAGGTATTTTGTCATTCATGCGCCTCGTCAAACAGGGAAAACTACTGCAATGCTGGCGCTAGCGGCAGAACTAACAAGTAGTGGATGCTACACGGCAGTCATGGTATCGGTAGAGGTAGGAGCACCCTACAGTCATGACCCAAGTGCAGCAGATCTGCCTATTATAGACAGTTGGTGGACGAGTGCGCGGTTCGATTTACCTTCCGATCTACACCCCCCTGAACAATGGAATGAAGGACAACCAGGACGCAGAATTCAAGCGGCTTTACAGGCTTGGGCGCAAGTAACAAAGAGACCATTGGTGTTGTTTATAGATGAAGTTGACTCTTTACAGGATGAAGCGTTAATTTCACTTCTGCGCCAGTTACGCGATGGCTATCGCGGGCGTCCTAAGAACTTTCCGTGGTCTGTAGGGTTGATTGGTTTACGTGACGTGCGCGATTATAAAGTGGCTTCCGGTGGGAGCGTTCGCGAAGCGTCTCTAAAGCGCGTCGCAGTCCTTCAATCTTAGCTCTTGTAGCGACTTGCTCAACTGCCATGAGGTAAGCTTTACTACCAGCTTTTCCAAGATGCTTACAAATTCAACTTATGCAGTTATTACTGGTATTACCCAAAAAACGTTTTTGTATGTGCGATCGCTCTTAGCGTAATTACGAGTTCTCGCTTTCCAACTCACACACTACCAAAACCCTCAACTCCGTCACCCGCTTCAAAGCTGCATCATTGGTCAAAAACGCCTCACAACCAGTTATTAAAGCCGCCGCCACCTGCAACGCATCGGGTAACTGAAGGTTATAACGTACCCGAATTCTTGCAGCTTCTCGCGCAATAGCAGCATTAATCTCCACAAAAATTACTTGTTCTTGTTGCAACACATCGACAAAGGCTTGCTCTAAATCAACTAACCCCAGACGTATAGCACCTACCAAGCACTCTGATAACGTTATCCCAGATGCCACTGCTGTAATATCAGCCTCCAATCGCTCAAAAATTGGATCGACTAAATCCACAAACTGCGGATGGCGTTCTACAAAATAAATTACGGGTGCTGTATCAAGAAATAAGCGATCGACATTTGCTAACGCATCACTAATCCTCATTCCTCTCCTCGCAACAACCGTTCTCTATGCTCATCTCCTTCTTGTCGAGTCCGTGAAACCCATTCCTGAGCATCCTCACCCAATAGCGGATAGGGAGCCATACCTTTCAAGTCGCTCCACTTGCGTTTTGGTTGAATTTGGTTGATATGCTTTTTTACATGCTCCACCAACTGTCCCATTACCGTCAATTGCTCTTCTGGAGTTAGTTGCTCAATCTCGCTTAAAATTTTTTCAAGTGACCAACTCATCAATCTAAACCTTGTCAATATCTGTAAATTTTAGCGTCTTTTCTCTTGGATATATCCAAGTTTTTTTAAAAATCCCAACATTCCCAGAAATGAATTGAGATTATGTAAGTCCTACTTTCTATTTCTCATACGCTGAAGGTCTTCCCAAAACTCTTCTCTTGTTACTTTATCTAGCAATTCTTGTCTTTCTTGTGTATAGTCACCGCTTCCCCATCCTGCTTGTTGTAAAAACCGAATAGCATCAACTTGACCCAAATGTTCAACTAAAATCTCATAACCTTTTTTTCTCAGCTCTAATAGACTGCTTTCCTGTCTATCCATTACTATATCAAGCCTTCAGCAAAAGTGTATGTTTTGTTTACCATGTTTCAAAAATCACTTCACAATGACTTCAACTACCAGTTTAAGCGATCGCTCTTAGCGTAATTACGGGTTCTCGCTTTCCAACTCACACACCACCAAAACCCTACGGGTGCTGTATCAAGAAACAAGCGATCGACATCAGAAGACAGCATCACTAATCCTCATTACCTCCGCACTTGTAACCGCTCTAATTCATTAAATTGTAGAATTTCAAAAGTAACTCTCCTGGACAAAGCTGCAGGAGATCTGTCAGGCGATGAGACTACCATTATCCAAAAACTACCAGGTGGAGCAGAGCATCTCAAGGATGCAGCAAGATGGTTACAGCAGATGAGCGGTTTGTAAATGCGTTACAAGGCGATACCTTGGCAACTTATTTGTGCTGGGTAGAAGATTTGCCTTAAAAAATTAAATTAGCTTTCCACCACTACCTTGGGATAATTACATAACATACTCTTCTCCTGTTAGTCTAGATTGTAAAGTTTTTTTAATCTTCTAACAGGGGGAAACTTTGAGCCAAAATGATACCAAGACTCAGTCAGTGTCGATCGCCCTGGGCGAAAGCCGTACCCGGCTTATCGCACTCCAAAATCTCCGCAAAGAATTTCAAGAAGGAGCAGATTCCCGTACTGTCATTGATGACGTGAGCATCTCCATTAACAAAGGAGAATTTATTGTTCTTCTAGGTCATAGTGGTAGCGGGAAAAGCACTCTGCTAAATCTCATCAGTGGGATTGAAAAACCAACAGCAGGAACGGTTCGCATCGAAAATATCGCGATTACAGAACTCAACGAAAGAGCTTGCACTCTATTCCGACGCGATAATATTGGATTTATTTTTCAATTTTTTAATTTGATTCCAACTTTAACAGTTTTAGAAAACGTCACGCTTCCCCAAGAATTGGCGGGAAGACAGGGAAAAGAATTAAAACAGGCGGCTGTGAATCTCTTAGAAAAAGTCGGTTTGGCAGATAGGTGTAATGCTTTCCCCGACCAACTTTCGGGAGGACAGCAGCAAAGAGTGGCGATCGCACGAGCATTACTTCACGAACCTATGTTGGTTTTAGCAGATGAGCCGACAGGGAATTTGGACGAAGAAACAGGAGAAAAAGTTTTAAATTTGCTCCTACAACTGACTCGCGACACTAACAAAACCCTAATCATGGCAACCCACAACCCAGAAATCGCCCGATTTGCTAACCGAGTTTTGCGAATGCACGATGGACGTTTGCAGCAAGAAATTATAGCAGTTCTCACTTGAATAAAGTATAAATTTATCCGCGTTCGTCTGCGTTCATCTGCGGTTCCATAACCCATTCTTTGTTCAAACTGGTATGACTATATCCAATCAACCTTTGTGGCGTTTGGCTTGGCGACGCATTCAGAAAAACGCCTTGCAATATATTCTCTTAATCTTAGGGGTAGCGTTGGGAGTTGCCATGATGGTTTCCATTGACTTAGCCAATGGTTCCGCCCAACGTGCTTTTGAATTGTCAACAGACGCTATAACTGGACACGCAACGCATCGGATTGTCGCTGTTTCTCCTACAGGTATCGATGAAAGTCTTTACACTAAATTGCGACGAGAAGTTCGTGTCACCTCAGCTCCCATCGTTGAAGGTTATGTTTCAGCCAAAGAACTTGGTTCTCAACCTTTACGGTTGGTAGGAGTTGATTTATTCGCTGAGCCTCCATTCCGCAACTATTTTGAAGATAACCAATCTCAATCAGTCACGGGTGGAACTGCTTTTCTGACACAACCTAACACTCTTATCCTGTCCCAAGACTTAGCCAAACAGTATGGTCTTGGTGCGGGAGACAGTGTAACCCTAGATTTAGCCGGAAAGGATATCCGCGCTCGAGTGGTGGGGTTACTCAAACCAGCCAATAACATCACCCGTAACGCCTTGAGTAGCATTTTATTTGCGGATATTGCCTCAGCCCAAGATATTTTAGGAATGGTGAATCATCTCAGCTATATCGATTTGATTCTGCACGATACAACAGAACAAACGGCTATCGAGGCGATTCTACCAGAAGGAGTGAAACTGGAAACAGCAGAAGCTCAAAAAAATGCTATTCAGCAAATGACGGCTGCTTTTAAACTCAATCTCACGGCTTTGAGTTTGCTCGCATTGGTCGTGGGAATGTTTCTGATTTACAATACTGTGACTTTCAGTGTTATCCAACGGCGACCTCTGTTTGGGATTCTTCGTTGTTTGGGTGCAACTCCCGGTCAGTTATTTATCTTAATTCTCAGTGAAGCTACGGTCTTTAGTTTAATTGGTTCTACCTTGGGGTTAGGGCTGGGAATTTTACTGGGACGTGGGATTGTAGGTTTGATTACCCAGAGTATTAACGACTTTTATTTTGTCGTTAACGTGCAAAGTGTCAGTATTAACCCTTGGAGTTTGGGGAAAGGTTTGGCGGTTGGGATTGCAGCCTCAATTGTTGCTTCGGTCGTTCCCGCTATTGAGGCGATGCGAACTTCTCCTCAAACGACTTTACAGCGATCAAGTTTGGAAAGTCAGGTACGGCGTTTGCTACCTTGGTTGGTGCTAGCATGGGCTGTGTTTACCCTTTTAGGAGTTGGTTTACTCCGAATTGGCTCAGGTGGATTAATTTTGGCATTTGCTGGGTTGTTTGCAATTTTACTTGGTGCAGCATTGCTCACACCACCTGTAACGGCTTTCTTCATGGAAACCTTAACTTCCGTGGGAAATGCTATCTTTGGTATTGTCGGACGCTTGGCAATACGGGATATTGTGCGATCGCTCAGTCGTACCTCAGTAGCAATTGCTGCTTTGATGGTGGCTGTTTCCGTAATTGTCGGGGTATCAATTATGGTTGGTTCTTTCCGCGTGACTGTGGTACAGTGGCTAGACCAAACTTTGCAAGCTGATATTTACATCACCCCTCCGGCTACTACAGCCAATCGCATCTTGGGGAAACTATCACCTGATGTTGTTGCTGAAATTAAAACGCAGGGAGATTGGGAAGATTTTGTTACCTACAATGAGACGGAAACTACGGTTCAAGAATTCAACCGTCGTGTAAAACTCATTTCTGCTGATGGTGATGTCTCTCACGGAAATCGCCCTTATAGGTGGATGCGTGACAAAGGAGTCAACCCGTGGAAAGGACTAGAAGCAGGGAAAGGCGTCATTGTTTCGGAAGCTTTGCTACTGAAAGAAAATCTCTCGACTCCCCCGACAACCATTACTATAGAAACACCTGTAGGTTGGCGTAGTTTTCCCGTGTTAGCAGTTTTTTATGATTACTCTAACGACCAAGGCACCATTTTACTGGACAATGATATCTATCTAAACCTTTGGGGGGATGATAAGATTGCCTCTGTTGGTTTGTTTCTCAAACCAGAGGAAAGCGTAGAGAATGTTGTGACAGCTATCAAAAACCATTTTCAAGGCAAACAAGATTTACTGGTTCAATCCAATCAAACTCTACGTCAGGGTTCTTTAGAAATCTTTGACCGCACTTTTGCCATTACAGATGCTTTGCGATTGTTGGCTGTGGTTGTGGCTTTTATTGGTGTTCTTAGTGCTTTAATGAGTTTACAACTAGAGCGATCGCGAGAAACGGGTATCTTGCGAGCAAATGGTATGACGCCCCAGCAATTATGGTTTATGACTTTCATTGAAACTGGCTTGATGGGTGCGACATCTGGTATTCTAGCTATGCCTTTGGGATATGTTTTGGCATGGATTTTGATTTACGTCATTAACGTTCGCTCTTTTGGTTGGACATTGCAAATGCAACTACAGCCAGGATACTTTTTACAAGCCTTTGGTGTTGCGGTAGTGGCTGCTCTTTTAGCAGGAGTTTATCCTGCTTGGCGTTTGGGTAATACTGTCATTGCTTCCGCTATTCGCCAGGAATAGTTTTCAATTTACAACTATGAAACGAATACTGATTGTTTTTCTCTGTGCGATCGCATTACTAGGTAGCATTGCTTTTATTCTCTTCCCCTCGCAAAAAGTGACTGCGAGCGGTCAAGCAACAGTAGAATGGTTATCTACAGCCTCCCCCTCTGAGGGAAAATTTAAACAAGTCTTTGCGCCTACTGAAATCATTTTTCCTCGCGATTTTGGACCTCATGAAGATTATCAAACAGAGTGGTGGTACTATACAGGGAATTTAGAAACGTCAACAGGTCGCCCTTTTGGTTTTGAATTAACCTTTTTCCGTCGTGCTTTAACCCCAAAGAATCAATCAATTTCTGTACAATCTGCCTCTCATTGGCGCGGCAATCAAGTCTATTTTGCTCACTTTACTGTCAGTGATATTGCTGAAAATAAATTTTATCCCAGCGAACGCTTTAACCGTGATGCTGTAGGGTTAGCAGGCGCACAAGCCGAACCATACAGTCTTTGGCTAGATGATTGGTCTGTGACAGAGGATACACAAGATCAAGTTAGACTCAAGGCGAAAACCGATAAAGTAGCACTAGACTTGGTTTTGCAACAAACCCGGACACCAGTATTGCAAGGCGATCGCGGTTATAGCCGTAAAGGTTCAGAACCGGGAAATGCTTCTTACTACTACTCTATTGTGCGGCAAAAAACTACAGGTACAGTCACAGTAGGAGAAGAAACCTTTGCAGTGAAAGGTTTAAGTTGGAAAGACCACGAGTACTCTACCAGTTTTCTCAGTGCTAACGATATTGGTTGGGATTGGTTCTCGTTACAATTTGATAATGATACAGCACTGATGTTGTATTTGCTGCGGCGGGAAGATGGCACAATTGAACCCCTATCTAGTGGTAATTTCATTGCAGCAGATGGCAAAGTAGAATTATTATCTCCACAAGATTGGCAAGTAGAAGTCTTGAATACTTGGAAAAGCCCTTATAGCAGGGCTAAATATCCCGCACATTGGAAAATAAGTATTCCCAAACTAGGGTTGTCTTTAGAAGGAAAACCTTTAATGGCAAATCAAGAACTAAATATCTCTACTGTTTATTGGGAAGGTGCTGTTAATTTCCATGGTAACATGGCAGGAAAACCAGTTACAGCGTTAGGCTACATTGAAATGACTGGTTACGCTAATAAAAGCTTAACAGACGTACTTTGATATCAGTGACCAGTGACCAGTAACCAGTGACGTTTAGTTTTCCAGCACTTGTTCTTGTGTAGGTAACTCCGGCATATTTTCAACCGATTCAGTAGAAAAAAGCGAGAACCTGGGGGCTAGTTAAATGTGTACCCAGGTAGCGCTATGATGCTTCCATGTTGAGAGAGGGTTGATGATGGAAAGCTTTAAAAAAGTGGCTATTATGGGAGGAACTCACGGCAATGAATTTACAGGCATATATTTAATCAAAAAGTTTGAGAAGTTTCCGCAGCTTGTCACGAAATCTAGTTTTGAAACCTTGACAGTACTTTCTAATCCAGAAGCCTTTCGAGTTTGTAGAAGATATGTTGACAAAGATTTAAATCGCTGCTTTGTCAAGGAAATTTTAAATAATTTTTTAGGGTCTACCTATGAAGAAAATAGAGCAAAATTTCTTAATCAAACTCTGGGACCGAAAGAAAATCCGCAAGTTGATTTTATTTTAGATTTACATACGACTACTGCGAATATGGGGTTGAGTATAATTCTGCTCAGCAACCATCCGTTTAATATCCGGTTAGCTGCTTATTTAAGTTCAATCGAACCGACAGTCAAAATTTATAGTTGGATTGAACCTGACAAAGAATCATCTTTCCTAAATTCTATTTGTGAAAGGGGTTTTGGTATTGAAGTAGGTCCCATTCCACATGGAACTTTAAACGCGCATCTTTTTGAACAAACGGAAAGGCTGATTCTTACTATTTTGGATTATTTAGATCAATGCAATCAAAATGATATATCAAAAATAGATAATACTGTCACTATTTATCAACATTTAAAAACAGTAGATTACCCCAAGAACAAAAATGGTGAAATTGAGGGTATGGTTCACCCGGAGCTTCAAGGGAGAGATTATGAGGAATTAAAACCGGGCGATCCTTTATTTCTGACTTTCGATGACCGAACTATTTATTATGAGGAGGAAGCATTGGTTTATCCTGTGTTTATTAATGAGGCTGCTTACTATGAAAAGGGGATCGCAATGTGTTTGACTACAAAAGAAAGCATTGAGTTTCCAATGTAACATTTAGTATCCCCAATCAAATGTCTCCTTTTGTATTTGAAAATTACTTATTTAATTGAACCGCAAAGACGCAAAGGACACAAAGAAAGAGGGAAAGAAGATAGGTATCTTATAGCACCGAAGAGAGTTCGTAGGCGTAAAGTAGATAGTGCTATCCCTGTCAAGCTGGCTTAAAAATCAGAGAAATTATGCCTAATCTTCGACATATTAATAATTTAGTCCGCGTAGGCGAACTTCGTTTGTATAGCTGCGATTTCTAATCATTAGGTTTAAAAGGAGGCTTTCTCAATCCAAAATCTAAAATCCAAAATTAATAAGATTGATATTCTTGAAAAATTTTAACTTCACCCTTGTTATCAAAGGCTACAACTGCAAATGGCTGTTTTTTGTTTCCTAGTTCCATCCCTGGTGTTCCCACAGGCATTCCTGGTACAGCTAAACCTGCAAGATTAGACTTTTGTTGAAGAAAGCGTTTGATATCGTTAGCGGGAATGTGTCCTTCCATAACATAACCGTCAATAATTGCTGTATGACAGGATGCTAACTCTTGAGGTAGGTTGTATTTTTGTTTAATTGCTTCTATTTGGTCGGTTTTTATATCTTTGATTTGAAACCCGTGCTTTTGCATATGTTCGACCCAAGCCCCACAGCAGCCACAAGAAGGACTGCGATAAACGGTAATTTCTTGAGTTCCTGAATACGGTTTTGTGTCTGCTACAGCTACTGTTGCACAGGCAATAACTGCAAATCCAGTAGTTATAATACTGAGTATTACAATTCGCAAACTTTTACGAATCCAAGAAGACAAACGTTTCTGCATTTTTAAAACCTCATTCTTTTTGTTTCCAATCATGTAAGGGAGCTATGCTCCTTATCATCCATTCAATAACGATGGGGGGAGCTTCGGATATCAAGACACTGGGATAAACTGCTGTCCCCCATTCGGGATGGACTAATACCCGACATTTGTTTTGAATGATTGGGTAGTGGAGTAAAGCTTTTACCGTTGCGGTGTCGTCGTGATTTTTTTTCCCAGGAAGGGAAAGCAAGGGGTAGCCCGTGCGGGGATCGATGAGGTCTGTTTGGTAATTGCGATCGCGCAAATTAAAGGCGACATCACAGCCAAACCTCATAAACTTTTCTCGCAATCGTTCTTTTTCTGCTTCTATTTCTGGTGTTGTTTCCACCAGTTCAAATCGTGCTTGTTGTAAAACGATCGCTATCCATAAAGAAAGCGAATTTTTCCAATCAGGGAATATCTGCTCGCGGTTGGTACAGATATACTGGCTAGGGGAATGAATTGAAATTTGAACAGACTGTCCCATATTACCAACCAAATGAATGGGACTTCCTTGTTCAAAAGTGTAAACTGTTAGGTAGCTCACTTACCTTAATTTATTTTTTTACAAGTTTTTTCAATTCATATTTCGTTTTGATGATAACTCTTTACTAGCGCAGAAAATCATCAAATTATTGTGAAACCCCAGTTCTTACCTAAAATTTTTCATAAACAATTAATTTTTCATCTGAACCTTATCTTTTCTTAACGTACTCCTACATCATAATTTTGCCACTTACTTTCTTCCCAGTATTCCGTTGTCGTAGAGACGCTTTCATTCAGCGCGTCTCTACAAAGAAACTAAGATCAGTTTAGCTTTAAGGCATTGACTGGAACTTCATCCCAAGAATCCACTGTCCGCAATCGCGCCACCCACCCCCATGTTTTTTGCGTCTCAGTCAAGTTTTGCTTAAAGGATTCATGACAAGCTTGAGCTTGGGATTCATCACAGCAAGCAATACAGGCGTGGATCATGCCTGATGGATCTATTTGTTCGTTTACCCAAATAGTCATTGTGTTTTTGATACTACATGCGAATTTAATCCCCCTTTAATTTACTCCACGTTTGTCAAATACGCACGAAGTCTATCAACAAACAACTTCCCGAGAGGATTCAGCGTTAATGGGTTTCATTAGGTAAAGTCGCAACAGATGCCCAAGGATTGAGAGCAGCAAGGGTAACTTTTGGAAGAATTTGACAATCTGCGGGCGATCGCTTCTATCAATCAATGCCATTTTAAATTGGATGTCCGAACACTGCTCCAGGCGCTCAAAAAAATCTGGATGCTTTGTGTTTAAAATCACAGGAAACGCCCGTGCTGCCGTTTCATTCGTCTTTTCGATGACTTGGACATTATATTCGTAGGGATTGATCCCAACAGAACGATAAAAAGCAGCCCGTTCAAGCACTGTTAAAGTATGGGTAGCAAATACAGACAAAAGGAAAAAACGTACCCACAAACGAGATTTCCAATTGTTCCATAATTTGGGTTGCGATCGCAGTAATGCTTTAAAGAAATCTCCGTGTCGATTTTCATCCTGACACCAACTCTCAAAGTAACGGAAAAGAGGATAGAATCGCTTATCTGGATGAGACTCTAAATGACGGAACATGAGGATATAGCGCCAGTAACCAATTTTCTCAGATAAGTAAACCGTGTAGATAATCCATTCTGGTGGAAAAAAGGTATAAGTGCGATTTTTTGTTAGATAGCGTAAGTCCAGAGAGAGATTGAAATCTGACATTGCCTTATTAAGAAATCCAGCATGGCGGGCTTCATCCCTTGCCATAAAATGAAAAGCATCTGCCAAAATGGGGTTTCTGTCTTTCAGTCTGCGCGATAACTCTTTAAATAGAAGAAACCCAGAAAATTCCGATGTACACGAGCGTTCCAAAAACTCAATAAAAGAACGGCGCGTTTCTCCATCAATATGTTCCCAACTCTGCTCAAACTCAGAATCACGGACAAAATGATGGCGGTTATAGTCAGCTCGCAGTTCTTCCACAATAGCTCGCAACTCAGGCTCGTGTGCTAATATATCCATCTGCGCTACAGCCTCAAAGTCAGTGGTATAAAACCGAGGTGTTAATAATGTTTCCTTGACAGGGGCTTTAACACCAGGCTCAAGTAACTCAGGCTCCAAAGTATGAAGAGTATTAGCCATGAGAATATGCTATCGATTAATGTTTTTAAAGTTATCTAACCATAATTTTTGAAGAAAATCTATTAAATTTAAAATGAAATTTTGAAAGGTTTTTAATGCATTTTTAGTAGGTAGGGCTAAAGCCCACCATATTCGGCTTTTGTGCGGCAAAGCCCTACCTACTTGATTCAAATACCTCAATTTCAAGTATAGAAATTCATTGTTCACTGGTCACCGCTCACTGATTACTGCTCACTGATAAAGTTATATATTTGAAATAGTTGTGAGTAAGGTTTAATGCGGCGATCGGCATTGGTAATTGCTGATACAGTTTTGCTCCTAACCTAAAATAACTATTTGCCCCTAACTTTGACGTTAGCGATAAACTGCAGTTAATTCTAGAGAAAAAATGCTTATTGAGTTAACAGGTGAGAAAGAGGCAGTATTAATAGAGGGGCAAGAAATTGCCTGACAAGGTGTAAAAAATCTGCGAAAGTCCTACCACAGAACAGTTAGCAGTAAACAGTTAACTGATAACTGTTCAACAAATTGTATATTTTTAACAAAATTGCCACCAAGATGAGTAGTAATCTAGCTCAAAAACTTCGCTGTGGAACACAACAATCTCACGCAGCGATTGAAAATATGGGATTCATGAAATGTTTTCTTAAAGGAGTTGTTGATAGAAGCTGCTTTGCAAAATTTTTAGGTAATTTATATTACATTTATGGTGAATTAGAAGCAGCATTAGAGGAACACAAAGACCATTCTTTAATTAATCCTGTATATTTCCCAGAACTCAATCGTAAAGCTAATCTGGAACAAGATTTACAGTTTTACTACGGTTATGATTGGAGAGGACAAAGTTTACCTCTAAAGGCTACCCAAAGTTACATAGCCCAGATTCGAGAATTGTCTGCTCATGAACCCGAATTATTGATAGGTCATGCTTATACTCGCTATATGGGTGACCTTTCTGGAGGTCAGATGTTGCAAAAAGTTGCTCAATCAGTTTTAAAGCTTTCAGGTTATGAAGGCACATCTTTTTACAATTTTGAGCAAATTCCTGATCAGAGGACATTTAAGGATAAGTACCGTCAAGCTTTGGATTCATTACCTGTAGATGAGAAAACAGCAGACAAAATTGTTGCAGAAGCGAATCATGCTTTTCTGTTTAATATGCAGATAGCCCAAGAATTGGAGGAAGGGCTTATTAAAACGATTGGTCAAGCAGTGTTTAATACTCTCATCAATGGCAACAATTCTGGTAGCGCAGCTAACAGTTATTAGCGTTTAAGTAGGGTGGGCGTCCTCGTGACTACATCTACATCTGTGGGGTGGGCGTCCTCGCCCGCCGACTGATAGACTACATCTGTAGGGTGCCTCGCCCGATGAGAGAGTTTACGGGCGAGGACGCCCGTACCACAAGAACATAGGCAATCCTATCCTTTGTACATCTATTGGAAGCAACTCAATGGTTTTTCAAATTCCTGGTGTCAAATTTGATTTCGATATCATTAAAAAGTATGATACTCCCGTACCTAGATACACCAGTTACCCGCCCGCTACTGAGTTAACTGAAGAATTTACAGAGAGGGATTTTCAAACTGCGATCGCAGCCTCAAATCACAGAAAATCTCCCCTATCCTTATATTTTCACATTCCCTTTTGTCAAAGTGCTTGCTATTTTTGCGGCTGTAATGTTGTTATTTCTAATAACAAGAATATTGCCAAGCCTTACGTGGAGTATTTGGTTAGAGATATCAAAAAAACAGCTAGCTTAATTGATATAGATAGAAGAGTGGTTCAAATTCACTGGGGTGGTGGAACTCCTAACTACTTGAGTTTGGCACAAGTAGAATATCTATGGAAAAATATCACTCAAAATTTTGATGTTAGTCCAACAGCAGAAGTCTCGATAGAAATCAATCCTCGCTATATTGATAAAAACTACATTTTCTCTTTGCGAGAAATTGGGTTTAACCGAATTAGTTTTGGAATTCAGGACTTTAATACTCAAGTTCAAGCAGCAGTCAATCGCATTCAACCGGAAGAGATGCTGTCTGATGTGATGAGTTGGATTCAAGAGGCAAAGTTTGAAAGCGTGAATGTAGATCTCATTTACGGTTTACCCCATCAAACCGTTGAGACTTTTCAGGAAACGCTAAGAAAAACCATCGCACTCAACCCCGATAGGATTGCTGTTTTTAACTTTGCTTACGTTCCTTGGCTAAAGCCAGTGCAGCAAAATATTTCACTTGATGCACTTCCAAAAGCGGAGGAAAAGTTAGAAATCCTCAAAATGACTGTTGAGGAACTCACGAATCATCAGTACTTGTTTATTGGTATGGATCACTTTGCTAAATCTAATGATGAATTGGCTGTTTCCCAACGCGATCGTACCTTAAAGCGTAATTTCCAGGGCTACACAACCCTAGCACAAGCAGAACTCTTTGGTTTTGGTGCAACATCCATCAGTATGCTTGAAGATACTTATACCCAAAATCACAAGCAACTGAAAGATTATTATCAAGCAATTGATCGAGGACTTTTACCGACGAGTAGAGGCATTAGACTGACTCAAAATGATATCCTCAGACGAGAAATTATCATGTGTATAATGTGTCATTTTCAACTTTACAAGCAAGATATTGAAAACAAGTACCACATCAACTTTGATGAGTATTTTGCACTAGAGTTAGAGGAGTTGAAGCGCTTGGAAGAGGATGGACTCGTTAGATTATCGAAAAACCATATCAGCGTTACAGAGATTGGCAGGTTATTGGTGAGAAATATCGTTGTTCTCTTTGATACACACGTGAAGAAGCAAGAAAAGAGATTTTCACGTGCTATCTGAATGTAATATTGTAAACCAAGGCATCTGCTAATAGTTGAGTGAATTAGAGATTGTCGTTGCGAACTAAGCAGGTTAAAACTGAGTCACAACTTTGTTTGGTAGAAAGTGCAGCCAAAATACTTAACTACATTTGGATGTGGTTTTCTTCCGGACAAGAGTGTCAACACCTGGAAAATTTTTGCAAGCCAATTCCACTCTCACTCTAAAATTCCGCAGATGAGATTACGCATTCTATTACTCAGTGCCATCAGCATGATGCTGCTATCGTCTCCAGCTTTTGCAGCGCGTTTGCAGTCTTGGCGCTTCGATCCGGCTAAAAATCAGCTTGACCTAACCACAGATTCTGGAGTCAAACCTCAAGCTTTCCTACTCAATAATCCAACAAGACTGGTTATTGATTTACCGGGAACAACTAATTTAGATGATAATACAGTTCGTAAAAGTTTTGGATCGGCCGTTCGGGAGATTCGGATTGGACAGCCAGACGCCAAAACCACCAGAATGGTTATTGAATTAGCGCCCGGTTACACCGTTTCCCCAGAAAACTCACTAGTTAAAGGAGATTCTTCCTCTCACTGGATAGTCAGATTTTCATCCATCGATCGCGCCACACCAGAAAACACGACATCCAGCGAAGAAAAGATTCCCATTCAAATTAGTAACGAATTGACCTTTGCTGGGACTGTTCCACTCAACAAGGAAATGTCACAGCTTTATCCTCAGGTCAAAAAATTGATGTCTCGTTACAGCTTTCTTGCACCTGGGATGTTTTTCCTTGACTTAGAAACAGGCAATTATTTAGACATTTATGGAGAAAAAGTATTTCCAGCTGCTAGCACCATCAAATATCCTATTCTGATTGCTCTTTTTCAAGACATAGACGCTGGTAAAGTTAAACTCAATGACACTCTCGTATTGCGGCGCAACTTGAAAGCTGAAGCTGCAGGTTCAGGAGTCTTGCAATTTAAACCTGCGGGAACCAAACTCAGTGTTTTGGAGACCGCGACTAAGATGATTACTATTAGTGACAATACTGCCACCAACATGATCATTGACCGTTTAGGTGGTAAGGCTAAATTAAATCAGCGGTTTCGTAGTTGGGGACTGCAAAATACTGTTATTCGCAATTTATTAGGTGACTTTAAGGGAACGAATACAACAAGCCCTAAAGATTTAGTCAGACTGTCGGTCATGATTGACAACGATAAATTGCTCAGTCCCACAAGCCGTTCCAAAGCTTTAAGCATCATGCGTCGGGTGCAAAACAGAAGGTTATTGCCATCCGGACTTGGTAAAGGTGCAACGATCGCTCATAAAACAGGAACCCTTGGAATTATCCTTGGGGATGCGGGTATTGTTGAGTTGCCCACAGGCAAACGTTATTTAGCAGGAATTTTTGTTAAGAGACCCTTTGGTGATACAAGAGCAAGGGAATTTATCAGTCAAGTTTCCAAGCTTGTTTACGGCTACCTCAATCAACCAAAGTTGACTCGTCAACCTTAGAGTCTCATGATACAAGCTTTCCTCTCCCATTTAGAACGAGTATTGGAGAGGAAATTTGTTGACTTCTCCCTCGGTTTAAAATTAAGTCTTATCGATTTATAGATAACAACAACTAGGGCAAACGCATTAAAATTTAAAAACATAAAAAAAATCAGTAGAAATATTGTTGGCAAACATACACGTATGAACTAATTTAGTATTTTTTGATGAATTTGCAGTTTATGACCGTCCAAGTATGTTTTACGGATGGGCAGAAAAAAATACACGTCCCCAAGTGCCGAGCAATGAAAAAGGACGTAGAAATAAATTAAATGGCATGATTGCAGTAGATGCTGTAACAGGTGAAGAATACTTAAAATTAACAGAAAAATCAAAAACTGAAGATGTATCTAATAAATGTGCATAAAAACTTAAAATATCTATTCCTGCTAAAACTTTTTCTAAATATGCGTTATCCCAGCCAGCAATGTTTCGTTTGTATTTAACCTCAGCCTTGACGGTTTTTTCTTGATTTAAAAGATTCAAGGTAATATGTATAACCATAGCTAAATTTTGTGGAGCATTGTCTTTTCTGATTCTTGAATCAAAAATCTCGAACAAAAATAGGAAGCTTTCTTCCATCGGGCAAAATAGTATTAATATATAAATGCACGCAAATGGCTCCTTTCCAAATTAGCACTCCTAAAACTGGTATTAACCAAGTAGATGCCGTTGAAAACAGACCCTTCCAGATTGACACCGCTGAAATTAACATCCATGAAACAGGGATAATTAATACGGATATTTCTCAAATCAGTACCAGTAAAGTTTCGTTCGAGAGCCTCGTAACGCTTTATAATCTCTTCCCGCAAAGCGTTCAGTCTCAAAATTTCTTCAAATTCATCCATAACGCCAAACCTACATCTGTTAATACCTTTAACTTTTCTAAACTAATTTGCCTATATTGTTGAATGATTTTTCTAGAAGCACTAAAAACTTTTGCCGCTGTTGGCAATACCCTAATATTTTCTTCCTTAATACTTAAGCTAGCAACCATTTCCCAAAATAGCTGGTAGGCTGCTAGCTTTAAAATCACATCATTGTCTGTAAAGTACAGTAGCAAGGACTTGCTCCTTCTAGAGATCAATATTTAGAAAAAATTATACTCCTGTTACGAGTCTTAAATATTCTTCGCTGTCTGAATCCAATCGCTCCCAGTCTAACTCTTTTTCAAGATACTTATTAACCTTAACAGATGTATTGGCTACTGGCTCCAGTATCTTTAATGCCCCTACTCCTATATCCCATTCACCCGTTTGCCAAGCATAATTCAATGCTAAGACACCTGGATCTAACCTATCTTTGGTAGCAAGTTGACGCACAGTACGTACCAAGTGAATTGAATCAGATTGTTTACCCCAAATATATTTGTCTTTTTCTCCTAAAAGAAGATCTATCGCAAAGGCATTAGCTTCATTCTCTTCCTTGTCTTGAAACTCCTTAGTTATTTGTTCATCAATCAGAACACCGTCTTTAACATGACCGCAGGCAATATGCCCATCACTCAGGTAAAGCTTTTTCTTGGATAAACTTCTGTGGTAATCCAATTTTTGACAAACGTTTGTACAGCGTTGGCATTGTTGTCGCATCTGACTCATATTTCCTTCCTCCGCTGATTCTCAATTTTTACTCCTTGCTTTTAACTTAGGATGACAACACTATCACTATAATAGTGACAACACTATTATGGTAATCTTAAAATTACTTTGGTTTTTGACAAGCTTATATCTAGCAAAAGTTATGGGACTGGTATAGCACTATTGATTTCTTTACAGTACTATTGTACCATAAAAGTGTGAGCGGTATATATTATAGCGTTTCCCGGTCTGATGAAGTACAAATTTATCCGCGTCCATCTGCGTTCATCTGCGGTTAATTACTTTTTTCTGTACCTCACGGAAGTGGGAATTGCTATATTAACGATCTGCTTCCCGTGTTATTCAGGTGTATCTACCTCCGTAAAGACGTTTCAAACAGCGCGTCTCTACGGAGAGTAAAAATTTTGCTAACTAAGCAAAACCTAAGCCGTATCGTGTTCTGAGCAACATTAAATTATCAAAAGCGGCTAACGTTCGGTTTCAAAACTTGCTCGTTTGGTGCTAGTTGTCGCAAAATTGCCAGCCTAGGCTGGTAGGGGTATTGACAATATTACGCTTTTAATTCTACCTACTAGTCCGTTCGCAGTTGGACCCACGACTGGTAGTCCGCCTACTATTCCGCTTACCAGACCGACTGGCGGGGCTGGTGGGGCTGGTAAGGCTGCTGGATCTGCTGGATCTGCTGGAGCAACTCCACCTACTACAAACACCAAATCTTCATTGCTAAGCTCTTCAACTTGGTTGACGGATTGCAATTCAGAGATATCAATTTTAGCCATGATTTTTTCTGAAGAGATATAAATATTACCAGTCTCTACTCAGAGTAGCCGTTAAATGCAGTCTTTACAAGCATCTCGTTGTATTTAAAAAGACATAAATGTAATCATTCTAGCTCTTATTTCTATTGTGTAATATATTACTTCCAAATTTCAGTATAAATATGACTTTAGTTATACTCTACGAACTTGGCAAGCACGGATATTACTTCCATTAACAGCGCCTTTCATCCCCAGGATAACAGCCCTCACACGTTGTTCTGGAGTTCCATGATGGTGTCTTTGACCCCATTGATAATCTCCGATTCGATGAGCTAGAGTTGCGATTTCCAAAATATCTCGTTTGTCAAAAACAATATTGGGAATTAATCCCAAGTAAACACCTGCTAAACAATCTGCTTGTAGTTCTGAGATGGGTGTCACTCTGGGTTGAAAGCCATAAGCTGTTTGCATAGCATGAGCATACTCGTGACCAATAATGTAAGCCAGAGCAGCATCTCCATGCTGATACGCCATCCTAACATCTTGAGCAGTAATGTAAACGGTGTGATTGCGTTTGCAATACTGGCTACCCAAAATAAGTCCGCAACCACCACGCTTTCCTCGTGCAACGCCCCAGACTAATTTTGGTGTCGCTTTATAACCATGAATATGTTGAATTCCGGCATAGACTCCATCTATTACAGTTTGGGGTGGCCATTCTGCTTTAGCAGGTAAACTCACTAGCACAGATCCAAGACTGATTAAGGTCGCAGTCAGTACCCTGAGTGCCTTCATTTTTACTGTCTTCCACAAAAACTACAATTCGAGCAATGCAGCAAAATTTTTAGATATGTTAAGACGCGCCATGGCGCGTCTCTACATTTGATCGATCAAATCGTGAGGTTGGGTTGAAGAACAAAACCCAATCTAAGGTTGTTGTGGCTTGGGCTTGGGCTTAGGCTTTGGTAAATCCTTTGGTTTTCCTTCAGAACTGCCCTCAGAACTTTCCTGAGAATTGCCCTGAGAATTGCCCTGAGAACTTTCCTGAGGATTGCCCTGAAACTTCGCTTTGGGCTTGCCTTTAAAGGATGGTTTTCCTTTTGGTGGGGCGGTATCCTTACCAGCTGCTTTCAGCGCTGCTCTTTTTTCTGCGATCGCTGTTGCTTTATCATCTTTACTCGCTTTGAGGAACCTTGGTGCCTTCTCCATTGGCAATCCCAATAATGAGTCAAATTCAAAAGCGTCTCGATGCGGCACAAACTTTGCCTTAATTTGTACAAAAACTGGTTTACCTTGCTCTTCTCTTGGTGCTTTGGGATTAAACCTAAACGGCGGTACCAGTGCGTCTCGCCAGAACAAAGGTAAATGACTGGCTTTCATGTATTTTACTTTTTTTGCTGGTTCCGATTGTTTAATGTGCTCCAGTCGTTCTTTAGTAAAATTCTTGAAAACAGAGATACACGGTGTGCGACAAACTGGAATAAACTGCCACAATCCGCAAAGTTTAAACTCCATGTCAGCGAGTTCATCTGAAATGACCTCTTCATGGCGTCCTTTGTCAAAGCCGACGAGTTGGAAGCCAACGTTGGGCGGTACGTCCCTACCGGGAAAATGAGTAAACCTCGGATATACAACGACCCGTTGGGTAGATTCGCTAGTTGCTTCTATCTCTTTCTTGAGCGCATCAAAAGCTTTCTGTTTGCGTGGAGCATAGAAAAGTGGGTATTCCTTGTTACCGATAGTAATGGTATTGTTGTTCGACTCTCCAAACTTAACCTTGCCTGTGATGACGCCAACTGCTTGAAAGATGGCACTAGGCTCCTCTGGAGCGGTCTTCTGCTCTTCCTCTGGGGCTGTGGGTTGTTCTGGTGCAGGATCTTGCGTTTGTTCAAGGGAAGATTCTGGCTCAGCAGAAGAATTTTCAACTTTTTTGTCGCTGGTAGCTTCTTTTGATGTCATAACTATAAGTAAGCACGTTTTTTTAATGATAAACTTGGGATTGCCTCCCAAGTTTTGTTTTGCTTGTAAAAGTGTTTGAAGAAGCTGTATTGGTATACTAGGCAACTCATCAATATCACTTAAACGCCAGGAGACTAAGGCACGGAAGTCGTAGCGCTGGGATGCGATCGCTTACTGCTTATGGGAAGAGCGATCGTACACTGCAAGCAGTGATATGAATTATACATCAAGCAAAGCATATTCACTCGTTTTCTGACCACAGCGTGCGATCGGCATTCAAACGAAATTTATTTAACTGGTCACTGTAAACTTAGCACCACGAAGCAGCAAATCGTCACGTTGATATTGCGTCAATCCAATACCTTCTCCTAACTCACACCCTTTTACAAGGGTATTTAACCAAATCGTTTGATTTAAAGTTGCACCGCTTAAGTTAGCATTTCTTAAATCGGCACGAGTGAAATTAGTAAATATCAAATCCGCATTCATTAAACTACTTTCGCGTAAGTTTACCTCTGATAAATTACCACGGATAAAGTTAACTTCATCTAAAACTAAACTTGATAAATCTGCTCCTGTCAAATTTGGAAATTTTAACTGATTTGGATTTTGTAAAAACCTCATAACACAAATAATGTTGGATTCATTAAAGCGCATTTTTGTTAGAAAATCATACCGGGCTATACCAAGTTCCTTGAGGTTGTGTAGTCGTTCTTCAGGATTTTGTTCTAGAAACTGGATGGCACTGTTACGCAGGTTTTTAACTGTAGGATTGAGCATGAATAGATTTAAAGTTAATAGCAGTTTTAATATGGTACAACGTTGTCCATTTGATCCTCAAAATAGGACCGCACTGCTTTGTAACAGTGCGGCAAGGGTTTAGGTATAGAGTTTAATGGTTAGTTGGTTTAGATATAATTAGCTACGAGATGGTACTGTCATAAGAGTTAGGTAATATCACCTGTCTCTAGCAGTTTATATTGCGGTTTGATTGCCAGTCCACCTTTCTACATGGACATACTAATCTACAAAGTCAAATAACCGCATTCCGGATTTTACTGAAATATTTTTTTTTGCTAACTACAAGTCAAAATTGCGTATCACGGAGAACATTCGATTAAAATCCAAAATCCAAAATCCAAAATCTAAAATCGAATCACTTATTCGCCCCTGCTTCTTCCGTTGCAAACCAAGCACGCAATACTTCCGCCACTGTCCAAGCTTGGGCGATACAGCCTCGTGGAGTCATAGGAGGGTCACCATCAAAAATTTCACTGAGATTACCGACCCCATGCGATCGCAAATGATTTGCCATGGGTTCTAAAAACTGACGGGCTTGCATGGGATTTTTATAAACACGCAGATGTGCCAAAACAAAGGAACCGATCAACCATCCCCAAGTCGTTCCTTGGTGGTAAGCCCCATCTCTTTCTACGGCATTACCCCCGTAACATCCTTTATAATCAGGACTATCCGGACTCAAAGAACGCAACCCATGGGAAGTGAGCAACATTGTACCACAAATGTCTACAACTTTCTGTTGTTGTTCGGGGGTCAGTGGGCTATTTGGCAATGAGACGGCAAAAATTTGGTTAGGACGCAAGGAGCGATCGCCACCTTCCGGGCTATCTATTACATCGTAGCAGTAACCCATCTCATCATTCCAAAATTTGGAAAAACTGGCTAAGGTGCGGTCAGCCATTGCCTCATACCCTTGATGGGGTTTACCAAGGAGGCGAGCAAACTGTGATATAGTCCGCAACATATTATACCATAAAGCATTCACTTCAATTGGTTTACCAATACGAGGCGTTACCACCCAATCACCAACTTTAGCATCCATCCAAGTTAATTGCGAAGCCTCTTCACCTGCGTAAAGTAACCCATCAGTCATATCGAGATGAATGTTGTATCGCGTTCCCTGACAGTGCCAGTCAATAATATCAACCAATACGGGAAAGAGTTCTTGCAGTAAATCGTTATCTTCTGTCGCACTGTAGTAGTTGCGAATAGCTTCAAAGTACCACAAAGTCGCATCAACAGTGTTATATTCCGGTATCTCCCCAGCATCAGGAAACCGATTGGGTAACATTCCCCGATCTACATATTTCGCAAAGGTGCGAAGAATAGAACGAGCAACTTCCGGTCTTCCAGTGGCAATTGTTAAACCCGGTAGACTAATCATTGTATCCCGTCCCCAGTCACCAAACCAGTGATAACCCGCAATAATAGTCTTGCCATTGGGGTCATCATTTAAGGGGCGCGATACAATAAATTGGTCAGCTGCAAGAACTAATTGATTGATCCAAGCAGGCGTTTCTCTCACATTGATTGGTCGATTTGCTTTCCAATGGCTAATTAACTTCTGCTCCTGCGTCCGTCGTAACTTAAATGCGGCTTCACCATCTAACTCTGGTTCCTTCTCAAGACTCGCAACAAAAGTCACCGATTCTCCAGCATTTAACGTCACTTCAAAAGTAGCAGCATGAAGATGATTTTCGCGATCGCTCAATCCCCGATAACGTTCTACCGCTAAGTCAAAGCCACTTACCCAAGTGTGAGACAGTGAGACTCGAGCATTGTTGCACAGGAGATAAAACGGTACTGCATTTGTCCAAGCGATCGTACAAATTCCCCTCTCAATTTCCTCTATACTCATTTGCCAGTCACTGCTTTGAGTATCGCCGTGATAGTCGCGATAATTTACCATCGCCTTCAGTATCAGCTTCAGGGGTTGCGTTCCACGAAGTAATGTGTATTGAACATAAGTTGTATTTGCACCTTGCTGCATCCAAACGCGTTTTTCCAATAAAGCGTCAGCACAGGCAAAACGCCACGTAGGGGTAGTACCTTGTAAAGAAAAGCGTTCAATATGAAGATAACCATGAGGGCTGACAGTCCCATCAGTCCAACGATTGGTAAACAGTGGATAAAACTGCTCCCCGTACACAGCCGTGTCATCCACTTTAGCCAGCATCAAAGTCCGACCCAAAGGCGGATTGAGAGAAGCAACAAGCAAGCCGTGGTAGCGCCGAGTCAGCAACCCTCCTACAGTACCAGAAGCGTAACCACCTATACCATTGGTAACCAACCACTCTTTTGATTCTACTATATTTAGATAGCCGCAAACTTCTCGGCCAAATTCAACACACATAGCGTCTCTTCCTCTTTCTTCGTGTCCTTTGCGTCTTTGCGGTTCAATAAAAAATGATCTTCGGCCGAGAAAAAAGTCAGGGAACTGCAAAATTAATTATCCCATCTTGGGAGACAAACATCTTTACTCATTCATAATAGGACTTACGCACGCTCTACGAATTCTTGGCGCTCTTGGCGTCTTGGCGGTTGATAAATCAAGGTTTCTAGCAATTTTTGCGTAAGTCCTGCGTAAGATTAATTCTCAATGCGATAGCGTATCAACTGCTTAATTGCCGTTATTGGTAATCCTAAAGTTTGAGCAAGCGCTGCATCGACTTGAGCATATTCAGTCACAGGGAACTCAAATTCCATCTGCTTTAAAAACGAATCAGCAGTAAAAACCTTCACATCAGTCAACTTCTCTCTTCGCTCAATCAGGGCTTCAATAGACATAACAGCAAGCGAAGCCGAGAAATGAACTTTATGTTTTGAGTCGGCGTGTAATTGTGAGGTTGTATCATAAGTATGGCTCAGGACTTGATGCGTTAGCAAACCCGTGCTCAACCAAAAAAACAGCCCTATCAAAGGTATTGGCAGCCAGAACTCCAGTCCTAACTTTATCAGAAATTGCAACCAACGGGGTCGAGTCATAACACAAAGAAAGTTTGATGATTCAATAATCATAATAGGTAATCTTTTTACTAGAAGGGAGTAGTGAATGAGAATCTTAGTTGTAGAGGATGATGTGACTCAGTTACAACCACTACAGGGTGCCCTTTCTAAAGTCGGTCATATTGTGGATAGTACTGAAGATGGTGAAACAGCCCAGTGGTTAATAGAACAAAGAGACTACGACCTCTTGATTTTAGACTGGATGTTGCCTAAGATTAGTGGTGTGAGTCTGTGTCAAAAGTATCGCCAAGCAGGCAAAACGTCTCCAGTGCTGATTCTGACAGCTAAAGATGCAGTTTTAGACAAAGTATCTGCTTTAGATGTGGGTGCAGATGACTATTTAGTTAAACCTTTTAGTTTGCTTGAACTCTTAGCAAGAGTGCGAGCATTGGGGCGCAGAGCGCCACTTTGGCAAGGTGATACCCTAGAGTTAGCCGACCTACAACTACATCTTACTACTCTAACGCTACAGCGCCAGGAAGTTACAGTTCAGCTGTCAGGTCGAGAGTTTCAATTGCTAGAATATTTTTTACGACATCCCCGACAGGTACTGACTCACGATCAAATCGAACAAGCACTTTGGGAATGGAATACACAGCCAGATAGTAAAGCGATAACGATGCTGGTACATCGACTGCGACATCGCTTACAGATGGTGAAAGCAGAAAATTGGCTACAGACCGTTTACGGTATGGGATATCGATTAGTTGCACCCGAATGATGCGATCGCTAATTCCTAACATGTTCAGCCGCAGTCGGCGTAACCTAGCTCGCTGGTTTACGCTTTCTATGGGGAGTATTCTAGTTATCTTTGCAGCAATACTTTACTTTTTAGAAGCCAAAGACCAGTTGCGGGCATTTGACCAAGAGCTTTATAATACAAGTCGGCTGATGGCGGCGGGCGTTGAAGATGGACTTTACCAAGAACAGCAGCGCATTAGCCTCGAAGATGTTCCTATTTTAGGTGGTGAAGCTTTGCCTTTTGGGAGTGAAATTGTTTATGCTCGTTGGTACACTCCCAAAAAGCAACTACTACAGTTTGTTGGTGTCACGCCATCAGAGCGGTTAGATAGTAAACTAGGGTTTCAAACAATTGAGTTAGGCGATCGCATTTCTACCAACGTTCGTCAACATGAATTGCTGCGTCAATTAACACTTCCTGTTTTTCAGGATAAACAATTAATCGGCTATCTGGAAATAGCGACTTCTTTAGCGCCTGTTGAAGAAACCTTATGGTCGCTGAGACTGTTTTTAATAGTAGGTGTACCCATTGCCTTAAGCGTAATTGCTTTGACGGGTTGGCTTCTTGGTGGAATCGCCATGCAGCCAATTCGCGAATCCTACGAACAATTACAGCGCTTTACAGCGGATGCTTCCCACGAGCTACGGACACCTCTTCAGGCAATTCGGAATCATGCTCAGTTTGGTTTGCTAGAACCAATTGACCCCAGTCAACAGCAAAGTTCCCTGCAAAATATTGACCAGAGTGCCGAATCTATGGGAATGCTGATTAGCGATTTGTTAATCTTAGCTCGAAATGAAGGACAGTTAAAGCCAGAGCTACTTAACCTCGTCAATTTGGTTAACTGGCTCTCCGCATTAGTAGAGGAATATACTCACTTAGCAAAGGCAAAAAACTTAGAATTCACAAGCGAATTTCCCGAACAATTGGTCATGTTGAGAATAAATTCAGATTTAATGCGCCAAGCCGTAACTAATCTTCTCAGCAACGCCTGTCGCTACACACCCTCTGGAGGTAAAGTACGCTTACGAGTTTTCCTTCAGTCTCGTTGGGTAATCATTGAAGTACAGGATAGTGGTATTGGGATTCCAAAGGCAGATTTACCCCATATTTTTGAGCGGTTTTATCGAGTAGATAGCGTGCGATCGCGCCATACAGGAGGCTTCGGGTTAGGATTAGCGATTGCACAACAAATTGTCCAGGTACATGGGGGAAAAATTATAGCAACAAGTCGTTTGGGTGAAGGCTCTACATTTCAAATCAAGCTACCGCTAATTTAAATCTAAGCACAGTTGTACTGTTACTTTCTTGTTACTTTTATCTAGTAATTTGAAAATAAGCGTGAGTTCCACACCAGATTGGAGGTCTTAACAAATGAATTACAATCCTACATCCAGCATCCTCCTAACGGCTTTGGTTGCTTTGCTACTCCCTTAAAATCAAAGATTCCAAGTAAGTCTTGTATCGGACAACAAGTTTATAGAATTTAAAAAAAATACGTCATTAGGGCGTTCCATAAAACCAATATCTCATCCTTCCAAAGATATAGAAGGAATAAATGCAGCCAAAATTGTATGAAAATGAGTCAATTAAAAGTTACCAACACTCTAAGACGATCCACAGGAATCGTAGGAATTTTAGGAATTTTAGGGTTGATGATTGGACAAATATGTCTCCATGCAGAAGACACTAAAAGCATCGCTAATCAAATAGAAAAAACAATAAAACCTCAAGACACTTTACTTAGAAGCGCTCTCAGAATTGGCGGATTTTCAATAGTGTCAGGAATAATTTTAATAGAGAGTTCTCGAAAAAAACGTCAGGCAAAGATAGAGCCAGAAATACAGAGAACCCCAGTTTTTACGAATGCGATTGTAACTCCAAGAACTTGTGAAGGATGCAAGCACTACCATGGTGTTGCCTATAATGATGTACCCTTTGTTTGTGCCATGTATCCTTATGGTGTAGAAAAGGATATATGCCCAGATTGGGAAGAAGAAAACGGGTCAACTACCTACACTTCTCTTCGGGAGAGTGGGCGTGGGAGTAAGACCTAATAGCTCTGCCAAACGGTTTACAGCAATTTTCAGGTTATTACCTCACATGGAGTAGAATCAGTGTCCTCCTCCCGCCCTCTATGATTTACGGACAGGGACGCTTTACCACAACAGCATAGTGTGGTAAGGCTCCATCTTCTCCAAGCCTCAAATTATAAGTTTTATTAATCACTCGTATCAGCTTTAATAAAGTTAACTCTCTTGATAAAGTAATGTAACTTAATGTAAATTAAAGTTAAGGGGAACAAACTTCCCCATTCATATATAAATCGTCATCGCAATCATAAAACCATGACAGCAACCTTACAACGCCGCGAAAGCGCAAGCGTGTGGGAGCAGTTCTGTAATTGGATCACCTCCACCGAAAACCGCCTTTATGTAGGCTGGTTCGGTGTCATCATGATCCCTACACTCCTCTCCGCAGCCATCTGCTTCATCATTGCTTTCATCGCTGCTCCTCCAGTAGACATCGATGGTATCCGCGAACCTGTTGCAGGTTCTTTACTCTACGGTAACAACATCATCTCCGGTGCAGTTGTTCCTTCTTCTAACGCCATCGGTCTTCACTTCTACCCCATCTGGGAAGCGGCTTCCTTAGATGAGTGGTTGTACAACGGTGGTCCATACCAGTTGGTTGTTTTCCACTTCCTGATTGGCGTCTTCTGCTACTTAGGTCGTGAGTGGGAATTGTCCTACCGCTTGGGAATGCGTCCTTGGATTTGCGTAGCATTCAGCGCACCTGTTGCAGCAGCTACCGCAGTCTTCTTGATCTACCCCATCGGACAAGGTTCCTTCTCTGACGGTATGCCCTTGGGTATCTCTGGAACTTTCAACTTCATGTTGGTGTTCCAAGCAGAGCACAATATCTTGATGCACCCCTTCCACC
>NZ_KQ976354.1:3467746-3739834 GCF_000346485.2 Scytonema hofmannii PCC 7110
GTGGTAGCTTATTCAGTGCAATGCACGGTTCTCTAGTGACCTCTTCCTTGGTTCGTGAAACAACCGAAACCGAATCTCAGAACTACGGTTACAAGTTCGGACAAGAAGAAGAGACCTACAACATCGTCGCTGCACACGGCTATTTCGGAAGGCTTATCTTCCAATACGCAAGCTTCAACAACAGCCGTTCCTTACACTTCTTCTTGGCAGCATGGCCAGTAGTCGGCATCTGGTTCACCGCACTGGGTATCAGCACCATGGCGTTCAACCTCAACGGCTTCAACTTCAACCAATCTGTAATTGACTCACAAGGTCGTGCGATTGGCACCTGGGCAGACATCCTCAACCGCGCTAACCTGGGTATGGAAGTCATGCACGAGCGCAACGCTCACAACTTCCCCCTCGACTTAGCTTCTGCTGAAGTTGCGCCTGTTGCTCTCAGCGCTCCTGCTATCAATGGCTAAGGTTAACGGAATGTAAGTTTTTCTTTCAATGTTATGAGTTCTTAACTAAGGATATGGACAGCGCTTCTGAGATGAAGCGCTGTTTTTGTTTGATTTTGGGAATACTGAGAAAAAAAGAATTTCATAAATCTGAAAATCATTTAAAGCATGAAAATCTTGTATTTTCTCGGTATTGCTGGACTGTTCATCAGTTGGTATCTAACAAATCCTTGTGTCGGCTACGCCCAGGTTGCAGCCGATGGCACTCTTCCTACAAATGTTGTCTCTCCTGATGGTCTCCAATTCACAATAACGGGTGGCAGTCAAGTCGGAAATAACCTTTTTCATAGCTTCAGCCAATTGTCATTACCAACAGGTGCTTCTGCCATCTTTAATAATGCTTTAGATGTCCAAAATATCATTAGTCGTGTCACTGGTGGCTTTCCTTCTAATATTGATGGAATGATTCAGGCTAATGGCAGTGCTAACCTGTTCTTAATAAATCCAAATGGAATTATATTTGGTCCCAATGCTCAACTGAATATTGGTGGTTCATTTTTTGCCACTACCGCCAACAGTCTCAAGTTTGCGGATGGGACGGAGTTAAACACGTCCTCGTCTCAAACTCCGCCTTTACTAACTGTCAGTGTTCCTGTAGGATTACAGTACGGTCAACCAGGAGCGATCGCAGTACAAGGATCACATCTCTCGGTACAGCCATCTCAAACCCTAGCGCTGATAGGAGGTGAGGTAGCTCTGAGCGGTGGTACACTCAGTGCTGAAAGCGGTCGTGTTGAATTGGGTGGAGTCGCAGGTGCTGGTACAGTTGGTCTAACAGCAACAGGTAGCCAGTATCAATTCATTTTTCCTAAGGATTTGGCTAAGGCTAATGTACTACTGACTAACAACGCTCTAGTCACCACAAGCGGTGATGGAGGCGGTAATATTCAACTTACGGGTCAGCAACTCACAATTCAAGACTCGCGTGTGGAAGCAAACACCCTTGGCTCTATTTCTGGAGCCAACCTGATTTTACACGCTTCAAATTCAGTCGTTATATCCAGCGCTAGCACGACTGGTACATTTGAGAGTGGTTTGTTTGCGGAAAACAGTGGTAATGGAGCTAGCGAGGGAATTGCGATCGCAACCAATAAACTCTTGGTTGAGGGTGAGGCTCGAATATCAACCGCAACTTCAGTAAATTCATCAGGAGCAGGGGGAAACATAACTGTTAATGCTTCTGATGCTACTGAACTATTTGGTGTTGATTCTCCAGATTTTTCTTTATTTACTGGCTTATTGACAGATACACAAGGTAGCGGCGTTGGTGGAGACTTAACTGTCAATACGGGACAACTAATTATCCACAATGGAGCGCAGTTAACCACTGCAACCTCCGGAAATGCACAAGGTGGCAATTTAATAGTTAATGCTCGGGACACTGTAGAACTCATTGGAGTCTCACCTTCCGATCTTCTAGCCAGTGGTTTGTTTAGCGCCGTTCAAACAGGTAGCGGAAATGCTGGAACCTTAACAGTGAATACAGGACGATTAATTATTCGCGAGGGCGCACAAATTTTTGCTGGTACTATTACTACATCAGAGGGCAATGGTGGCAATATTGTTATAAATGCTAGTGATTTTGTCAATATCGGTGGGGTTTCACCTATTTATAAAATCCCAAGTGGTGTGTTCAGCAATACCAATCCGGACACTTTAGGGAATGCTGGAAATTTAACAATTAATACCAAGCAGTTAATTATTAAAGATGGAGCAAATATTGCTGTTGACACCTTTGGTTTTGGTAAGGGAGGAGTTTTAGCAATCAATGCTACCGATTCTGTTCAATTATTGGGACAGGGTCCTCTGAGCGAGAATCCATTAGACCCAAACGAACTTATTCCAACATTTAGCAGTCTATCGGCAAGCGTGCTTAACCCCGATAATACTCAAGATGCCACAAGCATATCTATTAATACTGAAAAATTGTTAGTTCAGGAAGGAGCTAGAATCAGCGTTGACAATAGGGGATTAGGTAAAGGAGGAAACATTAATATTCAGGCACGCTCAATACTACTAAATAACGCAGGAAACTCTCAAGAGAATGCAGGTGGGATTCAAGCCACAACAGGATCGGGTGAGGGAGGAAATATTACATTACAAGTAAAAGACCTTTTACTCATGCTGAACGGCAGTAAAATTTCAACTGACGCGACAGGTGGTAGTAGTAATGGCGGTAATATAACTATCACAAGCAGTATATTAGGCGCTTTTAACAACAGCGATATTACTGCAAATGCCATTCTTGGGCGCGGTGGTAATGTTCAGATCGTCACTCAAGGAATCTTTGGAACTCAATTCCGGCCTGCATTAACTCCAGAAAGCGATATCACTGCAACTTCCGGATTTGGACTCAGTGGGGTTGTAGATATAAAAACTCCAAATATCGATCCCACAAAAGGGATTATTAACTTACCAGAGCAACTCACAGATGTATCTACATTAATTTCTCAAAGTTGTGGAGGGCGTGGAAAATCTGGCAGTTTTACTATTACTGGACGTGGTGGATTACGACAAAGTCCTGAAGGAGCGCTAAGTAGTGACATAGTCTTGCAAGATATTGACACAATGCCAGTTCAGCTAAGTAGCAGCCCAAAAATAACTTTGGCTTCTACAAAGATAGCACAATCTGCTCCCAATGAGATAATAGAAGCCCAAGGGCTTGCAGTCAATTCGCGAGGAGAGGTCTTTCTAATAGCACAAGCACCAGATATAACTCCACACAGTCGTTGGCTAACCTCTCCTAGCTGTCATTCACACTCTCGATAAAACCAAATAAAAAATTTTGATTTTAAAGATTCAATATACCTCTCATTGTCATTGCTCACTCTATCTAGAGATTTTTACGGAGATAACATAGAAATCATAAATCAATTGTGAAAAGATCTAGGCGTAGGGGCGCAAGGCATTGCGCCCCTACAAAATCTATATGTCGCACCATTATTTCACAATGAAATTATTTTAATTTCTGATGCTTTTATAAAAAATTAAAAAGATTAAACGGAAATTTGTAGAGCTTAAATAAAGAGACTAGATATAAAATCCCGTAGTACTGCTATTAATTCATGAAGATTTGATTAAATGGGTTAATTTACATGAAGACAAGTTTCAGGAGAAGATTTAAGCAACATTCTTCTGTTCTCTATTTAAAAGAAAAATGCAACACCAACCAGAAAATACCAACAAAAAACTTCTGAATTTTCTGCAAGTCAATCATTTTGAATCAATCAATCCTAACTCTCAAAACCTCATTGAAGATCTCACCGATGAAGAGCTAGCAGCTTGTGTTGGTGGTTGCGATCTTTCCGTAACGGCTGGTTCGCAAGAGGTTATAAATGTTCCACTAGTTGAAGGAATTCCTGTTCTTGGAGAATGCTCCGTTAGAATTAATAGTCTTGGCGTTGAATACGATCCTAATGGTTCACAACGCTCTGTAAGAAGCGATCGCAATATCAAAGAAGCGATCGCTGAAGTCAATCCCCAAGAAATTCTCAAAGGTATTGCCAATTTGCCCATTACCAGCTGGCAATATAAAAATGAGAATACCTCAATTCGCCATATTGGTCCAATGGCACAAGACTTTGCAGCAACCTTTCAAGTAGGAGAAAGCGATCGCACAATTAATATTGTAGATGGCATGGGAGTTTCACTAGCAGCAATCCAGGCACTTTACCAATTAATGCAACAAAAAGACTCGCAAATTAATGAATTGCGATCGGAATTACACCAACTCAAGCAACAAATGCATTAGGAATACAATAAGATAGTAATTCACTTCGTGTTCTTTGCGTCTTTGTGGTTAAAAAATATTTTTGAACCGCAAAGACACGAAGAGCGCAAAGGTAAAGATGTCGAAGATTGGGCATAATTTTTCTGATTTTTTCTTTTTACTGTAGCTCATAAAATTTTTATATATGTCTTAAAAACAATATAAATATGTTAATTCAACCTAAATTTAAAGAACACTTCCATGTTGAATTATCTCCGCCTAAGAATGTATACCTCTTAAGCGAGAAGGGACATTTTGTCTTAAGTGGACGCCTGTACTATTTGTTAGCACCTTTGTTAAACGGATATTACACAGTTGAAGAAATCAACAAACAGCTGCGAGGACAAGCATCTGTTGACGAGATTCTCTTTGGTTTAGAACAACTAGAAAAGAAAGGATACATTACCAGCGCAAGTAGTACACCGCCTCCCGAAGCCGCATTCTGGAATCTGCTCAATAGAGATGCAGACCTGACCACTCAACGCCTCCAAGAAGTTAAAATTGCGATCGCAACTTTTGGTAATGTCATAGCCGATCCGTTAAAAACTATTTTGGAATCCCTGAATATTCCTGTCAGTGATTCAGGTGAATTGACTGTTGTTCTCACAGATGATTATCTCCAACCGAGTTTAGCAGCTTTTAACCAAGAAGCTTTGCAAAGTCAACGCCCTTGGCTCCTCGTTAAGCCAGTTGGTGGTACAATTTGGATTGGACCAGTTTTTCAACCCGGTCATACGGGATGTTGGGAATGTCTAGCTCAACGGTTGCGGTTAAATCGGGAAATAGAATCTTTTCTTCAAGAACAAAAGCAAACTTTTGAGCCGTTTCCGATTTCTCGTGCTGCTTTGCCTTCAACTTTACAAACAGGGCTGAATCTTACAGCAACGGAAATTGCGAAATGGGTTAGCAATTCAGAAAAGCACTCTTTAGAAAATACTCTTCTCACCTTCGATCTCGTTAGCCTGAATTTAGAACGCCACATTTTAGTTCGTCGTCCTCAATGTCATTGTTGTGGCGAACCTGATTATTTTGTCAAAAAAGGGCTTCAACCATTGGAATTAACCAGCCATAACAAAAAGTTTACTGATGATGGCGGTTTTCGCAACTGTTTACCTGAAGAAGCTTTTCGATATTACGAACATCACATCAGCCCGATTACTGGGGTCATCAGAAGTCTATTTCAACCCTTTGAGACCAATCATCTCATTCATGCTTACGTTGTAGACCACAGTTTTCCCAGGGAAGGTAAGGAGTTAGAGCATATCAGGAATGCTGTTCGCCCGAAAAGCTTTGGTAAAGGAAAAACTGCAGCACAAGCAAAAATGAGCGCTTTGGGAGAAGCTATTGAGCGATACTCAGGAACTTATACGGGAGATGAATTAAGGGTGAAAGCCACTTATGCTGAATTGGGAGAATTGGCAATTCATCCTTATGAATGTATGCAATATAGCACAACTCAGTACCGCGATCGCCAAGTATGGAACCAGCAGCACCACATCAACCAATGGATACCCGAACCATTTGATGAAAGCCGAGAAATTGAATGGACTCCCATCTGGTCAATCACCCATCAAAAATTCAAGTATTTACCTACCGCCTACTGTTACTACGGCTATCCCCTACCTGAAGACTACAACTTTTGCTATGCAGATACAAATGGCACATCTGCTGGAAATTGTCAAGAAGAAGCTATCCTTCAGGGATTTCTGGAGTTAGTAGAACGCGATGCGGTAGCAATATGGTGGTACAACCGTTTAAATAGACCTGGGGTTGATATAAATAGCTTTGAAGATTCTTATCTGTGTAACCTGAAAACGTGTTATGCGTCTATAAAGCGAGAGTTTTGGGTTTTAGATCTGACAACCGATTTGAACATTCCCACCTTTGCAGCCATTTCCCGACGCATCAATCAACAATCAGAAGATATTTTATTCGGGTTTGGAACTCACTTTGACGCAAAACTTGCTCTACTACGCGCTGTTACGGAAATGAATCAGATGGTCTTTCTTTCCGGTGGTGCTAATCCTGATGCTCCAGCCAAATTCTCTCGTCAGGATATGCAGACTTGGTGCAGAACCGCAACTATAGAAAATCAACTCTACCTAGCTCCGAATGGCAATTTGTCTCCGAAGGTGCATGCAGATTATGCTCAATATACTAGTGATGACTTACGAGAGGATATTCTTGCGTGTATTGATTTAGCTGGTAAGCATGGACTAGAAGTGCTTGTGCTGAATCAAACACGTCCAGATATTGGTATGCATGTAGCTAAAGTGGTTGTTCTCGGTCTGCGTCACTTTTGGGCGCAGTTTGGTTCGGGTCGGCTTTATGATGTACCTCTCAAGTTGGGTTGGTTAAATGAAGCATTAACGGAGGGGGAGTTAAATCCAATTCCCATGTTTCTTTGAAATCTCCTGGCTTAATACGACTCGGTTTTGTTTATTCTCACCCGTAAAATATTGCGAATTAGATATTAACATTATCAGTCAAAGCAGTATTTTTCCGAGCAGTGTTAGCAATCAAGTCTTGGATTTCAACTTTTCCAGTGCTAGTATCTTTAACTTTCACGTACATTTTTTCGTCGCAGTATCCGCCAAAAGTCACGACGGGCTGCTATGAACGATCTCTACATGGTTTTCCAGTCAATTCGCAGACTATATGAAATTTTCTGACTTTGATTTAATGACACCCAAATGCTATTAAAATTGCACTTTTGAGCAATGGGCTTACCTCTTGTCTTCAAGCGATCGCTCACTCCAAGCTATAGATAGTCAAGCAACTTTCTTATAGAATATTAAATTTTAGATATAAATTATTACCAATATTGTACGAAATAGCGTGAATTTTTGGGATTAGATGCAAAATTTCAGGTTATGCGCGACTTGGTGCTTGAGGCTAAAACCCTTACCCCAAGGTCGCTTTTGTCTTTTGAAGTTAAGTATTGTTGCATCAGTAAATAATAGTAATGTACTATTGAACAATGTCAATCAATTCATAACAATGCGATCGTTAAAATGTGGAATCATACTTATAATGCAGCTTAGAAAACGGAATGTCACAGTCTGGACTACTTGAACTGGCACATGAAAAGCTTCACTGGCCGACTCCACAACAAATTTTGGAGCCATCTGGTGCTGGGCCTAGCGTTTATGCACGAATCGCTAGGGAAAAATTAGGCAGGACTATCAGCAAGCTGCCAGATGGTTATGGTGTGCGAATAGGAGTGCTGGCTGCAAATCCTCAAGGTGACTCAACAGAAGCACCCATTGCTCTGGTGTGCGACTTTCAAAAAGAAGTATCAGACGACACATTAAGAAAAACTTATAGACTTGCTTGGAGTTTTTCTCGTACACCATCATTAATTACAACAGAACCTAACCGATTAAGAATTTGGACGTGTTACGAAGAACCACCAACAGCAGAAGATATTATCAATCCGGTAATTGAAGTTACTAGACAGGAACTTCAATTATTCAATCAGCCTTCTCTTTCAGTACAAGCTGCTAAAACTCTGCGTTTACACTGGGCTGATTTGGTATCAGGCCAATTTTTCCAAGAACATAGCCAGCGATTTCAACGAAGTCAGGCCGCTGACCAGGTGCTATTGAGAAACCTGAAAACTGTTCGGCAGAAACTTCAACAAAATAAACTTGATGATGATACTATTCATGATTTATTAGCAAGAATTATTTTTATTCAATTCCTTTTTGATCGCCAATATTCTGAAGGAAATCCTGGTCTAAATACAAACTTACTTGCTCATTTACATAGAATTGGAGAATTATCAGCTAAATACTCTAATTTGCATGAGATCTTAAGAAATCATAGAGATATTTATAAATTTTTTCGTTGGCTCAATGGTAAGTTCAATGGTGATTTATTTCCAGGTAAAGGAGATACCAAAAAAAAACGTGAAGCTGAATGGCAGACAGAAGAAAACAAAGTTACACAGACTCACCTAAATATACTTGCTGATTTCGTCAGAGGTTATGTAGAGATGGAAAGTGGACAACTAAGTCTTTGGCCATACTATCACTTCGACGTTATACCTTTAGATTTTATTAGCAGTATATATGAAGAATTTGTGAGTAAAGAATCTGGTACAGGAATTCATTACACACCAGAACACATAGTTGATTTTGTATTAGATGGTGTTTTACCTTGGGATAGTCAAGAATGGGATATTAAGATTCTTGATCCTGCTTGTGGTTCAGGAATTTTTCTGGTAAAAGCATTCCAGCGGTTAATTTATAGATGGGAAAAAGCTCATCTTAATAGAACAATTCAGCCTAGTGATTTAAAGTCTTTACTAGAAAATAATTTATTTGGTGTTGATGTAGATACTCAAGCAGTAAGAGTAGCTTCTTTCAGCCTCTATTTAACTATGCTTGATAAAGTTAAACCTCAAGACTATTGGGAGAATGAGTTTTGCTTTCCAAGATTGCGTGAACACCAATTAGTAGCTGCTGATTTTTTTCAAGAAGACAAAAAAGGATTTAATTCTATTCAAGACGCAAAGAAATACGATTTAGTTGTTGGCAATGCACCGTGGGGAAAAAACACCGTCACTTCAGCAGCTAAATCTTGGGCTAGAGATGATTGGAAGATAACCTACGGTAATATTGGACCACTTTTTCTGCCAAAAGCTGTTGCTTTGACTAAGGAAGGTGGACAAGTAGCAATGATGCAGCCTGCACTTGCTTTAATTTTTAATCAGGTTAGTACTGCTCAAGAATTCCGAGTCAAGCTTTTTTCAGAGTTCAAAATTGATGAAATAGTTAACTTATCTGCATTGCGTTTTGGACTTTTTAAAGATGCTATTTCTCCAGCTTGTATTATCACAATTTCAGCAACACCTCCTGATGGGAAACCCTTGACATACATTTGTCCCAAGCCAGTGATGACTAATGAGGATGACTATCACATAGTCATAGAGCCACATGATATTAATAATATCTACCCACAAGAAGCAATAGCAGATCCTTTAATTTGGACAGCATTAATGTGGGGAGGTAGACGCGATCTGTCTTTAGTTCGTAGGTTGAGTAACTATAATAGCCTTGCAGAACTGGAGCTGTTAAATATTGTTGTATCGTCTCAAGGAATTATCCGAGGTAGCAGGAAAATATATCATAAAGGAATTTTAAGGAGACGTATTTTAGAGGCCAAACAATTTACTCAACTATTTCCTGAAGAAACTTGTACTCACTTTGTAGCAAAGCAGCTACCTATTAATGAAGATCCATATACACACCGTTTTACTAATTTGGCTGCATTTAAATTACCACAACTAATAATTAAACTTAGTTGGCCGAAAAAATCAAGTCGTTTCCAGGTTGCTATCACTGAACCAGATAATTTGAATAATCAAGGTATTATATGTTCTGGTAGCTATCTCAGTGTACATACTTCTGAAGAAAACAGTTTAATTTTAGAAGCAGCTTGTCTTGGCTATAAAAGTAAGTTAGCTGTGTATTATCTGCTTCTTTCAAATGGTCGTTTTGCGTCATATATTCCTGAAATAAAACCAAGCGATTTATTGCGTGTGCCAATACCTGAAGCCCAGGTTGGAGTATTGGAAAATATAAAAACAATTGATGATGTAGATGAGCGCATACGCCAAGCTTTTGAATTCAAAGATAGTGAATGGGTACTAATTAATGATCTCTTTAATTACACCCTACCAGATTTTAAAGGAGATAGTGCTTCCTCAGGAAGAAAAAGAACTCACCGTAGAGATAATGATTATTTAGAAGATAATAGTGAACCAGAAATTACCGCATATTGCGAGTATTTCTTGCGAGTTCTTAAGGCAGGATTTGGACAAGACAAACAAGTTTGCGCCACTATATTTCAGGAGCCAACTAACACTAAACTTCCTGTCCGCCTAGTTGCAATTTATCTCAACAGAGCCGACTATCAAGGCGTTCATATTGAGTCTATCGACTCCCCTGATTTACTAGAACTCTTGGAAAACTTAAATGATTTGTGTTTGAAAAAAGGGCAGACAGAAGATGGTGGAATATTTTATCAACGTGTTGCAAGGGTTTATGATTCTGTTCAATTGAATGGGTTAAAAATTCCTACTATTTATTTGATAAAACCGGACAAAATTCGTTACTGGACTCGCTCTATAGCTTTAAGAGATGCTGATGAAGTAGCCGCAGATATTATGATGTGGCGGACATCATTTGATAATAAATCAGCGGTTATACAGGAGTCATACAGTGGGTAGAAGAGGTAAAACAATTCCAGAATTGCGCTGGAAAGATACACCGGAGTTTGTTGAAGTAGCAAAAGCTTGGAACAATGATGCAATAACAATTCTCGTAAAACTTGTCTGGGAAGGATATGATTTGCTGGTTGCCGAGATTCTATCGCAAATTAATTGCGATGAAGCAGAGGAGCAGATAGAAAGGAGCATCACTCAATCTCTTGAGCGTAGAATTCGCAGAAATATGACGGGAAATGAGCCATTTGATGTTCAACATGAAGTCTACGAAATAGAAAGTAGTCAATCAGCACAAGCACAACCACCACAATATGATATTGCATTTTATCTAAGATCTAATGAGAGGATTATCTGGCCTTTAGAAGCTAAGGTTTTGAAATCAGATGGGGCGGTAGGTGAATATATAAAAGAGATAAATGAAAACTTTATAACTTGCCGATATGCGCCCTTTTCTAGTCAAGGAGGAATGCTAGGTTATCTTTTTTCTGGTGATTCAAACAAAGCCTTTACTAATATTGCAATAAAAGTACCATGTACATTAAGCGATCATCCATATTTTAAAGATCGCGATCACAAAACCTCGAAACACCAACGGGAAGTTCCATCAGGAAAATCATATCCTACTGAATTTATTTGTCACCATTTACTATTAAAAATAATTGCTTCAATTCCTACTAGTACATCTTCAGTATAAATCTAAAACTCGCAATGGCTTAATCAGCATCTGTCATTGGACAGTTTAGCAAATTTTTCTAATACTTAATAGCGTTTCATAGCAAAACAATCATTTTATAATTATTAAAAATTGGTAAAACTTGAGATAAAGCTAATATCTGGTCATCAAAATTACTACTCCCCATTTTTGGTAGCAAAGTAAAATAGATCGGAAATGCTCTTTTATCCCACACAACACTAACCATAAACAAATTTATACAAGCCCAATTAGTCCGATCAATTACCACATAAATTATATTTTCCGAAGGAAAATATGTTTCTAGCCAGAGCGTAATTATCGGAAACAAAATTTTTTCAATTGTTAGATTTGGTAATGACAAAAATATCTGTATTTTCTTTCTTCTACTTTCAAATGTAATGGGAAGTGGTAGATTAACTTAAATTTTTCTTGTGCAGCACTCACCCGATCGCTCTGCATTCACTTGAGGATGGGGGTTGATTGCGAGTTAGACCAATTTTCTAAAATTTTCACAATAATTTCAAATCTAAAATCATGGACAAGTTTCTGTAAAGCAGAAGTAATAGTCACAAATTGCTCTGGGATTTGTGCGAGCAGTCGCTCACTTTCTTTGTCGTCACACAACTGCGCTGCTTGATACAATTGAGTCACCCAACTCGACGGCATTTGAGATAACAAAGACTGAAGCTCGCTATCTGATAAAGACTTTTGTGAGATTTCTTTCTTTTGTTGTTCGTAGATATATTGCAACCCCAAGTAATCAGCCATCTTTGCATACAAAAATTCTTCCCGAACAGGCTTGGTGATATAATCATTACAACCCACGGCAATTGCTAGAGAGCGATCGCTCTGTGAAGCATGGGCTGAAAGCGCAATAATGATAGTTCTGTCACCTTCATTTTCTGCACGGATTTTTTGTGCTGTTTCGTAACCGTCCATCACTGGCATTTGAATGTCCATCCAGATAAGATGAGGTTGCCACTCTTGCCACAGCTTGAAAGCTTCTTGTCCATTACTGGCTTCGCGCACCTCTAAACCCAAATGAGTCATCAATTCTACCAAAAGTAACCGATTTTCTGGTTGGTCATCCACAACAAGAATGCGGTATTCTGATTTAGATATTAGCCCTATCACCTGACGGTGCGTTGACTCTTGTTGCACCAAAGCTGCTGGGACAATGCTGACTGGAATCTCAAATGTAAATGTGCTTCCCTCACCTAAAGTACTGTGAACAGAAATATCACCACCCATTAACTGTACAAATTTACGACTAATTGAAAGCCCCAAACCAGTGCCTTCTTTAGAGATTTTTCCCGATTGGGTTTGCATAAAAGCATCAAAAATTGTATCGAGTTCATCAGAAGCTATACCGACTCCAGTATCTTTTATCTCAAAACATAGAGATTGGGAAGGCTTTTCTCCACTGGCTTGTCCCCACTCCACCTTGACTCCCAACATTACACCACCCTCATTTGTAAACTTGATAGCGTTACCTAAAAGGTTGAGGAGTACTTGACGCAGTTTTTTGCCATCTGTAATAACATATTGAGGTACATCTGGGGCAATTTCTAAGCTGAAGGATAAGCCTTTGACCTCTGTTCGCTGTTTTAGCATTGCTGCTACAGATTCTACCAAATCAATCAAGTCAAAACTGCTTTCATCTAATGTAATGCGGTCTGCTTCTATTTTGGAAAAGTCCAGCACATCGTTAATGAGATTGAGTAAGTGATCCCCACTACGGCTGATAATTTTCAAATGTTCTTGCTGCTGCAAACTCAGGGATTTGTCGTGGCTCATGACTTGGGCAAATCCCAAAATCACATTCATAGGAGTACGCAATTCATGACTCATGGAAGCCAAAAAAGCACTTTTGGCTCGATTTGCCACTTCTGCAGCTTCTTTTGCTTGTTTGAGTTCCCTATCGGCTTGTTTGCGTTCAGTTATATTACGAGCAATTTTAGAAGCTCCAACTATTTTGCCCGTTGCATCCAGTACTGGAGAGATAGTGAGAGCTATATCTACTAGCTTTCCGTCCTTACGTTTTCTTATGGTTTCGTAATTTTCAACTGTTTCCCCACACCGAATTTTCTCGATATTTTGCAGTGCCTCGTCAGTGCGATCGCAAGGGAATAACAGGGAAATGGATTGCCCAATCGCTTCTGTTGCAGTGTAACCAAACAGTTTTTGAGCACCATCATTCCAACTCATAATTGTACCATCTAAGGTGTTACTGATAATGGCATCTTCACTAGACTTTACAATCGCTGCCAGTTGAAACAAATTTACTTCTGCTTGCTTGCGTACAGTAATATCACGCACAATAGCAGTAAAAATTTTTTCGTTATCAATTTCTAATTTCGAGATTGAAGCTTCTGCAGAAAACTCAGTACCATCTTTGCGGCGACCAAAAATTTCGCCACGTTCGCCCATGCGTCTTGCTTTACCATCAGATTGACTGAAGGAATTTACGTGGTGATGGTGAACTTTTGCATATCGAGAAGGCAATAGTAGCAAGAGATTTTGCCCTATTACTTCCCCTGCGGCATAACCAAAAATCTTTTCAGCACCTTGATTAAATAAAGTTATTTGTTGGTTACCATCAACCGCAATAATAGCATCGCTAGCAATATCCAAAATACTTGCAAACCGCGCTTGTTCGGCTTGCAGTGCTTCTTCGGCCCGTTGTCGCTCTTCTAATTCTAGTTGCAAACGCTGATTTGTACTGGTTAATTGCTTTTCTGCTTGAAGGCGATGATAGTCAGTTTTGTTAAGGGCATAAGTATTCCAAAGCACTCCCCCTGATAGCAAGAAAGTATCTAATATCTCTATCAAAGCCCTTTCCGTTTCTTTGGTGTATAAGAAAAAGTGAGAGCCTATGGCACACAAGCTCGCTACCATTGGGTAGATGACAAATACAAAAGGTAGTAACCTCCGCGCCGTTTGGCAACCCATCCCTTTCCCAGCCAACAAAGGCATTATTCCTTTATCTGGCAAAGCACATAGAATACTTGATGAAAGTAGCAAGAAAGAGAATGCTGTGTGTATAGCCATTCCCATTTCTCTAGGAATGCCAGCTGCATATAGATGAAAAATATTATACACGTAGCCCATTAACCCTAAGTAACTCATCAGCCATGCCAAGCCTGCAAAACCTTGTATTGCTCTATAGTTCGGACAACGTGTGTTTAATAGCACCAAGGCAGTTCCTGTATTGAAAAAATTTATTGCTGTGTTCGGAGACATACGTCCCGGAATTGCTTTGCTCAATAATGGTTCTGGTTGCTGCAATAACAATTCATCAATTCCCAAATTGACATGAAAGCTGTATTGAATTAAGGTCAGCAGACTGATAAGAATTGCGATCGCCGCTACCACCTGTGCGACTACTCCAATGTGGAATTTGCGAACTAACGAAGCCCCATGGTTTTGAGCCTGATGCCACAACCATAAAGATGCTCCTGTTAATATGAAGCAAACAGCAGTATTCACCTTCATGCTAGGCATTCCGGGCAAAATACTTTTGAGTAATGAGATGTTCAGCAACCAACCCAGAAAAACAATTCCACCTATGAAAATGACAGCAAGACTAATTCGCTTGGAAAACAACTGCAGCGATATTGCCATGCTTTGGGATAACAAATGATAATTTTTTTTACTTTTAATAACATTCATAATGTTTTCCTGTAATATTTTAAGTTGATGTCGTTAAGCCTAAATTTAAATGGGGCTTCTTGCTTATTAGTCAAAGTTTTTGTTAGTATATATAATGACAAAATACTATCCATATTAATATCGTAAAATTGCGGAAAATCTATATTGACATATTAGCTCTCTGATATCAATTTCTCATAACTCACGCAAAGACGCAAAGACGCACCAGATAGCTTTGCGTCTTTGCGTCTTTGCGTGAAATTTAAATAACACGAGATCTATAGTGTCCAAGGTTTGAAATTATGACTGACTCTCAATTTCCTCTTCCACAACCGCAATTAATACCTGGTGGTATCACTCGCGAACAATACGAACATTACATTCCAGAAAAATTAGAATTAAAAAATGGGTACTTGGGTGATGAAGAACAAGACCAGATAGGATTTCAGTTAGCGGTTCTGACTAATATGGGATTACTGAAAGCAATCTATAGTATAGAAACGTTACTGTGGATAGAAGCATTGGAACTTTATTTAAGGAAAAAGTTAGAAATCGTTGAGGCCGATCCAGATGTGTATGAGGTACTGCTCGAACGCCTGAATCGGGCAATTGAAGATTTGACTGTGGTAGCTCAATATCTAGAGGATTAATTTCAAGTGTGCTCTGGGACAATTGGGTGCCTTTTACCTAATCAGTCATTTGTCATTGTAAGCGTTATAACTATCTTTGATATTTCTTCACATATAGCAATGCTAAATCATTTGTAAAAGGAGAGAAACCCGGTATCTTTGAGATACCGGGTTTCTGGGGTTTCGTAATTTTTACAAATCTGTGGAGGATTGCTATAGTACCGTAGGTAGGGCTAAAGCCCACTAACTAAAGCTTGCGGTGGGCTTTAGCCCTACCTACTTTTCATGAATAATTTATGATTTCTAATATTCCTTGTTAATATCAACAAGGATTAAAAATTTAGTGACCTGAGTCAGGCAAATTTTTTATGAGCCAGGAAGATGCTATCCATCCGCGTCCGCAACCCCAACCAAAAAAAGAGTCAGAAGATTTTACTCGACCTCGTCCACGTCCCCGGTCAGAACGACCAGATTTTGATGAGCCAGAACTGGAACCTGTCTTTGGACAACACATCCGCCTATTAGATGTTGAGAAATCGGAAGGGCGTGTCATTTGCGAGTGCTGGTACTGCAAAGAAGGGGTGTTGATTCAGCATCAACGAGAACCACAACAGGAAGAAATCAGGGTCACTTGTCCCCATTGCGGTAGGGTAGCAATTAAGTTACAGATCGCCAAAATTATGTCGGTGATTGCTATTCCGTCACCGTGGAGTAGAAACCAGTGACCAGTGACCAGTGACCAGTGACAGGATGCTTGTACCATAAAATGGAAAAATAAGCGGGCAAGATGCCCGCACCACAAGATGGATGAAAAGACAAAAATTTTACGCAATTCTACGGTACATTCTTAGAGTAGAAATGTGAGACCTTATATTTGAGCAAGTTTTAACATAAATTGGAACTATTTTTCTTTTCAAGAACTAAATCAAAATATATTAAAAATTATTAAAAAACCTTGTATTGAGAAAAATATTATGCTAAAGAGCCAAGAAATTAATTCAGGTCATATTTTGCTAGTCGATGATACACCAGATAACTTACGCCTTCTATCTAAAATTTTAGAAACGCATGGGTTTAAGGTCAGAAAAACTATCAGTGGAAAAATGGCACTTCAATCAGCACAGATAGAACCGCCTGAACTGATTTTGCTAGATATTAATATGCCGGATTTAAATGGCTATGAAGTGTGTCAGCAATTAAAATCTAACGAACTAACTGCTAATATTCCTATTATTTTTATTAGCGCTTTAGACCAAACCACAGATAAAATTAAGGCATTTGAAAATGGAGGGATAGACTATATTACTAAACCTTTTCAAGAGTTAGAAGTTTTGGCGCGTGTCAAAAATCAATTTATTATCCATCATCAGCAGCAGCAACTGCTTGCTAAAAATCAGGAATTAGAGAAAGAAATCATAGAACGCCAACAGATAGAAGCAAGATTGCAACAGCTAAATAGTATTTTTGAAGAGCAAGTGGTAGAACGGACATTTCAACTTCAACGCTCGCTAGAGTTTGAAGAAAGGCTCAAACGCATCACCGATAAAGTTCGCGATCGCTTTGATGAGGAACAAATTTGGCAAGCATCTGTTAGGGAATTAGCAGTCGGTTTAGAACTTGAATTGTGCTGTTCTGCTATTGGCGATCGCGAGTTAAAAACTTATACTATTACCCACGAATATACTAGCGCTACTTCAACTCCTTTAGATAAGGATAGCATTATAAAATTAGTTCGTTTGCAGGAACTACATCAACAATTGCTTCAGGGTTTAAACGTTCAATTTTGTTGGTGTCAACCTAGTTCAATTTCACAGGAATATTGTAGATACACAATTTTAGCTTGCCCTATTTTCGATGATCAAAGTTTTTTAGGGAGTTTGTGGTTGTTCAAACCAGAGGACAAAAGTTTCGAGCAACTTGAAGTTCGATTGGTTCTACAGGTGACAAATCAATGTGCAATTGCTATCCGTCAGGCTAGACTTTATCAAGCTGCACTTGTGCAGCTTGAAGAATTACAAAGGCTCAATCAACTCAAAGACGATTTTTTGCGTACCATTTCTATTGAGTTACGATCTCCTATTGCTGATATCAAATCACTAAGCCAAGTTCTAGCAGTAGAAATTTCCAATAATGAAGCCCAAAGTAGCAAAGTGTCAGAGTACTTAATAAATTTGCAGCAGGAGTGCGATCGCCAACTTTACTTTATTGAGAATTTGCTAGACTTGCAATATTTAGAAGCTGGTATATGTCCCCTGGAACTGACAAGTATCGATCTACATAATTGGATTCCCTATATATTAGAAGCCTTTGTTGCACAAAACCAAGAACAACCGCCAACCTTAAAAGTTCAACTTGACCCCGAACTACCACTTTTAACAACGGATATATCCTGTTTTGAACGCGTCCTCCACGAGCTACTGCAAAATGCTTATAGGTATGCCTCTAATGGTGACATTACTGTTGCTGCTTGCTCAATCTCTGAAAAAATCCACTTGAGTGTGACTTACTCTGGGGCAGAAGTTTCGGAATCAGAACTGTCTCAAATATTTGACAAGTTCTACCGCATTCCCAATGATAAATCCTCAATACCAAGTAATAGTGGTTTGGAATTAGCAATAGTCAGAAAATTGGTGGAGTATTTGAGAGGTTCCATTCATGTAGAATCGCAAGCAGGACAAGTTTGCTTTACAGTTATATTCCATGTTTCTTAAACCATGCTTGAAGGCGTTGCCATCCGTCTTTTGCCTCTTTCTCTCGGTAAGAAGGACGATAATCGGCAAAAAAGGCATGTGGCGCATTAGGGTAAATGACAATTTCAGATTTGCTGCTGCTAGCTTTCAGTTGCTCGCGCATCTGATCTACTGTAGCCAGGGGAATACCCGTATCTTCTCCACCATAAAGTCCGAGTACGGGGACTTTCAGAGTTGATGCAACATCAACAGGATGCTTTGGTGTTAATTCGCTAGCATCGCCGACTAACCGCCCGTACCACGCCACACTTGCTTTGACTTTGGGATTGTGTGCTGCGTACAGCCAGGTAATACGACCCCCCCAGCAAAAACCTGTAATTCCCAGTTGCTCGGCATTGCCTTTAGCTGATTTTACAGCCCATTCTGCCGTGGCATCAAGATCGGAAATCACTTGAGCATCTGGCACTTTGACAACTATCTTACGAATTTCATCTATATCACTTAACTTTGAGACATCCCCCTGACGCACAAACAATTCAGGTGCAATTGCCAAGTACCCCAGCTTGGCAAAACGACGGCAAACATCCTGAATATGCTCGTGTACGCCAAAAATTTCCTGAATCACCAAAACAATTGGGAAATTTTTGCCAGTGGTAGGCATTGCTCTGTAGGCAGGAATTGTTCCATCTTTAACAGGAATTTTCACTGCACCAGCAACCAATCCTTGGGCATTGGTGGTGATGACTTTGGCTGAAATAGGTTGCACTGCAAGGGCAAAACCCGTCGCTAGGGAAGCAGTGACAATAAATTCGCGGCGCGTTATTTCGTTCATCCTCATGACCTTAACCTATCAAATCACGATCTTATTTTTACAAGAAAGTAGCATAAAGTATCAAGAATTCAGTAGATTTACACTTATATTCTCTCACTTTGGTTAAATAAAGGGAGTGGGGACTCAATACTACAAGGATAGAGTTGTTCGCGCTGTGAGAAACCCGGTTTTTTTGACAATACCTTTTATCACGTCGTAATCGTCGTGGTGAAGCATTGTTAAACTAAGTTTAATAGCAAACACACTATGCAGGTTCCCCAATTATGCTTAATCAAGCGCCAGTGATAGATACTGTTCCTACAGATACCTGGGTAGAGGCAGCCTGGGAAGATTTTCTGACCTTTGCAGATGACCCCACCTTGGAACGTGCTAGATTTTACTATGATGACGGTTACATGAACTGAAGATGATGGAGCTATTACTCGTTGGTTACTAGCAAAGTTTAATTAATGATAGCCTCATACTATAGGACTCCTATTTGATTTTTGAACTGTACGTAGGGTGGGCAATGCCCACCACATGATATTTTTGGTGGGCATTGCCCACCCTACAGTACTTAAAATTTTTCATAAATCATTTATGATTCATATAGCTCAATTTTTATCATTAATTATTTATTCTTCCAATTGCTTCTTTAATATCACCAACTAATTCATCCATTCTTGCTTGAGTTGTATTCCAAGAACACATAAATCGCACTCCTCCAACACCAATAAACGTGTAAAACTGCCAGTTCTTTTCTCGTAATTGTGCGATCGCTAGTTCGGGCAATTTGACAAAAACACTATTAGCTTCCCTGGGAAACATAATCTCAACGCCTTCTAGCTGTAGCAATTGGTTCTCTAAATATTCAGCACACTGATTTGCGTGAAGTGCATTCTTGAGCCAAGCACCCGTTTCTAACAAACCAAGCCAAGGTGCAGCAATAAAACGCATTTTTGATGCAAGTTGCCCTGCTTGTTTGCAACGATAGGCAAAATCTTCCGCTAAAGCTTGATTAAAAAAAATAATTGCTTCTCCCATCGCCATCCCATTCTTTGTGCCGCAAAAACACAAAACATCTACCCCACTTTTCCATGTCAATTCGGCAGGGCTTTTATTTATTGAAACCACAGCATTAGCGAAACGTGCTCCATCCATATGAATTTTTAAATTGCATTTTTTAGCCATAGACTTAATAGCAATTAATTCATCTATAGAATAGATCGTACCTAATTCTGTCGCTTGAGTTAAACTAATCACTTTCGGTTTTGGATAGTGTATGTCGGCTCGCTTGTTGATAATTTCTTCTATTGCATCTGGAGTTAACTTACCATTTTGTCCTTTTGCTAGTAACAGTTTAGAGCCATTAGAAGCAAATTCAGGAGCACCACATTCATCAGTTTCAATATGTGCAGTTTCGTGGCAGATAACGCTGTGGTAAGACTGGCATAATGAAGCCAATGCTAATGAATTAGCAGCAGTGCCATTAAAAACAAAAAATATCTCACAATCAATTTCAAACAACTCTCGAAAACTGTCTGTAGCTTTCTGAGTCCATATATCATTTCCATAAGCAGGAACGCTACCCTGGTTTGCTTTAATTGTGTATTCCAATGCTTCCGGACAAATACCGGAGGAATTATCACTGGCAAATTGCTCTAAATTAGAATCCATAAGCTATTTACTTTTTTACTTTTAGTCTAGAAAATACTCTATATTATCAAATCAGCTAGTTAATCACGGCAAAATCCCACAACGAGGTAATGAAAATTTCTTACACCCTACTTCCTACTCCCTACTCCCTATTTTAAATTGCCTCAAATACCATCTCCGGGATGAGCAACGGATTGTCAGTGGAATCCTGCACTTGACCAATTCCCAAAAAGCGTCCATCTTCATGATAAACCCTTACCATTCCTGAAATTTTTTGAATGACACCCATGCGCTGTCCCTGACACCATTTTTGGGCAAAAGTTGCTGCTAAAGTTACAGATGCAAGATGCTGTAATGGTGTATCAGAAGGAATGGGTTGAAAAGTCCCAGCTTGTAGTTGTGCTTCCAAATCGCTCAAGGTTACACTCTCGGCTAAATGGAACCCACTACTTGCAATACGTTCCAAAGCAGCAAGAGTGCCACCAGTTTGTAAAGCGGTTCCCAAATCTCTAGCTATTGACCGAATATAAGTACCAGCACCACAATGAATGGAGACATCTAATTCTGGAAATTCTCCTTCCCTCCAATCCAAAATTTCCAGATGGAAAATTTCGACTATACGAATGGGTACTTCGACAGTTTCGCCTTTGCGTGCTAAATCGTACAAGCGTTTTCCTTGAACTTGAATAGCGCTGTACATTGGCGGGATTTGTTCTATTTTGCCTACAAATTGTTGCAGTACAGGTTTCACTGTCTCCAAACGCAAATCCTGACAAGGTTGTGAGGTAACAATTTCGCCCTGCAAGTCATCAGTTGTAGTATGCAAACCCAAGCGAATTGTCGCTTTATATGCTTTTTCCCCAGGAAGGTATTGCAATAACCGAGTTGCTTTACCCAATGCCATAGGTAGCACCCCTGTTGCTGCTGGATCTAGAGTTCCACCGTGTCCTATACGTTTGAGATGTAAAAGTTTTCGTGTCTTCGCCACACAATCGTGGGAAGTCCAGCCAAATGGTTTGTTGAGATTGAGAAAGCCTTGCACGGTAGGTTTTTATAGTTTTTATTTGTTTGAATCCGATTTATTATAGCAATCTATCTAATTTGTAAGAATTGAAATCCTCAGATCCCCGACTTCTTAAAGAAGTCGGGGATCTTGTTTCTCACAAATGATTTAGGACTGCTATAACAATCCTATTTGATTTTTTTAAAATCTAAGTAGGTAGGGCTAAAGCCCACCAAAAGCTTTATGTGGTGGGCATTGCTGGCTTCCGACGGCAAGCGCATTCTAACCTTGAACAACGGACACCTGGCTAGAACAAAGCAGGGGAGACTAAATCACTTCTTAAACCCTCGTGCCAATTCATTTGTTGTCAAAGACTGTACAAAACTCAAACTGACAGATTGACCAGATATTGCTTTGGCATAAGCAGCATTGAGAAAGGTGGTATATTCTGGCATTCCTGCAACATAAGTTGCAAAGAATGGCAAACTCAAAACATTTAAATACCGACGTGCAAGGCTTGGATCTTCTCCAACAAGTTCTGATGGTAATGAAAATTGATTTGCACTTCTTTTACCTTCTCCAATTGCTGAAAAATGGCTTGTCTTTGAAATGACTGCTAGGTACTTTTGTGAATTTTCAATCCAAGAAAAAGGTAATATTTGTTCGTATAAAGCTGGAGCGATGGTATCATCACTACTAGCAGCAATCATGACTGGAGTTTGAATTTGGCTTAATCCTGCTTCTCCAAAAATACTACTGGTAATTGGATTGACTGCCATCACGGCTTTGACTCTTTTGTCTCGAAAATCATAGACTTTGCGTTCGCGAAGCGGCTGCCTTGCAGCATCGCTCCGGTGCCATTCGAGTGCATTACACTGAAGTAGTAGGGATAAATTCCAAGTATCTTTAATGGCATTTTCTCGACAATCTTTTGCAAGTTGCTCAAAATTAATCTTTGCACCTGCTAGGGCTAAAGCCGTGTAGCCTCCATAAGAGTGACCAAAAACTCCTACTTGTTGCAGATTGAGCCGCCCTTTATAACGAGAGTCAAATTTATTACGATCTTCTAGCTGATCTAATATATATTTGATATCCACAGGTCGGTTTAGAAACTCATCTGGTGGTGCAACCTCATTTGTTTTGCCGTTGAGAAGCGATCGCAATTGCTTGGTATCACTACCGGGATGATTGGGAACAACAACAGCAAAGCCGTGAGAAGCAAGGTGAGTTCCTACATAAGTAAAGTTACTACTGTCCGAACCCAACCCGTGAGAAACAACGATAATAGGAACCCGATTTTGAACGTTAGGAAGATAAATATCAGTCAGCAAAAATCGGTTGCGGGTAGCGTCGAAAAACTTTAGGGTTTGTTTTTGCCATCTATATTGTCCTCTTCTCCTTAAATCTTGCTTGAGAGAAAGGCCGAACGGTAGTTTGCTGGAAGCTGCTTCTATGCTTGACTTTTCTTCGACTGCGGCGACTGCGCGTTTGGTTTCATTGACGAGTTTTTCTAACTCCGATGCTATGCCCATAGTACGTGCCAAGTCAATATGCATACTACGGCTGGGATATTTACGCAATATGTTTAGTAAAGTTAAACCTTCCGGTTCAGTCGCCGCTAGAATCAGCGCCGAACGTAAAGCGTGTAACCCTGCTTTTGGTTGGCGAGATTCCGTTCTAATCACTTCTCCCAAACGATTGAGTAAAAATTCTCCTTGTGGAGTATAGAGAAATTGGGAAATGGCGACATGGCTAACTTTGATGGGGGTAAGTAATACTCGCCGCAACTGCTGGAGTTGCCCTTTTTTGAGATACTGCTTGTAAACGTCCAAATCATTATCAACAGCACCTGTTTTGGCGTAATCTTCTAACGCCTTAATGGAAATGGAACGCTCAAAAGCTGAATACGACCCATAAATTCGCTCGGCGGCAAAGGCAGAATTACCTATTCCAAATGTTGGCAGCAAAGCAGAGAGAACCAGCGGTAGGGAATTTCTTCTCAGGGCGCTAGTCCAATGACCAAATAAGTTGTTCATCGGTTTAACTGTGCAATCCGGTGATGTTTGAGGAGGCTTTATTGCGTGGTAGTTATGCACTCACCCTGGAAGTGATGGTTAGTTTTATGTGCCTCAAAATAACAAACTTAACAGGTAGCAGTTACTAAAGACTAGTATCTACAGGGGGTAATCTTTGTGAACAGTGACCAGTAAGCAGTGACCAGTGACTAGTGACCAATGAACAGGGACTAGAACACCAATTCAGTATTTAAAATGGAGGCGACAAAACTTAGTGTCTCGTAGAGACGCGCTGTTAGAAGCGTCTCTACAGGTAACAAAATTTATTTAACAAATAAAAAATAGCATACTTTTTTGATAAGTGATAACTATTTACTGATGGTCGATTGTCGAGAAATATTCACTTTGTAGTGGATTTCCCTAGAGCAATTGTAACTGAACCTAACACGACTAAACCCGCTCCTACTATTCCTAGTAAAGTCAAATATTCTGGTGTTATCAAGTTTGGTGATAGGACTGATACAACCCAAACTGCAATTAAAGTTACAATGGGTGCTAAAGCCAATACTGCACTGACACGTGATGCTTCCCAGTGTTCTAAAGACTCCGCGAAAGCACCATAAGCAATCAGAGTATTGAAGGCACAAAAAAGTAGAATGGTAAAATGCCAAAAACTCAGTGTAAAAATTGTTTTTGGGTTGGCAAATGGAGTGAAAAATAAACTACATCCTCCGTAAATAATGAGCATGATACTGGGAGAGGATAAAGATTGTAGCAACTGTTTTTGTGCTAAGGCATAAATTGACCAAGTTATGGCTCCTACAACAATCAAGCCGCTACCTACAAGGTAATTTCCCTGAGTGGTAATTAAGTTCTTCAATTGTTCGTGAAAAAATAAGATTAGCCCTACAATCAGAATACTTATGCCAATCCACTGAAGTAATTTATACCTTTCTTTGAAAAGCATTAAACCTCCAACACCCATAAGTAGAGGTGCTAACTGAATTATGACTTCAGCATTGGCTGGTGAAGTCATTGCTAAACCTTGCATGAAAAAAAGGTAATTCGCTGCTAGGAAAAGAGTTGCGATCGCTAATAGTACCCAAGAAGTTGAACGCAGGCGAGTTCGAGTAGGTAATTTCCCTCGCCATCCCAGATAAATAGCTAACAATACAAAGGACACCAAAAAGCGAAACCAAATTACCGTATAAACATCAAGAACTTGTAGAGCGATCGCTAAAGCAATAGGTAAAATTCCCCACAAGAGAACGGTCAGCAGTGATAATGCTAGCCCTAAACGCCAGTGACCAGAGGTAGTATGCATTTTGGTTGTTGGTTAGTGGTTAGTGGTTAGTGGTTAGTGGTTAATGGTTAGTGGTTATTAGTACCTCAACCACCAACGACTAACAACCAACTACTAACTACTAACTCTTTAAAAGTAATCAGACATACTTGGGGATGCACCAGCAAAGATTTGAGTTGCTGCTAAAAGGGCTGTTGCTGTTGCATCTAGATGTCCGGCTTGTTGCAATACAGGCCCGTGTAGAGGGGTGATAATCCTCTAATGTCTAGCTTCATCTCTCCTTTCCCACCAGTTCTGACTTCACCACGTCCGTTGGCGACAGATAGGGTAAATTTACCATTATTTTCTGGAAGCAGGTCATCTTTAATGTCTAGGTGCAGTTCTGCTTGAATTGCACTTAAGTAACCTCGCTTTTCGAGCGCCTTAGCAACATCTACTATACGTAACATCCAACGTGAGGTAGATTTTTGCTGGGCTGTTTGTTCTGGTAAAAGTAAAGTGAGGGAGTCAATCGCAGCCCCTTTCCAGCGCACAGACTCAATTTGAGAGCGATGATTGGCAAGAAAACTCCAAACAGTTTGTGCAGCTTCAGGTGTAAGAACTACCCAATCTCTAATTCTGATAAAAGAGCCATCCCGATCTTGGTGCTGACTGAAGATGATGTAACCTTGGGGTTGGTCTATCGTACCCATAAGATAGGCGTAAACGTCTTCTTTATCATCAGGTTTAATAATTTGCTGCCATATGGCTTGATGTCTGTCTAGGTATCCGTTGTTAAGTTTTGCTTTTTGTTGATAAAGGTTATGAAATGCTTCTTCTTCTGGAGAAACCGATCGCAAGGGAAGGGGCTGTTCTTTAATTTGAATACTATTGGTAGATATTTCCCAAGAACAAAAAAATCCTCCCTGTTCGTAGCCTACTTTTCGATAAAGACGCTGAGTCGCAGGATAAAGGCTGGAGATGGGAACTCCGTTGGTATGGCATTCTTTTAGGGTGTGCTGTAGTAATGCGATCGCAGATCCATCTCCGCGATGTTCTGGTGCAATACCCACAGCCGCGAGTCCGATCGTGGGGACACGGGAACTACCCCACCACTGATTCATGGGAATAGTTGCAAGCCCACCTGCAATCTGGCGATCGCGACGAATGAGACGAAAGTTTTCTAAGCCGATACGATTAAAATAGACATCAGTGTTTTCCTGAGGACTGATAAAACACTGGGCAATGATATTTCCTAGTTTTTGAGCGTCCTCTTGACCTGTCACTTGGCTAAATTCAAATTTTACTGTCATGAGTATGCGTCACCTAGCAGGACTAAATTACAAGCATACTACAATAATTGATGAGACTAGCACGTGAAAATTCACTGTGTCCAGATCCCCGACTTCTCAAAGAAGTCGGGGATCTAACTGTTCGCGAATAATTTAGGATTGTTATACTAGAAGTTAGAGGGATCGTAGCGAAACAGATTCAAGAGCTTGTGTTGCTTGAGAAGATTTACTATGGCAAAAACCAGAGGTAAAGAGTATGAACCGAACAACTCTATTCAAAATTAGCTTATCTTTAATAGTCGCTCCTTTGCTTTCTATTTTTACGGCTCCTGTCGCTATTGCATCACTGTCTAACACACAAACGGTTGGGTTAGAACAGGAAATTGTTGGTACTAGGAGTAACTCAATACTTATAGCAGATAGGGATGATGACTACCGAGACCGTCGCCGAGAAATTCGCGAACGCCGCCGAGAAATTCACCGAGAAATGCGCCGCTTAAGGAGAGAAGAAAGACAATTCAACCGCAGATACCCACGCGATCGCTATTATCGAGTTAGGGATTACGATCGCTATCGCGGTGGTAGGAATTACGATCGGCGCTACCGCGATCGAGACTATTACCGCTCTCCTTGGAGATAATAAGTTTAGTCACAGATTGCAGCCTTGCAATCTGTGACTTGATTTGTCGTAAAACATAGCAAAGGTTGGGCAGAGTTGGTGTTTCACCACTCTTCAAGTTAACCTTAGAGGATGTTTTAAAAGTCCTGGCCTCATATAATTCGCTACTATACAAACGCTCGTCCGCCTACGCGGACTAGTATTTTGAAACCCACGTAGGTGGGTTTTGCCTGTATAGACGCGAATTCCATTCGCCAAGACAATCATGAATTGAGACTTTACAAACATCCTCTAAGACCAGCAAGTATACTTTATAAGTGATGTCAAGCGCTTGTGTTGCTTTAACCATATTTTGCAAGCTTCTGTAGTCAGTTGTATCTCCTCACCAGTTAAAAGCTCATCTGGTTTTTCAGATGCTAAAATCTTAGCAACTCGTGCAGCGTCAGAGTAGCTTACTCCGTGTTTGACAAGCTCTGTGTGAAATAATCGTTCTTTCTCTTCAACTGAGATGGATAAGACTCGTTGCATGAACCTTCTCAAATATGGAATGGGTAAGACTATACTTTGAGGTTACTCGATTATCGGGAAACACTGGTACCTGTTTTAAGATACAAAAATATCTTTCTCACCTTACTACTTTAGATGAATTACAATCCTTCTCATGAAAGCCAAAATCGACAGCGGAGTTCTTTTGATTCACCATGAAGACGTGCCAGAGTATAAGAAGGGCGGGTCTGTAGTGAGGAATAGTTATTTCTGGGCATTGCGTTCTATTGCTGGTAAAGCTTCACGTTATCGAGATTGGGAATACGAGTCTGAAGTTTGGTTTGCACTGACGCGGATGCTGTTATCTTTTGCTGAATCCAGGTACTTAGGGTTGAGAGAAACTATTCTGGAATTTCCCGTGTCTCAAGGGGAAATTCCTGAGGTGCTACGTCCTGTCTCTACTTGGGAATAAAATTTGGGAAGATAGGCATTGGGTTCTTCCCTGACCCCGATTTTTTCCTACCTCTATCTACTCCTAATTCTCAACCTTAGAGGTATTCTTGGCATAGCAAAGGAAGAGGTTTGACGAAATTGCAGCCCTAAGTTGACGTGTTGCTTGTAAATATACCAAATTTCCTGCCTACCTTCATTTTGGCGATCGCGACACTTAACAGGCGGTTCTTGAAGAGTCACTTCCCAGTAATCTTCAGGTCGTTCAACATTACCTAAATAAGTAGAGTCTGCATTCGTAATTTTAACAGGGGTTAAATCATAAGGCTCTCTATAAGATAAAGCAATCAGTCTTTCATTGTAGCTAGCGTGGCACTTGGCACTCTGTGCGTAGATTTCAGGAGATTGCTTGTACCAATCCCTTCGCCTTTTTAAATAAGTCCCTTGATATGAAGTGACCCTAAAAGACGTTGAAGAGTTCCTTGGAGTCGTTTGAGATGACACACTGGTAGGGATTACAGCACCCATTACACCACATACTGCAATTAGACAAAAAAGCAATCTTTTAGGGTATAGCTTTGTATTTTTTATACTCATAAACGTATTTATTAAATATGTAAATTCTTTACTTACCAATCTTGTTTAGAATTGGTTATTACATTACTACAAACCCAAGCAATATCTTTTCGGAAAATGACCGAATCAGTAACCAGGTAACCTGTCACTGGTCACTGGTCACTGGGTACTGTTAAGAATCTTTACATATCCGATTGGGTAACATTTGGCTATAGCGGCGGAACTCTGCAAGATACTGCTCTAAAACGACAAATTGAGGTAGATTCAGACTGTAGTAAATCCAACGTCCTTCTTGACGCGAGCGAACTAAACCCGCTTCCCTAAGATTTTTCAGGTGAAAAGATAGTTTTGACTGGGTGACTCCCAATGTATCGCACAAGTCACATACACAAAGTTCTTTGTCTCGCAAGAGTTCCACTACATTAATCCGTAGTGGATCGGAAAGCGCATGGAAACCAGCGACAACAAGATCGGAAATAGCAACTGAGGAGCTTTGCATCAATTTATTTTGATAGAGATACCTGTTTCTATTGTGAACTAGAAATCGCGATCGCTTTCGCTTAATTGTTTGGCAATTCTACTTACAGTTTGAGTCCAAGGATGTTGTGGGTAGCACTAGCAAAAAATGTCACGATCGCTAAATGAAACATTTCTTCACAAACAGAGAGTATTCCTGCAACAGGGGCGTTGTAAGTTCTCTGAATCTGTTGCCGCAATCCCTCGGTATTGAGCGCAGGCAGTACCTTATCTGTCATTTACTTGACTTTCTTGCTTTTATGACTTTTCCTACTTTTTTTTAAATAACTATAGGAATACACAATCATTCATGAAAAATTTGAAGTCTTTTTACGGGATGTAGAAAAGTCAGGAAATCTGACATATTAGGATGATATTTCATAGATTCTTCATTAATAGTTTATCGTTCTTAAGTATGAACTCTGTTATAAATTATATGGCAGGCAACCTTCAGTTTGTTAAATCGTTACCGTAGATACAGTAACTGATGGAGTCAACTATCCAACTTTTCTTCGATACATTGGTTTCAGGGTGAAATTTAGAAACTACCTATATGGGGCAGAGAATTTGTCTACCCCACAAATTTATATTGAATGCAAGTGACGACCGCTATATCATCCCTCCTTGCCTAATGATGCAAAAATATTTTCTGTTAAGATTTATGCCCTTGAATATATCCATGCATATTCTTTTGGGCTTTAGTTTTGCTACTTGTGCTCAGGCAAAATTAGAACTTCAAAACAATAATTTGCAAAAGCATATCGTGTTTCAAGAGAGTTTTGAACCTCCTGGAGAGGGAGAACCAAGAGAGACCTCTGGTGCTGGTTCCCGCAAACTGCCTATGAAAGCGTTGATGTTTAAATGCTAATAGCTAATAGCAATTTTACAAATTCCGAAGAACTTTCTCAATCAGCGCTTGATTTTCTTTACTTTCTGCTCGCTTGAGATACTCCATAGCAATTTGTCCTTCGGCGGGTTGCTCCCTGGAGATCGCAACTAATAGCTTTACAGTTTCACGCAGTTGTATTTTCTCCAAGTACCTGCTAACACAAATCTGTACCGCAATGGCTGCAACAACAACTCCAATCAGTGGAGGGATAACAGGAATCCACCAACCTTTTAAAAAGGCGAGGAAACTTACTGCTATTATTCCTCCACCTGCGATCGCAAGGAAAAATATCATATTTCTAAGTCTTTTAACTTGCCAACTCAATACTGCTCCTATTCCAGACCACAAAAGAATCCAAAGCCACTCGATCGGTTCAGGCCAAACTGTTAGCATTGGTCGCCCATCCAAAGCAGCGCTCAGAATTTGACTGGCAACATTTGCGTGCAATGTAACTCCTGCCATAGGAGATGGGTAATCAAATATGCGACTGCTGTAAGGTGTTTGAAACATATCATTGATGCTTTCCGCTATTGAGCCAATAAGCACAACCCGATTGTAAATTTTATCTTGTGGAATACGCTTAGCTAATAAATCAGTCAAGGAAAAAATCTGAAACTGTTTTTCAGTTCCATGAAAGTTAAGTAAGATTTGATAGCCGCCTGCATCACTGCGGACGTAGCTACCATAATTTGGTCTAAAGGGAGCAAGCACAGTTTTTCCCAAGTGGATGTGATGGGATGATGTGGGAAGAGGTTTGGGCTCGATCCCTTCAGCTTCTAAATAGAGTAATGCCAGTCGCAAGCCCAGATTGAAGCGCAACTCAAATTCTTGAGAGCGAACTGAAAGTAAGGCGCGGCGCACTTTACCATCTCCATCCAACACTTGATCTGCCATTCCCACCTGACCTAACTTAGACAAAACAGTAGGTGGGGCAACTTTACTTCCTACGACTTTCTCAACACCAATTAGATTTGGAGTCGTTTTATACAGTTCTACTAATTCTTGATGACCCGGTTCCACGGGTAAATCTCTATACAAATCCAGTCCGATGGCTCTGGGTTTATAGCTTTTTAAAGTCTGGAGTGCTTGAGCGAGTATCCGATCTGAAATTGGATAATGACCCACTTTCTTGATATCTGACTCATCAATTGCGATAATCGCAATCCGGGGATCGATTGCTGCAGGAGAACGTGCTTGGAAAAAGTTATCTAGTGTTGCCCATTCCATACCCTGTAACAACCCAGTCAAACGCAAAACAATGAGTAAGCCTGCAACACCTGCGGCAATTCTTGTAATCCATGCTTTCCGTAAATTTATATTTTGGGCGGACTGTCTGGCAACTTTCCGCACATCAGCCAAGATATGATATGCTCGTCTTGCTGCTTGTAGTGCAAATTGCGCCTTTTCTCGCTCAATTTGTCTTGCGCGTTTCTCTAAAGCCAGAGATTTTTCAAGTTCTTGTTTTGCTAATTCTTGACTGGCGGCCAAAAAACGGTAGTCTATATCGCTGAGCTTTTTATCTTCAGACCAAGCCAGGGCTTTTTGTAATGCCTGACCTCGGAGAAGTTGCGACTCGTCTTGCTGTTCGGAAGCAATCCAAGCTTTCATATTTTGTGCGTAAGGACGCATACTCTCCAGTTGTTTGGCAACCCATTCTTCACTAAAAACAGCTTTGTAAATGGGATTTTTTACCTCTAGTTTTCCCTGTTTGCGGCTAACCAAACCCGACAGATGTAGTTCTACGTGTTCTCGGCTGTCCTCGATTGATACATTTTCTCCCGCAAGTATTTGTTGATATATACTCAACACGCGTCCTGCTGTTTTTTCATTAGTTAAGAGGCGATCGCGAATAGTCCTTAAATGCTGAGGTTCATCTTGAGATTCCCACTTGTCAATGAGACGCGACTTGACAATACTTTCTACCCAAAAAGCTTCTGTACCTCGCGGAATCGTTAAACCACCACTCACTGGCTCTTGGCTGGAAATTTGTATTAAATGACACAATTTTTGTGTAAGAAAGGGCTGTCCTCCTGTCCAAGCTAAAATTTCTTTCAGAATGACAGGCACTTGTGCAGACGCGCTAGATGTTGTCTCTACCAGCAATCCCTCTGCTAAAGGTTGAACTTGCTCTAGAGAAAGATCTTGCAGTTCTACAGCTTTACCAAGATTAAACGGAGTGCGCTTTTTATCTTGAATCAAATCCGAAGGTGTCGTCACTCCGAACAGAGCAAACGTAATGCGTTGATATTCTGGATCGATAGCTCGTTGGTTGTAGCAAAACCGAATCAGGGCAAAAAAGTCATCTACTGGAAAATCAAGACTAAGAATGCTATCCACTTCATCAATAAAGACAACAAGCCTTTCTGGTATATTGACAAGCAGAACATCAGAAATAAATTTACTCAGCCTTTGGGGTAAAGAAACACTTTCGTGCTCTTGCCACCAGGTCTTCAAATTGAGTTTTTTTGACAGTTTAAACCCAGACCATAACTCGGCGACAACTCCCTTGTACCATTGAGCAGGGGTCACTGTTTCGCTGCCAATATTTGTCATGTCAAGACTTGCACATTGGAACCCTTGTTGCTGCAAACGATGCTTGGTTCTTACTAATAGGGAAGACTTGCCCATTTGCCTCGTGTTGAGGACATAGCAAAATTCACCATTTCCGAGTGCTTCATAGAGTTCCTCATCAGCCGATCGCTCCACATAACTTGGAGCATCACTCCTCAGACTACCACCTACTTGATATACATAGACACTCATTACACAACTTAAGTAATATCAAATTTCCACTGTTTCACACCCAAGCCTACTGAGTCTCATTCCTCCTTTTCTAGATTAAAGAGTTCATTTCATTGTAGAAACTTTTTACAAAAAATAGAGATTTTATCAGTTGGCGATAAGCTGGGTACAGCTTGCGCTTCGCGATCGCATTCTTCGTCTTAGACTAAACCCTTCAATGGTAATAACCTAAGGGTTTAACTTACTCGAATGGACGCATACTTCCTTGAAAAAGGGAAAATGTCTTCTTTATATTTTATCATTTGATAACAACACCTTAATATCAAGCTACCAATCGAGTTAGAGCTTGACCTCACATTCCTACCAGCTTAGAAGAACCACTGTAAAAGCGTGGCTACTAAGACTGACACTTTAGGAGAAATGCAGCATACAACTAAAAAAAGAAGTTTATCTGAAATTATTGCAGGAGATGTTTAAAGCATCAGCATGACTCTACCTAGTATGACTGGGCTGTGAGTTGATAGTGTTATCTCTATTTATTAATATCATTTACAGTGAAATTAGTATACACTTTATAAAGTAGATTTAGTAAGGAATTTGATTGTAAGAAAAGAAGGAAAAGGCAGGAAACAAATAGAGCAAAGTTTGAAGAAAATAAATCTTGAAAGTAGTAATCGTTAGAAATGTGGTTAGTGGTGAGAGATACACTTGGCATTTTTGAGTAAAACGTGGTATTATATAACACAAATACTGTTTAGACACAATGACCCTCTACCAATACCAGATTGGTGGTAGCCTCACTACTGATGCACCGAGTTACGTAGAAAGAAAAGCAGATTCGGAATTGTACAACGCCTTGAAAGAGGGAGAGTTTTGTTACATTCTCAACTCAAGGCAGATGGGCAAATCCTCTTTGATGGTTAAAACGCGTCAGCGATTGCAGGAGCAAGGCTTTAAATGCGCCACGATAGATATGACCAATATCGGTAGTGAAAACATCACTCCATTACAGTGGTACAAGGGAGTTGTGGCTGAATTATGTTCTGGTTTCAAGCTGTATAAGAAAATCAACTTCAAGGCTTGGTGGAGCGAGCAGGAAGGCATCTCTCTACTGCAGAAATTGAGCCGCTTTATCTCTGAAGTTCTGTTAGTAGAATTTCCTAATGAAAGACTTTTTATCTTTATAGACGAGATTGATAGTATTCTCAGCCTAGACTTTTCAGTAGACGATTTCTTTGCCTTAATCCGCTACTGTTACAATCAACGGGCTACCAATCCTAACTATAATCGTGTTACTTTTGCAATTTTTGGAGTAGCAACCCCATCAGATTTAATTCAAGATAGAACTTGTACACCATTTAATATTGGAAAAGCTATAGAAATTCACGGGTTTCAATTAAAGGAAGCACAGCCATTAGTCAAAGGATTGGCAGATATACCAGTGAATCCACCCCAAGCAATTTTGAAAGAAATATTGGATTGGACTGGTGGACAGCCCTTTCTCACCCAAAAATTGTGTCAGCTAATTGTCACTTTTATTCAGAAATCCAAAACAACAGGTGTATCGATATTTCCTGGGACAGAAGCATTTTGGGTAGAAAGGGTTGTCAGAGAAAGGCTGATCGATCAATGGGAATCTCAAGACGATCCAGAACATTTGCGAACAATCCGCGATCGCATCCTAGCAAATTCGCACCGTGCAGGAAGACTGCTTGGCGTATATCAAAAAATTTTGCAGGGAGAGAAAGTTCCAACTGATGACAGTCGAGAGCAAATCGAATTGCTGTTATCAGGTTTGGTTGTCAGACAACAAGGTTATCTTCAAGTGAAGAACCGGATTTATCAAGAAGTTTTCAACTTAGCGTGGATAGAAAAGCAATTAGGATTTCTGCGTCCCTATTCTCAAGCTTTCGATGCTTGGATTGCGTCAAAGCAAACAGATTCTTCAAGGTTATTGCGCGGAAAAGCATTAATTGATGCTCAAATTTGGTCGCAAGGCAAAAGCTTAACCGACTTAGATTATCAGTTTTTAGCTGTTTCTAACGAATTAGATCGGCGAGAGATGCAACAAGTATTAGAAGCACAACGACTTAAAGAAGTTGAAGCTCGCCTTACAGAGGAGAGAAGAAGGTTAGCACAAGAAAAGAAAACTGCTAGAGCACAACGGTTACTGATTATGACTTTAAGCATCGCTTTTTTGAAAACTCTCATGTTGGGAGGAGTCATTGTCCATCAATATCAGCAAAAAGTGGTTAACAATCAAAAACAGACTACCAGTATAATCAGTGACCAGTGACCAGTGACCAGTGACCAGTAACCACGGGGCAAAAAACCCGGTTTCTCTCTGTGGTCAAGCTTGATATATCGTATGCTCAACGATAAAGTTACCGGGTTTTTGGGATTACGTGACCACTAACCACCAACCACTTGTTTAATAATAATTGAGTAATGATGATTATTGATTGAGAAATTCTACAATACCTAGAACCAACTCTATTGAGATTAGGAGGGTTTTATCGGATGCTAAGTACTCCGACTCTAATTGGGCTGATAATTGCAATAATTGGTGTAGTTGCTTGGATTGGTGGTAGTCTGAGAGTTGCTAACCTCGAACTAAATCTTAAAACAACAAAGGGGCGTATCACATTTATCTTTGCTGTGTTACACGTTTTGGGAGGATTGGCAATTATCATTATTGATTTGTTGCTCTAGTGACAATTGAGGGGGTCAGTGGTTAAAATACTACACACTTCATGCCTCCTTGGATGCTTCAGCCCTATGTTCCGGAAGAGAAAAGCACTTGCTACCATAGCCATTGGCTTTCCCGTTGCTCCTTTAATCGCATTAGTACCCGTGCAACAAGTGGCACAAAATCAACTGAGTCCACCGGAATGTAGGGTGGCAAAGTGGGAACTACCTGTAACCTCTCAAAATCAACCTCAAAATCCCACAAATCAAAAGCCTGTTATACCACCACTAGTACCCATCCAAAAGTCGCCTTTTCCTTGTTGCAAAGATGATATCTCTTGTCTGGATAAGCAATTATGGGGAGAAAACAATCAACTCCCAGACAAAAAAGCACTGATAACATCTGTCGATCGCAGCCTGCAATATTTGTCTTCCAATAACGCTGCCGCACCTTACCAAGGTTATCAAGTAGAGGGAATTACACAAGAACGTGTGATTAAAAGTTTACGAAGGTTCCGCGAACTTCTGCAAAAATCTAAATCTCCCATAGATCTTAATGCAGCGATCGCAAGAGAATTTGTCTTGTACCAATCTGTAGGAAGTGACAGCAAAGGCTCGGTTTTGTTTACTGCCTACTACGAGCCAGTTTATGCAGCCAGTCGCGTTCCCACAGTAGAATATCGCTATCCTGTTTACCGTTTACCTCAAGATTTACAATCTTGGTTAAGACCCCATCCTACACGCTTAGAATTAGAAGGTGCTGATGGATTGCAAGCCTCAAAAGGTCGATTGCGAGGACAGGAGTTGTTTTGGTTTCGCGATCGCTTGGAACCATATCTAGCACAAATACAGGGTTCGGCTCGATTGAAGTTTCCTGATGGCAAGCAAACAACTATCGGATACGCTGGCAATACTGCTTATAACTATAAAAGTATTGGGAAATCACTAGCAGAAGATGGCAAGCTTCCACTAGAAGGAATGACTATGCCAACTATTTTGGAATATTTCCAGAAATATCCACAAGACTTAAATATTTATATTCCTCGCGATCGCAGCTTTGTGTTTTTTCAAGAGAACCACGGCTCACCCGCACGAGGTTCTATTGGCGTACCACTCACAGCCGAGCGTTCAATAGCAACGGATAAATCTCTAATGCCTCCTGGTGCCTTGGCTTTGATTAGAGCATCTTTTCCCTTTGTGAACAAAGCTACTGGCAAAATGGAACACCGGATTGTGAGTCGTTACGTTCTCGATCAAGATACAGGAGGTGCAATCAAAGGCGCAGGTAGAGTAGATTATTTTCTAGGTACTGGTCAAGTCGCAGGCGATCGTGCTGGTGTCACAGTCAGTCGCGGTCAATTATACTATCTGTTGTTGAAGTTGTGATTGGGCATTGGGCATTAAGTTATTTTCCCTACTCCCTACTCCCTACTCCCTACTCCCAACATTTATCAATCGTTACAAATTGATAACCTTGTTCTATCAATCTGGGGATTAAAACTGCTGCTGTTTCGGCAACATCCTGTCCGCCACAAGCACCATCATGCAAAACAATCAGTGAACCATTACACACCTGCTTGAGAACTCGCTGTATCACAGTGGTTACACCCGGACGCACCCAGTCTTCTGGAACAACACTCCACATCACGGGGCGGTAATTCCACTGATGCAATAAGTTTAATGTTGCAGGTGTAAATAATCCATTTGGGGGACGGACATCACGTACTCTTTCGGGTTCTAGCTGACAAGCATCATAAATAGCTGCTTGGGTTTTCTCTAAACTTTGCTTGAGTTCAGTTGGAGATAGCATGGGAAAATTTCGATGATCGTAGCCATGCAATCCAATCCAGTGACCGCGATCGAAGATTTCTTGCGCTATTCGAGGCGATCGATTTACACAAGCACCCAACCAAAAAAAACTAGCTGTAATATTGTAACGATCCAAAACTTTCAACAGTTGCGGCGTGTACTGAGGATGAGGTCCATCATCGAACGTCAGGGCAACAAATTTGGAATTGGCATCCCCGCACCAAAGGCAATTAGGGAACGTGGGTTTGAGAATGCGGTAAAAGAGTGGGAAAAGCGGAGCAAGCTGCATACAGAGTTGTAAGTTCCTCTGCACATTATAACCAAAAGATATTGACCATCTATTAGCTCTATACCAGCGATCTACGCTGCTATAAGTAAATCAAAAATCATCGTTGTTACGATACACCAATTAACAAATTAGCAGATTGAGTATCTATCGTTGAATGCACGTAAGCCATGAATAAAGACCGTTCCTCTGGATACAAGCGTCTTGGACGCATTGTTTCTCTGTCTACAAACAATCCTTTTTGCCACCCCTCTGCAGCCAGCGTTTCCTGTTCTTTATAAAAGCGGAATTGCATGATAGCAGATGCGTTTTTTAGTTCAGAAATCCACGTCTCCACCCGCACGCGATCGCCCAAATAAAGCGGCGATTTATAGGTGATGTTGGTTTGAACTAGTACCGGGACAAACCCTTGCTGAGAGATTTCCTGTATTGGCATCCCAACGGCTTCGAGAAGTTTTGTCCGTCCAATTTCCATCCATTGGATATAGACAATGTTGTTTACATGTCCCATGAAATCAATGTGGAAAGAATACACCTCTAACTCAAAAAAAATCTTTTTCATCTTGCATCCTTTAAGTCACCATCTAGTGACAATGTAACATAGTCACTAAATGGTGACAAGTAGATGAGAACGATTCATGGCTCGCGATAAAGAAGAAACAAAGGCACGAATTCTGGCAGCAGTTGGTAAACTCTTGGCAGAATCAGGCTTTCAGCAATTGGGGGTGAATGCGATCGCCCGTGAAGCAGGCGTCGATAAAGTGTTGATTTATCGATATTTTGAGAACCTTCCCTCCCTGCTACAAACCTTTGGCAAAGAGGGTAACTACTGGATTACAGTTGAAGAATTAGTTGGGAATGAAACAGATGTCGATGCCGAATCGCTGGCTGACTGGATGATTTTGTTCTTAACGCACTTTTTAGATGACTTGCAAAAACGACCTGTTACGCAGGAAATTATGCGGTGGGAGTTACTTGAAGGTAATGAGTTAACCCATGAGTTGGCAACGGTGCGAGATCGGGTAGCAATTGATAGTGTGGAATTTTTGAGACAAAAGTGTTCCTTCCCGTCAGATAAAGATATTCCAGCGATCGCTGCAGTGTTGATTGCTGGAATTGTTTATCTAGTTCTGCGAACCAAAGTCAGCAATACGTTTTTGGGAATTGACTTTAGTTCACCAACTGGATGGCAACGGATCGAAAATGCGATCGCGTCTTTAGTTCAGGCAACTGTTGAGTAGTCAGTAAAATGCACCCAAATTAAATATAGAAAAGTTCGTAAAATGTTGTTACTTTGAGATTACAGGCACGCATTATCGACGTAGAATGGAAAACCCCTCAAGTATTGAACAAATCTGGCAGTCTCCCCCAGAACCGATCGCTCAAATTCTTAATGCACCATCTCCACCAACCATCCTGCTCTCTCCCAATCGTCAATGGATGGTAGAGTTAGAAAAACCATCATTACAGGCGATCGCTCACTTTGCAGAGCCAGAAATTCCATTGGCAGGGTTGCTCTTAAATCCCAAAACCAATGCACTCTCACGCCTGTCATTCTACCAGAATTTAAAAATTCGGGCAGTCAGTGTAGGAGATCGCGATCGAACAGTAGTCCTACCTGAAGGCGCTCAGATTGGCTATATTAGGTGGTCACCTAACAGTCAAAAACTAGCCTTTACCCTCACTCAAGACACGGGATTAGAACTGTGGGTTGTAGATGTCGATAATCTTACCTCGCAACAAATAACCGAGCCAACACTGAATGCAGCCTATGGAGAACCATACCGTTGGCTGTCTGATGAAGCACTGATTTGCAAATTCATTCCAACCCATCGAGGAGAACCCCCAGCTAAACCAAACGTTCCTTCGGGACCTATCATTCAAGAAAACTTTAGCGGTAAAAGTCCAAGTCGTACCTACACAAATCTCCTAAAAAACCCTCACGATGAGGCGTTATTTGAATACTACTTAACCGCAAACTTGGAAAAAGTGACTTTAGATGGTCAGCGCACACTACTAGTATCAGAAAGTCTTATTTATGAGGCTGTACCCTCCCCAAATAGCAAATATCTTCTACTGACTCAGCTGCACCGACCATTTTCTTATCAACTACCAGCCTCATTTTTTCCCAAAACCCTTCAAGTGATAGATGACACGGGCAAATTGATTTATGAAGTTGCTGACGTGCCACTTTTCATGCGCCATACAACAAAATTTGACGAAGTGCGGACAGGAAGAAGAGAAATATCTTGGCGGAATGATACTGAAGCGACATTGCATTGGGTAGAAGCTTTAGATGAAGGCGATCCTACCAATGATGTTGCCAAACGGGATGCTTTGTATGAATTAGAAGCACCTTTTACAGCTACACCAAAGCAACTTTGGCAATCTGAATATCGCTTTAATCATATTATTTGGGGCAAGGAAGATGTAGCCCTGGTGTGGGAAAGATGGTACGACACGCGTAAAGAGCGGGTTTGGCGCATCTACCCACAAGCGCCCGACTCACCTCCACAATTATTATTTGACCGCAGTTTTGAAGATAAGTACACCGATCCGGGGTCACCGATGACAACTTTAAGTCCTCATAGATACCGAGTTTTACGCTTTGCACCACAAAGTAATACCATTTATCTCAGTGGTCGTGGGGCATCTCCCAACGGTGTTCACCCATTTTTGGATAGTCTGGATTTAGAAACTGGGGACATACGACGCCTGTGGCAATGTCAAGACCCTTATTTTGAAGATATTTCCTATATGCTAGATGATGAAGCACAAACTTTGATCTCTCACCGCCAATCCAAAACTGAGCCACCCAATTATTTTTTGTTTAATCGGACTAACAACCAAATTCCTCAGGCGATCACTCATTACCAAGACCCTGCTCCTCAGTTAGCTGGATTGCAAAGTGAGTTAGTCAAATATCAACGGGCAGATGGCGTGCAATTATCTGCAAAACTCTACTTGCCTCCTAGTTATGATGCCACTCGTGATGGGACTCTGCCAATTTTATTTTGGGTGTATCCACAGGAATTTAAAGATAAGGAATTTGCAGGGCAAATTAATAGTTCTGAAAATACCTTCAGTCGTCCGAGTTATGCATCTGTTTTATTTTTGCTAACTCAAGGTTATGCAGTTCTTTCCGGTCCGACAATGCCAATTATTGGTGAAGATAATGTAGAGCCAAATGATTCTTATGTGGAACAATTGATTGCAGGAGCAAAAGCAGCAGTTGATTGTGTGGTTGATCGGGGTGTTGCCGATCCTCATCGTATTGGTATTAGCGGGCATTCCTATGGCGCATTTACTACGGTGAATTTATTAGCGCATACAGATTTATTCTGCATGGGAATAGCTAGGAGTGGGGCGTATAATCGCACTTTGACTCCTTTTGGTTTTCAACAAGAGCAGCGCCATTTTTGGGAAGCGACAGAGACTTACATTGATATGTCTCCCTTTACTCATGCTGCTAAAATCACAGCCCCACTTTTACTTATTCATGGAGAAAAAGATAGTAATGCCGGTACATATCCTCTCCAAACCGAAAGATTGTATGAAGCATTGAAAGGGTTGGGAGCAACTGTTCGCAGTGTGATATTACCATTAGAAGACCACGGCTATTACTCTCGGGAAGCAGTAGCTCATGTACTTTGGGAAATGGTGAACTGGTGTGATAAGTATCTGAAATGATTAATGCCACGTTGTATCATATTGGGTTTGGACGAGATGACCTTGGGGAGAATCCACCAAGCATTGCTCTTTTGTCTGGCGATCCGGAACGGGCAAAGTTAATTGCTCATTCTTACTTACATTCGGTGCGTCTTTTGTCGGAAAATCGCGGGCTGAATAGTTATATGGGTGTTTTACCCAATGGGCGATAAGCTGGGTACAGCTTGCGCTTCGCGATAAGCCGGGTACGGCTTGCGCTAAGAGCGATCGCTCTTGTGTGCAACGAGTGGTATGGGTGCATCATCTACAAGTATCGTTGTTCATGAGCTAGTACAAGTTGGTATTCGGCTCATTATACGCGTTGGCAGTTGTGGTTCTATACAAGAACACGTGACAGTTGGTAGCACGGTGATTACCAGTGCTGCTTTATGCCGTCAAGGTGCAGCTAATGACATTGCACCTGTAGAATATCCCGCCGCCGCAGATCCTTTTGTGACAGTTGCTCTAGTTAATGCAGCAAACACTCTGAATGTCAAGTACCATCTTGGTATTACGGCATCAGTTGATACTTTTTATGAGGGACAAGAGCGATCGCAGTCAGTTCAGAGACCTCTGTTACGCTCTTTAAGTGGAATTACGGAAGAATATCGTTCTTTAAATATACTGAACTATGAAATGGAGTGCGGCACTTTGTTAAAGATGGCAGGTGTTTACGGTGTTCGAGCAGGTTGTATATGTGGCGTTATTGCCCAACGCACAGTGAAGGAAGACATTGTGTTAGCAGAAAAAGACACTGCCATTGACAATGCCATTCGGATCGCTATAAAAGCAGCAGAACAATGGGAAGAACCAGTACGAGTCGTTGGCAACTGAATCAGGGTACCGCTTCTTGTTTAAAGTTTTAATGAAGAGTTGCTTATGCTCTCGAAATTCGTTAGCATCAAATTTTCATCATAATTTAGTGCAGACGTATTATGGATATTAGCCGCGACATTGATTCACTTTCCAACTTCAAACTGCATACGTCGAAGTTCTTGGAACAAATGAAAGAAACAAAGGAACCTGTGGTGTTGACCATTAACGGGAAGGCAGAGCTTGTGGTGCAGGAAGCACAAGCGTATCAGGCTCTTCTTGACCGTATCGAGTACCTGGAAACGGTCAAAGCGATAGAGCAGGGCTTACAGGATGCAAAAGACGGTAAAACCATTGCTATAGAAGAGTTTGAAGCGAGAATGCGGCAAAAACATGGCATTCAAGGTTGAAATCTCTTTACGCGCCAGTCAGCAGATAGAAGAAGCGTATCTTTGGTTAGAGGAGAGAAACCCTGTTGCCGCTAACAAGTGGTTCAATGGCTTGATGACAGCGATTCACTCGCTGGAAGATTCTCCCCGACGTTGTGCCAAAATACCAGAGCAGGACGACTTTCCCCAAGGGATTTACCAGCTAATTTACCAAAAAAAGTACCGCATCATTTTCTTGGTTCAGGATGAAGAAGAAACGGTGTATGTCTTGGCCGTTCGCCATACAGCGTACAAACCTTTAGAAAATGACGATTTCGAGATTCTATAAAATTCTCCCCCATCGACTCAACCAAAAATTCTTAACAGTTGACCAGTTATGTATACGGTACAAGGAGATTAACTGGTAACTGGTCACTGGTCACTGGTCACTGTTATTTCAAAGCGATCGCCTGGGGTTGGTTCAATCACCTGTACTGAAAGATGATTTTGTGCAAGCAACGAACGAAATTCCGCAATACTACCAGTAATTTGAAGGAAAGAATTTAGCAATCCTTCAAAAACCACATCACCGCCTGATGCTGTATGAATCATCACTTGCGGTTGCAACCATTGAGCAACTTCTAAAGCGTGTTTTCTGCCCCTAATAATAGGACCAACTAATGGCAACCCTAAATCATATTGTGGTGTAATAACAACATCTATGGGAGCAAATTGCTTAAGTGAGGGAGAATGATGCCCGTGCGGTTCGTAATATACACTGAAGCCAGTTTCCAACTCTTTGATGATGTAACCGTTCTCAACCAAAGTCGGACCGATTGAAGAACCGGGAGTTGCTGTGATTGCGACACTCCGATCCAGATTAAACGTCTCGCCATGAGCGAGTGCCGTGATTTCTGTGTAATTTAACTGCTTTACCACTTTAGCTGCATTGGGAGACGCCACAACAGGAATGTTGCGATCAATTTGCTTTAGTGTTGGTGTATGAGCATGGTCTTCCAAACCTTGAGACAGCACAATTAGGTCAATATTTTCTGGTATCGTGCGTTCTTTAGTCCGAAAACCTTTGAAGAACCAATCCAAATTGCCAAAGACGAGGGAACCTACCAGCCAAGGATCGATGAGTATTCGTTTTCCACCCATCTCAACCAACCATGAATTGCTGTCTAACCAAGTTAAGTACATAAAGTTTTGTAAAGATAAGACCTAACTATAATTATCTGTTATTGGGGAGACCGTGCCAATACGGACGTTTCGGTACGCTAAGGAAAAACTCGAAATGCGGAAATTCATGTTTATGAAGGGTTTCAGCGAGTGTCAAAAGAATGGAAAATTTTCGTATTCAGCGCAAAAAGTTGGTTTTGTATGCCTGTTTTGCGGTTATTGTGATAACCCACATTCCGTAGTTCAAAATGTAGTACAAAAGGCTACATAATGATGTCTGAGTATGAGTAAATAATAAGACACATAAAGGTTCAGTAAACCCGCATTTAGTTGCTATGAACTCCGAAGCCTTACGATATCCTCTATCAAAAAGTCGTTCTCTTTTCTCTATTTTTCGTTACATACTTATAAATTTTCACGCCTACCTACTTAATCGCTTTCGCCATATTTGTTGTAACGACCTTCGCCATATTTAGCTGCGTTGCCAGTAGCATTACTGCATCCGCAAATTAAATCGTGATAGCCGTTTGTATCTTCTGTGATAGATAAAAGAATGCGACCCATGTCAGAGTAAATCACCATACCCTTTTTGAGGAAGGCATTGAACTGAATTTTAGCGGTATCTGCTACGTTCAGCCGTTCTATTGGGCTATCTGCGTTGTAGCAAATCATCGAAACGCCTTGAGAGCCTTCCAAATCAGTTACACGGAGGGTATTTCCCCGTTTGATTACGCCATGCCAATAGGCACCGCCCGGTAGCTTTTCATCCACTAAGTGAAGGCTTGGATCGATTGTTGTGATCGGCGAAATAGATGCTTGCACCATAAAATTTTCCTAATGAGCAGTTTACGGGTTAACATTTCCTTCATTACGTAATATACTTGCCAGTCTATCCTTATATTCCTGAAATATGGGATGACGTTTGACTTGAGGATCGGATTTGCTTGGCAATTGGATTTGCAATTCTTGCTTAATTGTACCTGGTCGCACGCTTAATACGTAGATACGTTGAGATAGAAAAATTGCTTCTTCAACATCGTGAGTAATCAGAAAAATTGTCGTGTTTGTGCTACGCCAAATTTCTAGTAGAAATTGTTGCATGACTTCTTTCGTCTGTACATCCAACGCACCAAAGGGTTCATCCATGAGTAAAATTTTGGGTTTTGATGCTAAAGCACGAGCGATCGCTACCCGTTGCTTCATCCCACCGGAAAGTTCCTGCGGTAGCGCTTTAGCAAATCCCAATAACCCCACGACTTCTAAATAATAAGTGGCTTGTTGTCTTCTGAGTACTTTAGACACACCTTGCAGTTTTAAGCCAAATTCTACGTTTTCTATCACACTCATCCACGGATAGAGAGTATAACTTTGAAATATCATCCCCCGATCGGAGCCTGGTCCTGTCACGCGTACTCCATCAACTAAAATATCCCCCCCTGTCGGAGTATCTAACCCCGCAATTAACCGTAGCAATGTTGACTTACCACAACCACTGGCTCCTAGTGCACAGACAAACTCGCCCTCTTCTACGTACAAATTGATGTTTTTAAGTACAGTCAACAAACCGTGTCTAGTTTTGAATTGTTTGTGGAGTTGATTAACTTCTAAATGCATAAAGAACCTTAATCCTCAGCCCACTTACAAAAAACACGTAGTAACAACCGAAACAAAAGGTCAATTGTTAAACCAATCAAGCCAATAACAATCAACCCAGCAAAAATTTCATCAGTTTTGAGATATCTTTGGGCAACACTAATCCTACGACCTAAACCTTCTGTAGCCGCTACTAATTCAGAAACGATTACTAAGTTCCAAGATGCTGCCATATTAACCCGACAAGCATCAATGATATTAGGCAGAATAAATGGAAAAATGACTTGCAGTAAAACTTGTTTTCTGTGACCCCCTAAAGTATAAGTAGTTTCCAATAAGTGCTTGGGAACAAATTTCACTGCATCCATCACCATTAAGGTGTTAAAAAACAGTGTGCCGATAAAAATCAGCATAATTTTTGGAGTTTCTCCCAGTCCCAGATATAAAATTAGTAAAGGAATAAAAGCTGGGGCTGGCATATAGCGCACAATACCAATAATTGGTTCTAGCAATGCCCGAAAGCTGGCAAAACTCCCCATTAAAGTGCCTAAAGGAATAGAAAACATTGCCGCCAGTAAAAACCCAGCAACGACCCGAAACAAGCTAAAGGCAATATCTTTTTGCAAATCACCACTTGCTAAAAGCCTTTGAAATGCACCCCAGACCTGACTGGGAGTAGGAAGAAATAAAGATGGGATGAATCCAGTATTAGAAATAACCCACCACAGAAGTATAGGGACAGTAATGGATAAGAACATTAAAGTCCCAGCCAAGTTTTGAGGAATATCCTCAGCAATGCGCCAAAAAACGGTTTGTGATAATATTTTATGAGGACGATTAGAGTTAACTTCCTGCGAGTCTTCAGCGTATTGGTTCATGATTTTTGCTTTGCGGCATAGGCTTTGACAAAGCGATCGTCAAAGAGTTGGTTAAGATTAGGCGCTTGTTTTGATAAACCAGCTTCAACAAGAAATTTACTAATTTCTCCAGCAGCGTAACTAAGCGATGTCATGTCTTGACCGGGACTAAAAGCTTGTAAATTCTCTTTTATTGTAAAAATTTTAGTGCCTGCGTCGTATGCCTTATATTCTGAAATTGACACACCAGCACGTTTTGCCATAATTTCGTAAGCTTTGTCTCGATTTGCTTTGATAAAATCTAAAGTAGCAAACCAAGTGTTTACTAAAGCTTGTACATCTTGTGGACGTTCATTAATGAGTTGGCGGCTGACGACTAAGTGGTCAGGAATTGCACCAGGAAAGTCTTTGGAACTGAACAATTCCTTACTGCCAGAACGTGATAATGCCTTTGTGGTGAAAGGTGCAAAAACTCCGACTGCATCAACTTTACCAGCAACAAAAGCTGCTGCTGCTGCACCTGTTTCTAGTGGCTGAAACTGAATATCGGCTTGAGTTAAATCTGCTTTTTTCAAACCCAGCAACAATAGAAAATGGTCAACTGTTCCTTCTTCAGCAGCAACTGTTTTACCTTTAAGGTCAGCAATGCTGTTAATTCCTTCTCGGACAATAATTTTGTCATTACCAGTTGAATTATCGTTGACCAATACAATGACTTGATCCGAGCCTGCCGCTACTGAGCTAATCGTATCATTCAACGTTTGGGTATTGGCATTAAGTTGACCTGCTCGTAGGGCATTGATAGAATCTAAATAGCCATCAAACCACTTCAACTCTACATTAACTTTATTCGTCTCAAATAAGTTTTGCTCTTGAGAAACTTGCCAAGGAAACCAACCTGGCCAAGCACTAAAGCCAAACTGAATTGGTACAGTGCTAACTGGGGTAGTAGAATTTAGCGGCGTAGAAGTTTGCTGGTTGGGAGTACAACTGACTGCGATCGCAAGACTGAGTAAAAAAACTGCGAATAAAGACGATAACTTACGAATATTCATAGGTAGTTCCCGAATTGTACAGTACGTTGGCGATCGCAATGCCGTATTCACCAACTTTTCGCACATCTTCTGAATAGAGTGCTTTTAAGAAGGTATTAATTCCAGCAAAGTGAGTTTCCCACAAGAATAAGTTAGGAATCGAGCGATAGCGTATGCTGTGTGTTGCCTCTAAACCTAGAAGCTATTAATTTTTACCTAATTACTAGTATTCGTTTTTAGCATTTCTATATCTATCAAAAGGCATTACAAAAAAAAGTATCACAAGTTACAAATTTTAGAAATTTGTCTACAATAGCACATCGCGATCCCCTATTACGAAGTAGCGTATCTAGGTTTGTTTCGGAGGTGACTAGCCTCACTTAATTGAAAGCCATACAAACAGATCTCGCGAAAGCGGCTTTGTTTGTATGGCTGCGGTTGAATCCGCCTAGTTCTTATTAAATTGGCACAGATGGCAAGACGCCCACAACTCTTTATGATGCAACAGCAGTTGCAAGTGCTTCAGTTGCAGGTGCTTCAACTGCAGCAGCAGATGCGTAAACGCTTACTTTCTTGCGAGTTTTGCCCTTACGTTCAAAGGTAACTACGCCATCAATTAAGGCATACAGAGTATCATCACTACCGATACCAACATTGTTACCAGGATGAAACTTTGTGCCGCGCTGACGCACAAGGATATTTCCCGCGCGAACAGCTTGACCACCGTAGCGTTTGACACCTAGTCGTTGAGCATTAGAGTCACGACCGTTGCGTGTACTACCCGTTCCTTTCTTATGAGCCATGATTTCCTCTTGTGTCTCTTTTTCTTTCTATCTATTTATTAGGAGATGAGTTCCCAACAACGGGCTGTAGCTTTTTATGCTTCAGTTGTTGCAGACGCTTCTATAGTATCAACTGCAGCCTCTTCTGCATTAGTTTCTAGCGCTTCTGGAGGTGGAACAGTTCCAACTTCGCTATCAACTTCACTTACTTGAGCCGGAGCCGGAGCCTCTGTAGTTTCTCCTGTAGCCAGAACAGAACCGTTAAGACTGATAGAATCGATCATTAATCTGGTAATTTCCTGGCGGTGTCCCCGCTTTTTACGGGTTTTCTTTTTCGGCTGCATTTTATACACCAGGACTTTGCGACCTCTCAGATGTCGCAACACCGTTCCTTCTACCTTTGCTCCTGTCACAAGTGGCTGTCCAATAGTGACATCACCATTGTGCTGCACCAACAAAACCTTGTCTATTGTGACTTTTTCATCCGGTTGGGCAGAAAGCAATTCGATATCATAAAAGCGACCTGGTTCGACTTTTATTTGTTTGCCGCCAGTTTCAATAATTGCGTAGGTCATGGAATTGTCCTTGAAGTTGCCGTACAGGTAGCTGAACCACAGGCTTTTAACAAGCAGCCCAGCTTTTATATCGTCTTCCACCTGATCCGAGCAGGAATTAGACAGACAGTCTGTAATTTTAACCTACTAAATTGTTAATTGTCAATTAAATTAGGCTTTGCCAGTTACTAGCGCTAATTGTTCAACCGCTTGTTGATTTGTAGACGCAAAAGATGGAGCAGATAAAGAGCAAGCTTTCCACTCCGATCTTACTGATACATTCAGCAATTCACACGTACCCCCACGCAACCCTTGTGGTGTGTAATAACGACAGTACCGACAAGATGAAACACAAGATTTTAAGGTTGTCATGATTAAAAAATTAAATTGAAAAATTTGAGTTGCTAATTGAAATCTTCTCCATATAAGTATGGCTTCCCGATCTTAAAATTAGAATAGAAATTCGATAAGTTTCCGAAAAACTTTGTATTTCTCAATATTACTTCATTGAGAATTTTTACTTAAGTACAATTAATATAAAGTTATGTAGTAACACTGACATATTTAATTTTCTGTAATGTAATAGTAAATTTCAGCTTTGGTGGGCTATGCCGCACAACAGCTTTATGTAGTGGGCTTTAGCCCTACCTACATACATTTCTTATTTAGAAACTACCAAATTTTACTAACCTCTGTACGGGTGTAGAGCCTTGCACCACTACTTTATCCTCCTCACAAAATCCTCAATTTCTTTTTCTAAAACAGTAAATGCGGGAAAAAGGAAACAGTACTAATAACTAATGCCCGCTCCCTAATCCCTAATCCTTAATAACTATGTTTCACAAAATTTTAGTTGCAATTGATACTTCTGAAATTGGACAACATGTTTTTGACGAAGCAGTGACTTTGACAAAAGCAGTCAATGGAAATCTTATGTTACTGCACGTTCTCTCTCCCTTTGATGGAACAGGATATCTCAACCCTGTATTGCTACAACCTAGTAGCGTTTATCCAACCCTACATACGGAAGCTGTCAATAAATATATGCAGCAGTGGGAAGAACTCAAGCAAGAGAGACTAAATATGCTGTTTTCTTTTGCTCAAAAAGCAAACAAAATAGGTGTTCAAGCAGAAATTTCTCAGAATTTAGGCGATCCCGGTCGTACAATTTGTGAAGTTGCACAGAGCTGGAATGCTGACTTAATTTTAGTGGGTCGGCGCGGTCGTAGGGGGTTAAGTGAGTTTTTCCTTGGTAGTGTCAGTAACTATGTGTTACATAACGCTTCTTGCTCTGTTCTCGTAGTTCAAGGACCAGTTCACAATACTACAGAAGAGTCTGAAGTGACTAACGCAGTTTCTGCTTAATTGTAAGAAGAAAGTAAGGGGCAATGCTCAATGCCCCTCATAACTTCTAGTCTCGTCGAGCACTACGTATGCTACGAGTAAGTTGCTGTTCCATTCTTTCGAGTTGCTGTCTTTCTTGACGACTTAGTCTTCCATCTCGGAGAAAACGTCTTTTTGTGGCTTCAAGAGCTACTTGTTGACGTTGAATATCTCTCTGTGCTGAACGATTTATTGTGGTGTGTCTTCTGTTTTGAACTATGACATTGCGGTTATATTGTTGCGGATAAGAAGCTCTGCGATAATAAACTTCACCAGCAGAGGCTACTGTGGGAAAGAAAATTGTTGCAATACATAGAGCCGTGAAAGTCAATTGTTTCTTCATTGTGTTAATCCTCTTTATGGGCATTTGTCATTGAGTATCATTCTTTCCCTCACTCCTTAGACTGAGGACGTGGTGGAATTCCTAATGCGTTAGTTAATTCTTCCTCAGTCACTCCCAGCTTTGCAGCACCACCTTTGATGTCAAGGCGCGGGCGGCTTTGACGTTCATTTTCACTGGATGAATCTGTGGGATTGGTAGGCACTCCTACAGCTTCCTTCAAAGTTGCTTCAGTCACTCCCAATTTCTTGGCAGCTTCGGCAAAATTTGGACGCGGTGGCAGTCCCAATGCGTTAACCAACTGTTGTTCTGTGACACCTAACTTTGCCGCAGCACCTTTAATATCAAAACGGGGACGGCGTGGACGCTCATTTTCGTTTGCCTCAGTATTAGCAGGTACGCCTAAAGCTTCTTTTAACTTTGCTTCAGTCACTCCTAACTTTTGAGCAGCTTCAGCAAAATTTGGGCGGTATCGTCCTCTCCACCTTCGTTGTTCGTTCGGTTGTGATGCATCCTGTGCGATTCGATCGGAATTATTTGCTGTTGAACTATCAGCACCTGCCAAACTGCAAGCACCCATCAGAATAGGAATAACTGCTAAGGCTAACAAGCGATAAATTTTCATAAGATGTTTTTTAGTATGTAGAAGAAATAAACTTTGCTGTTGCCAGGTAATCGGGGAAGAGAAAAATTTCCCTTGCCCCGTTGCTCAAGTCCCTACTGGAGGTGTTGATGTTTTTTATTAAGCCAGCCTGAAATGACAGCTTGCCGTGCATCTAAATTACAGTTTTGTAATTTAGGTAGGGAATAAAAGTGTGCTAGAAGGTTAGGATGTCTATGAATATTTTGTTTGTTGAAGATGAGTCAAAAATTGCCAATTTTGTCCAAGCCGGGTTGAAAGAACAGGGATTTGTCGTTGATTACTGCGATAATGGTGATGAAGGATACATTCGAGCAATGGAGAATCAGTACGATGCTGTCGTACTTGATATTATGGTACCGGGTAAGGATGGGCTTTCTATCCTTAAACATTTGCGTCGGGCAGGGCGGAATGTGCCAGTGATTTTACTGACGGCTCGTAATGAATTAGATGACCGACTTGAAGGGTTCAACCTTGGGGCAGATGACTATATTGCCAAACCGTTTTTTGTTGAAGAGTTGGTTGCCCGCATTCATGCTGTTATCCGTCGAAGTACTGGCGATCGCCAAAACCTACTTTGCGTTGGTTCAATCAAATTGGATCGTATTACGCGAGAAGTCACTTGCAATCAACAGGTTGTGGAACTGACGACTCGCGAGTTCAATCTCTTAGAATACTTGATGCGTTCTCCCGGACGAGTTCTTACCCGCACGCAAATCCTAGAACACGTTTGGGGGTACGATTTTAACCCAAATACTAATGTAGTTGATGTGTGTATTCAAAGAATTCGTAAAAAAATAGACACGATTGGAGGATCGGATGGGATTGAAAGTGTGCGGGGAGTTGGGTATCGTTTTTGTAAGCCAGAGTCTTGATAGTGCAACTTCGTTCGTTTCGTCTCCGAATCGCTCTGTTATCTGCCGCACTTGCTGGTAGTGCCCTGATTGGATTTGGGGTAACTGCTTGGTGGCAAATTTCTGATGCCAAACTCAGTCGCCTTGATGCACAGTTGGAAAATCGTCTATTTCTAGTAGCTAGCCCACGATTTTACAATCGCTGGCAGTCCTATGAAACTTTAATAGAACGGGAATTGAAGACCGATACAGAAACACCCGTTGCACTTTTGGTGATGGACAGAAATGGTACTATTCTATACCAATCTAATTCCTGGTCAGTTGAGTTGAAAGCTAATAGCTTGTGGTCTCCACGTCCACATTTTTTTCGCATACCTACACCTCCCGATAGGCAAAGTCCTCTATCTTCATCAAGCGAACAACAGCCTCGAAAAAAATTGCGTTCGCGTTATCGTCGTTCTTTAGGTGAACCGCCTCCCCCTCCGCGATTTGTTACCCAACAAACTACAGAGGGAACCTGGCGTGTTGGTGCAGTGACTTTTCCTCAAGCCTTAGTTGCGATCGCAGTCAGCTTAAACGCTGTTGATCGAGAAATGGTTGCGATTCGCAATATCTTCCTCGTGTCGATACCTGGTGCGCTTCTTTTAGTCGCCGGAGGTGCGTGGGGAATTTCTGGCAGTGCTTTACGTCCAATTCGGAGATTAAACAAGGCAATTGAGCAAATAACTGTCAAAGGGCTAGATCAAAGGGTTCCTCTTGGTACAAGTGATGTTGAATTTGTCAAGTTAATTCAAGTGTTTAACCAGATGTTGGAACGTCTCGAACGCAGTTTCAAACAAGCGTCTCGTTTTAGTGCTGATGCTGCCCACGAACTGAAAACTCCACTTGCCATTCTACAAGGAGAATTAGAACAAACTTTGCAACAAGCGGAACCTGGTTCTCAAATACAACAAAATCTGAGTCATTTGCTAGATGAGGTGCAGCGTTTTAGTGGGATTGTGCGTAAACTGCTACTGCTATCTCTAGCCGATACTGGGCAAATGAGTTTGCATCAAGTAGAGGTAGATATATCTCAACTCTTAATCGAGATGACGGAAGATATAGAACTGCTTGCACCTCACTTAAATGTTCAAACGGAAATGACTTCTGAATTGCGTACTTGGGGCGATCGCGATCTACTCACTCAAATTTTACAAAACCTCCTCAGTAACGCGATTAAATACAATCTTCCAGAAGGTTGGATAAAAATTTACGGTTACCAGCAAGTAGGAACTGTGTTTGTCACTATTAGGAATTCCTCTCAAAATATTCCACCAAGCGATCGCGAACGAATTTTTGACCGTTTCTATCGCGGCGATCCTGCCAGAACGCGTAAAGTTGATGGTGTGGGATTGGGGCTGAGTCTAGCAAGGGAAATTGCGAGATATCATGGTGGCGACTTAACTCTTGACCCAACACCAGTCCGTCAGACTGCTTTTACTTTGCGTTTGCCAAAAAGATAAGCTTTGCTAATAGTTCTTCCATAACATAAGTTGACATTGAAGAAAGGTTTGATAAAATTTAGACAACCTTTGCAAATGAATGAGTATTTTTAACACTCCCATCTTCTGCGAGCTTAAGCTTTATTCTACGGGCATAATTTAAATACTCCCTTAAAAGCCAGAATTTGCGAGTCTTACTACATTAATTGTAAAATAGTAACAAAAGGAGGATGTACTACAATACAAAATTTTTTTAAGCAAATCTTAATTTTTTAAGAAAATATTTTGAATAAGTTGTTTAAAAGATTAAATTAAAAATAAGTGAAATGAAAATTATGACCTAGTAAAAAAACAAAATATAATCAAATTATTTACCAATGTTGAATCAAGTCCTGGCATTGAATACAGACAGATGTATTAGAGCGAACTTTTCAGTTGGCAAAAGCTTTAAGATGTAGCTTTTTGTTTTTGGAGTCTTTCTACAAAAAACTGTTGAGTGTAGTCTGTCACTTAGCGAAGAAAGGCAAAGTCAGCAGGAATTATTGTAAGCTCTTAATACAAAAACAAGTATAGGTGTGCTCTGCGATACGGTAAGGCAACCCCTCAAGTTGATTTAAGTCGAAAAATAAAATAAACGCGTAGCAACTCTATTAGCTCTTGTGCGACTCTCACGTGGAAACAGCACAAACATCTATCTTCTGACGTGCAGAATAGCTGATTTCTTAAAATAAAATTAAAGCAAGAGCGATCGTCAACAAGATTGGGTGACTGGGTAAGGTGCTTTCTACCAAAGCGGCTATCTATATAAAGCATAAAGGAAACCAAGGCAAACAAGAAAAAAGATGTAAAATATAGAAGAAGGATAAAATACTTTAAGTTTCATTCCTACTTAATTACTTTTACCTTTCACTCAAAATGAACATTTCTGATAAATTTATCAAATTTCTAATTAAGAGGTATAAATGAATATATCGGCTTTTAACAAAGAAAAAAATCAATACCGATTACTCAAAGAAAAAGACAAATCAAATTGGCAGAGTGATAATAAAGAAAATAACACAAATTTTTCCGACATGACATTTAATAAATACATTTTTGGTAATTCCGATCGAGGTCGAGTCGCTATTTTTATAGATGGAGCTAACTTATTTCATGCAGGTTTACAACTCAACATTGAAATTGATTATGCAAAATTACTTTGTTGTTTGACAGAGAATGCAAGGCTTTTGCGTGCTTTTTTTTATACGGGTGTCGATCGCAATAATGAGAAACAACAGGGTTTTTTGCTGTGGATGCGGCGAAATGGCTACCGTGTAGTCACTAAAGATCTTGTTTTACTTCCCGATGGTTCCAAAAAAGCCAATTTGGATGTAGAAATTGCTGTGGACATGATAAATTTAGCTCCTTATTATGATACTGCAGTATTGGTAAGTGGTGATGGAGACTTAGCATACGCTGTTAATGCTCTCACTTACCAGGGCGTTCGAGTTGAAGTTGTTAGCATCAGGGCCATGACAAGCGATAGTTTAATTGATGTTGCTGACTACTTTGTTGACATAGATTATCTCAAACAGTACATACAGAAAGACTCAAATTCGTGCTATAGCTATCGCCCATTGTCGAATTCTAATTTTTGATTTCTCATTTGCATTACTGTATCAGCGCTCTAGAGCACCAATACATTAATCTTAAAAACCCGGTTTCTTGAAGTTTAGCCAACGAGATATTAAGGTTTGGCTGGAGAGAGAAACCGGGTTTTCATATGTCATGATCAGTCATTAGTTATACTGCTGAAATCTTTATATTTAGCACACAATACCTTTACTGGAAGCGGACTTCTCAAGTCAGCTAATCATGGGAAAATCCCTTTTCTCCAACTCCCTAGTCCCCCCGCCCTATTTTCAAGCTAGACACCCACGGGCAATTGCTCACAACGCGGTAATGAAAATTTTCTTATCCCTACTCCCTACTCCCCACTCCCTACTCCCTATTTTCAAGACAGGTAGTTTGTATCTACTTAACTTACGATATATGAATTTTTTTGAGAAATTTTTAAAAATTTGGACAATAACATAAGTAGGATTGTTACGATTAACAATAATATCCCTTAAATAAAGGAAAATACAAAAATAGGGTAGTTATGATTAATCAGTAAAATTCCGGAAAGCAAGGAAAAGACTGAAAAATAAGTGTAACTACGGTTTTAAATGTTTCAATCGATATATTAATATTTATATACATACTAAGTAAATAATTAGCATTTAATTTAGACGTATAGCCTTCCTAACTTCCAGCAACGAATCCATGTCTCCAATAACAGAGTTAATGTCTTTATTTCTGAATCTTAGATAACGAAAGGAGTGCCTACAGTGAACAAGATGCAACTTGCGTTGGTTATTAGTTACCTTTTAATGACCGCCTATTTTTTTATCAATTGGCTAAGATTTAGTATTCGCCATCCCCATTCTTCTCCAGAAGATAAATTCTTATCTTTCATTATGTTTATCATTACAACTGCTCTCTGGCCTTTTGTGATTCCTCTGTCTTGCCTTGAAATGGTAAAGACCAGAAAAGTAGAGTTTAGTACGGTCATTCCCATTCTTGTTATGGTTTCTGCGTTTAGTCTTGCATTCTACATGAGCTAAGTCGTATATATGTATAAATTCTAACACGTGTAATCGGTATTTTGCACGCACAACTACATGGGAATAATTTTATAGACTGCAAGAAAAATTAACTTTAAACAAAGTTCCTATTTTTTGACTCGGCTTATCGGATGTGTTCATGCAAAGATTATCCTCTTACGCTAAACGTGCCAAAGCAATGTCCCGAATTAAAGGAACTCTAGAACTTAAGTAAGCGTTTATCGTGTTGAGTTCTTCTCCAGTCAAAAGTTTTTGGTTTTGGAGTTGCCTAAGTAACTGCTGGATGAGTTCCGTATCGCTAAAGTTCAAAAGAATACTGGTTTGAGTTTCCTCAATTACAGACCATAGCTGACGTAGTGTAGAAGAGCTCATAAGACTAATCCTATTACAACTGAATGTGTTTTAACCATCAGCATAAGGGTGCTGCTGGATACATAAAAATAATACTAACCTGAGATTTTTAAGAAAATCTTAAGATTCACAAAGCTTTATAGGTTGTTACTTATTGAAGAGAAAGCTTAATATCTGTTCAAATTATGGACTGGGAACCAGTGACCAGTGACCAGTGTCCAATCCCCCACTCCCTACTCCCCACTCCCTACTCCCTAACTAAGCGGTGCCTGTACAAGCCCTGCACCAATATCCAAAGGATCGACACCAGTTGCTATTCGAGCTTTTGTTGCTTGACCAATTAATCGAGCACTTAACTCAGTTAAACTGACAGTCCTGGTCTCAGTCAAGATTTTTTCTGCCCAAAGTGCTGCAACTCCAGCAACATGAGGAGTTGCCATGCTCGTTCCGCTCATGTCAATATAACCACCACCTACTGCGGCAGAATAAATGTCAACACCAGGAGCAGAAATATTCACACCCGTATTGGAAAAATCGGCTACTGTTAAAGCATTGTGTGGAGCGCCAGCAGTGCGGAGTGCTCCTACAGAAATGATTCCATCTGCAGCAGCAGGTGGAGTGACAGCCAATTCATAGTCAGGCTTAATGTCTCGCTTACTTTCGTTACCTGCTGCTGCAATAACCACCGCACCTTGTTGAAACACTGTACCTCTCGCACGAGTTAATTCTGCTAAACTTTCAAATAAACGAATATTTGCTCGATAAGCCTCCAACGCTTTCGATGTTGCTAAGTCCATAGGATACTCTTTTTCACTAACCAATTTGTCTACATATCCTGGAAAATCCAAGCCAAGCGATAAGGAAATGACATGGGCGCTTTCGTTAATAGCCCATAACAATGCTTGATATATTCCTGCAGTTGTACCGCCGCCCACACCATTTAAGACTTTACCAATTAATGCACATTGAATATCAGGTGCTATGCTATAACGCAAGCCGTTGATTGGCTGACCGAATAGAGTTCCAGCACAGTGCGTACCATGACCGTAATTGTCACCATTGCCTTCACCAGTAAAATCGCGCTGTACGAGTTGAACTCCTCGGAAAGCTTCATGTTCGGCATCAATTCCACTATCGAGAACTGCAACTGTTACGCCTTTGCCAGTAAAAGGGCTTTCTGCTGCTCTAGTGACGCTCACCCCCCAAGTCACACCAGTTTCAGGAGAAGCTTCCCTTTGTTGGCAAGCAACTGGTTTGACAAGTGCAATTGGCATAGGTGGTGCAATACTCACAACCTCAGGATCTCGTCGCACTTCAAAGATATCTCGCTTGTCGAGTGATTCCACATCAAGGCGAAGGCTAATTCCTTCCGATGCTCGCATCGATTGTAGAGAACGTGATCGCCCTGAAAACAGATCGCTTAAATCTACACGACTGGTGTTACGGAGAATAATAAGTTGCTCTTGTTCCATGATAACGACCTTGACATAATTGTGTTTGGCTCAAGATTACACCAATAGAGGTAAAATATGTACCCAACCCGCATCTATCAAAATTATTAACGCCCATGCTCTGCGACTACCTGCAACTCATTCTGACTGCCCGCGTGTACGATGTTGCCCAAGAAACTCCACTGGAGTCTGCTCCGAATCTATCCGCAAGATTAAACAACAAAGTTTTACTTAAGCGGGAAGATCTGCAGTCAGTATTTTCCTTTAAGTTGCGAGGGGCTTACAATAAGATGGCCAATCTGCCACCAGATATGTTAGCACAAGGTGTCATTGCTGCATCTGCAGGAAATCATGCCCAAGGTGTCGCCCTTGGTGCGCGGAGGCTGGGTACACGGGCTACGATCGTTATGCCAGTCACCACACCCCAGGTGAAAGTAGATGCAGTCAAAGCCCGTGGGGGAGAAGTGGTGTTGCATGGAGACACCTACGATGATGCTTATGCTTTTGCTCGTCAATTAGAAGCAGAAAAAGGGCTAACTTTTATTCACCCTTTTGACGATCCGTATGTGATAGCAGGACAGGGTACGATTGGAATGGAAATTTTGCGGCAATGCCAACAACCCATCCATGCTATTTTTGTGGCAATTGGAGGGGGTGGATTAATTTCTGGGATTGCAGCATACGTAAAACGGATACGTCCGGAAATTAAGATTATTGGTGTTGAACCAGTTGATGCCGATGCTATGCATCAATCGCTGAAAGCCGGAAATCGGGTGCGCTTGCCTCAAGTGGGTTTATTTGCAGACGGTGTTGCAGTGCGACAAGTGGGTGAAGAAACTTTTAGTCTGTGTCAGCAGTATGTGGATGACATTATTTTGGTTGATACAGATGATACTTGTGCGGCAATTAAAGATGTGTTTGAAGATACGCGATCTATTCTAGAACCAGCAGGGGCGTTGGCGATCGCAGGTGCTAAAGCCTATGTAGAACGGGAACAAATCCAGGGACAAACATTAATTCCTGTTGCATGCGGTGCTAACATGAACTTCGATCGCCTCCGCTTTGTAGCAGAACGAGCAGAGTTAGGCGAACGTCGCGAAGCTATCTTTGCCGTTACAATTCCTGAAGAACGAGGCAGCCTCCGCAAGTTTTGTGAATGCATGGGAAGACGCAATCTCACAGAATTTAATTATCGCATTGCTGATGACAAAGAGGCGCACATTTTTGTAGGCGTGCAAATTGAAAACCGTGCTGATGCAGCAAAGATGCTTGCCACTTTTAACGATTGTGGGTTTAAAACCATCGACTTAACGGATGACGAACTCACCAAATTGCACTTGCGGCATATGGTAGGTGGGCGATCTTCCCTCGCTCAGAATGAATTACTCTACCGTTTTGAGTTTCCCGAACGTCCCGGTGCGTTGATGAAATTTGTAAGTTCCATGAGTCCCGACTGGAATATTAGCCTATTTCATTACCGCAATAATGGAGCAGATTACGGGCGAATTGTTGTAGGGATGCAAGTACCTCCTCATGAAATGGAAGAGTGGCAAGCGTTTCTTGATACTCTCGGCTATTGTTATTGGGATGAAAGTCAGAATCCTGCTTATAAACTGTTTTTGGGGTAGGGCTTTCAAGCGTATTTACATTTTATAATGTAGTTCTGTTTATTTCCTTCTAGTACAGCTTGGCATAAGTAAATATACTTGCTAGCATAACGCTTCACTAAAAAACTTGAAGCTATCAGCTTGTGAGTCTCCATCAATCAACAGGACTCGGTTTCCATGAGAAGTACGCAAAACGGAGTAATTCGTAGTAAATCCGAGCAATTGGGTTAACTGACTTCACCATGACTCAATGTAGAACTGTTTATTCTACATTATCCTTTTGGATTTAAGTCCGCTTTTAAATCATGACTTAATGGGATTTGCCAGTCCCAAGCGTCGAGGGAGGAACATGGCTACATTGCGTTAGTGCAACACCGAACCTTATCGATAAGTTTAAAAGCAGTGTCGAGGCAAACAATACCCCTATTGGGAGCTAATCAAATGATGACTAATTCCGTATTTGTTTTAAGCAAGAACGGGAAAATATTAAAACCAACGACACCAGTCAGAGCCAGGATTTTACAATCTCAAGGTCGAGCGAAAAAACAGAAATTATTCCCATTCACCTTAATTTTAGACAAAGATGTTGATGAAAATGTAGAACCGTATTTGGAGTTAAGAATTGATCCAGGCAGCCGATTTACAGGAATTGCACTTGTAGATTTCCAGAAAAATGAAGTCATCTGGGCAATGGAATTAGAACACCGGGGATTAGCCATTAAAATGGAATTAATTAAAAGAGCAGGTGTTCGTCACTCTAGAAGGTCAAGAAGACTTCGTTATCGTCAAAAGCGATTTGACCGCCAAAAACCACAAGGTTGGCTAGCACCGAGTTTACGACATCGATTATTAACTACCACTACTTGGATCAAACGATTATTAAAGGTTGCTCCTATTAAATCAATAGCAATTGAATCTGTAAAATTCGATCTGCAAAAGTTGGAGAAATCTGACATAGAAGGAGTCGAATATCAACAGGGGACTTTATGGGGCTACACTCTACGCGAAGCTCTACTAGAACACTGGGGAAGAGAGTGTGCTTACTGTAGGAAAACGGATGTTCCTCTACAAATAGAACACATTCATTGTCGTTCAAAGGGAGGTAGCGAGCGCTTTTCAAATCTCACATTATCCTGTGAAAAATGTAACCAGAAAAAAGGGAATAAACCAGTAGAACAATTTCTCAAAGATAGGCCAGAAATCCTGAAAAAAATTCAAGCACATCAGAAAAAATCGTTGAGTCATGCGGCTGCAGTTAATTCTACTCGTCAAGCCATATTTCAAATGGCACATCAATTTGGGTTACAAGTCATCAGTGGGGATGGTGCATCTACTAAGATGATTCGGATTCAAAGCCAATTGCCAAAAGCCCACTACATTGATGCTGCATGCGTTGGCACTGACCAAATTGTTAAATTACGTATTTGCCAACCATTGCGCGTCACTTGCAAAGGTCATGGCACAAGACAAGTCCAAAGAGTCAACGCTCTTGGCTTTCCTGCTATAGCCAGCATCAAAAAGAATTCCATCACTGGTAAAAAAGAAGTTAAGTTAGTCGCTAAAAATCAGAAATATACTCATGCGACAGCAGGTGAGTATGTGATTTGCAATTTTCTGAAAGACCGCAAGCACATTCAAGCAGGAACTTATCGCGCCAGAGTTAAAACACCTACTCCTAAAGGAGTAGAAGTCTTAATCAGCGGTCATCGGATTTCTCTAGGTCAACAATACGTTAAACTAATTCATCGTGCTGACGGCTATGAATACAGTTTTACTACGATTGACTCTAGTTTACTACGTTTTAACGCTATTTAATCACACGACCAAGAAAAACTCCTGTAATGTGAATCGCAGTTGTCGTCTTACCTACGCCACCCTTATGATGAACACATAAAACTTTCATAAACAATCAGAAAAGAGGTAGGGCATCTTGCTTAAACTTTGGCAAATTTAAGCAAGATACGAGGAAAGCTTGCAGCGCAGGAGCTACAGGGATTAGAATGGATACAGCTTAAGTTACGTCGTACACCGAACACAGTGGCAACAGATCAATCCTTCCCAAATCGAACTAGCGAACGGATCGCTCATGACTCAAGCGGGTGAAAACAAAGCAGCATGGCTAGTCGGTGGGGGCGAAATGGGCGATCGCATTCGCTCGTTTGATTGGTCAAAAACGTCATTGGGTGCAGTCGAAACCTGGTCGCAAAGTCTGAAAACTGCTGTCCGCATCATGCTCACCTCCAGCCAACCGATGTGGGTATGGTGGGGTGAAGAATTGCTGAACCTGTACAACGACGCTTACAGACCGATTCTGGGCGGCAAGCATCCGGCAATGTTTGCTCGTCCCGCTTCTGAAGTATGGCGGGAAATTTGGGATGTAGTCGGACCGAGAGCAGAATCAACGATGCTCAACAATGAGGGGACTTACGACGAATCGCTGTTGCTGATCATGGAGCGTAACGGCTACCCCGAAGAAACTTACTATACATTTTCCTATAGCCCCATTCCTGACGATCGGGGGAATCCGGGCGGCATTATCTGTGCCAATACGGACGACACAAAGCGCATTATTGGAGAGCGCCAACTTGCACTCTTGCAAGAACTGGCAGCCCGGACTGCGGACGCACGGACATTCGAGGAAGCCTGTATACTGAGTGCAAGATGCTTGGAAACCAATCTGTATGACCTGCCCTTTGCGATGATTTATTTGGTTGAGCCAGAGCAGCAGCGCGTTGTTTTAGCCGGAACCAGTGGTATTGACCGCGACCACCCTGCAGTTCCGGAAACAGTTAATCTCAATTCTGATTCAGCCTGGTCGTTTGCAGAAGTCATCCAAACGCAGAAGCAGATCGTAATTGCCGATTTAGTCTCGGTGTTTGGCAATTTACCCACAGGAGCTTGGGATCGATCGCCGCATCAAGCCGCGATTGTCCCAATTGCACCTTCTGGTCAAACGGGGCGAGCGGGCTTATTAGTGGCTGGTTTGAACCCACTGAGACTCTTTGATGATACCTACCGCAGCTTTATTAATTTAGTCGCAGGGCAAATCTCAGCGAGTATCGCCAATGCCAATGCCTATGAAGAAGAACGAAAACGCGCCGAAGCACTAGCAGAACTCGATCGCGCCAAAACTACATTTTTCAGTAACGTCAGCCACGAATTTCGCACCCCCTTAACACTGATGCTGAGTCCGTTGGAAGAACTCTCCAACACGCTCGATGAACGCCTACAACCCGATGAGCGGGAACAGCTACAACTCATCCAGCGTAATGGCTTACGCTTACAAAAGTTAGTTAATACGCTGCTAGATTTCTCTCGCATTGAAGCCGGACGCATTCAAGCCGTGTACGAACCAACCGATCTGGCAGCGTTCACCGCAGAATTAGCGAGTGTGTTTCGCTCGTTGATTGAACGGGCGGGAATGAAGTTGGAGATCGATTGTCCACCTTTGTTGGAACCCGTGTATGTCGATCGCGAAATGTGGGAGAAGATTTTGTTCAATCTGATTTCCAATGCGTTTAAGTTTACGTTTTCTGGCAGTATCACTGTTCGATTACAGCCTGTTGGTTCTTCCGTTGAATTGAGCGTTACAGATACAGGTGTTGGCATTCCTGAAGCTGAATTACCTCGATTATTTGAACGATTTCATCGAGTGAGTGGAACGCGATCGCGCACCTACGAAGGGTCTGGAATTGGACTTGCTTTAGTGCAACAACTCGTCAAACTCCATGGCGGAACGATTCACGTTACAAGTCGGGTGGACTGCGGTACGACGTTTACAATCGCCCTTCCCTTTGGCTCGGCTCATTTACCCAGCGAACGAATTGGAGCTACTCGCACCCTCACATCAACGGCATTAGGGGCAGAGCCCTATGTGCTCGAAGCATCGCGCTGGCTACCAGAAAGCAATTTTGAAATGCCAATTTTAGATTTTGCATTAGAAGACAACCTCGCTGAATTAAACCCTGTATTGTTAAACCAAGCCCATCAATCTAAAATCCAAAATCCAAAATCTAAAATCCTTTTGGTTGACGACAATGCCGATATGCGGGATTATGTGAAGCGATTATTGAGCCAGTACTGGGACGTAGAAACCGTTAGTGATGGCTTAGAAGCCTTGGACGCCATTGCTCAGCGTCTTCCCGACCTGGTACTGAGTGATGTGATGATGCCCAGACTCGATGGATTCGGGTTGCTCCGCGAACTCCGTACCAATTCACGCACCAAAGAAATCTCGATTATTCTGCTATCGGCTCGTGCTGGAGAAGAGTCACGCATTGAAGGGTTGGAAGCGGGAGCCGATGATTATTTGATCAAGCCCTTTTCTGCCCGTGAATTGTTGGCACGGGTTGAGTCAAATTTGAAACTGGCGCAATTACGTCAAGCTGCAGCCCAGCAAGAACAGGCATTGCGGGTGGAAGTGCAAGCGGCAAAAGACAGATTGGAAAGCGTTTTAACTCGGATTGCTGACCAATTTTTGGCATTTGATCGTGAATGGCGTTACACTTATGTCAATGAACAGGTGACGAAGGTTACTGGAATACCTAAGGAAAATCTCTTAGGCAAGAGGATTTGGGAAGTGTTCCCCGATACTATAGATAGCCATTTTTACACAGAGGTACATCGCGCTTTAGCGGAGCAAACTCCTGTCCAGTTTGAGTACTTCTACCCCAGATGGAATCGCTGGTTTGAGAACCACGTTTATCCATCTGCCAATGGTGTTTCTATGATTGTAACTGAAATTACTGTTCGCAAACAAGCTGAAGCAGCCTTACGCAAAAGTGAGGAGCGCTTAAAAGTCGCTCAATTGGCTGCCAAAATTGGAGCCTGGGATTGGGACGTAGCGACAGGGAGCGTATTTTGGTCAGAAGAATACTATACCCTCTATGGAATCGATCTGGCAATTCCATCCACCTATGAGAACTGGTTAGCCAGCGTCTTAGAAGCGGATCGAGCAACTGCCGCTCGCGCCGTGCGGGAAGCTTTGCAGCAGCGGCGCACATACCTGAGCTTTGAGTTTCGCATCTGTCATCCCACCCAGGGAATCCGATGGTTTGGTTCTCTCAGTCAAATCTTTTACGATTCCAATGGGAAGCCTAAACGGGCGATTGGGATCTCAATTGATATCACCGATCGCAAAGCAGCAGAAAACGAACGCGAACAATTGCTTGCTCGCGAAAAAAATGCCCGTCAGCAAGCGGAAACTGCCAACCGGATTAAAGATGAATTCTTGGCAGTATTGTCTCATGAGTTGCGCTCTCCCCTCAACCCCATTCTCGGCTGGTCAAAGCTTCTACAAACCGGCAATCTGAACGCAACCAAGACGGCTCAAGCATTAGCAACGATTGAACGCAACGCCAAACTGCAATCGGAATTAATCGAAGATTTGCTGGATGTTTCGCGGATTCTGCAAGGCAAACTTAGCCTCAACGTCAGCTCGGTCAACTTAATGGCAATTGTTAGAGATGCGATCGAGACGGTGCGACTGGCAGCAGAAGCCAAATCAATTGAGATAAAGACACACTTTAGTGCTAAAGTAGGACAGATATTGGGGGACGCGACTCGCTTACAGCAAATAATTTGGAATCTGCTCTCGAACGCCGTTAAATTTACACCTGAAGGCGGTTGCGTTACGGTCCAATTAGAACCAGTTGACAACCAAGCGCAAATCACCATTGTGGATACGGGTAAGGGGATTCCTACTGATTTTTTACCCTATGTATTTGACTATTTTCGCCAAGCAGACGGTTCAACAACGCGCAAGTTTGGCGGGTTAGGGTTGGGGCTGGCGATTGTGCGTCACCTTGTCGAACTGCATGGTGGTACGGTTTTGGCAGAGAGCCGGGGTGAAGGACAAGGAGCCACTTTCACAGTTAGACTTCCACTCATGCCGATTCAGCCAATGGTCAAACCAGACCTTAATTCATCAGAGCGATCACTCGATTTGAGTGGGGTTAAAGTTTTGGTTGTGGACGACGAAGCCGACTCAAGGGACTTTATCGTCTTTGTACTGGAGCAAGCCGGTGCAAAAGTGATGACAGCCACAACCGCAGGAGAAGCCTTTGCTGCCTTCACTCAATCTCCACCGGACGCGATCTTCAGCGATATTGGTATGCCTGATATGGATGGATATACGTTAATCCAAAAGATTCGAGCGTTGCCGATAGAACAAGGTGGGCAAATTCCGGCGATCGCCCTGACTGCTTACGCTGGAGATTTTAATCAGCAACAAGCCCTACAAGCTGGATTTCAACAGCATTTAGCGAAACCTGTGGAGCCGGAGGTATTGGTGAGGGCGCTGCGAAAAATTATACCAAAGTTATCTATTAACGCCAGTTTTTAGCTTGCTTGTTGACGTTTCAACTCTTGTATCAATACTTGGCAGCGCTTCATAGCAACTCTAGCCTGTTGTCGGTACTGTTTGGCTTGCTCTCGATCGGTCAGACATAGTTCTGTTGCTTTATGCATCAATTCAACTGCTTGCCTACTGAGTTCTTTAGCACGAGTCCTTAAGTCTTCAACTGTTTTCATTTTTCCTCCAGTTCGGAAATCACAAATTCCAAATTTTCAGTTTCTTGATAAAGTTTATCTGCTCTACTCTCTAATAAGCTAGCATCTTCAAGATCGTTGTTTTCTAAAGCTTTTTCTGATGCCTCGTATAAATCTTCAATGATTTGATGTAATTGTAAGCTTTTAGCAATGCGTCAAGTGTTATTTTTTTCAACTCGGTACTACCTCACATTCTACATTCCTGGCGGGCGGGGACGCCCGCACCACAAGAAATTTTGGGACATTTTTTTATTTGGCAGTCCTAAGAATAAAACTTACCTGATATTGTAAATGCAGCCCAGTAGAAGGGGTGCTCGTAAAGCTTACTATCGGGTGGCAATTTACCGCTTCTATATAACTCAGTTGCTAAATTTGCTCTAATTGTAGTTCCTTCCCGATCCAATGTATTCAGTGTTTCTTCATACCACTTTTTCAGTTCTCCAGCTGTCACATTTCTAAGCCATTGTGTTGCTTCTAATAATGCCGTTGCGACTGGTAAATCCCGCATGAGTCTTCGATAAAACTCGATCATCACTAAAGCACTGGCTGATGATTCTACAGTCCAAAGAGTGCTGACTACATAATCAACTCCCTGGTTTAACAAAGTACTGACTAAACCCACATACTCAGTCGTAATCATTGAATTCCCAGTCATTGCTATTTCACAAGCAGAAAGGGTCAACAAATTATATTTTGCAATATTTTTTTGACAAATTTCTTCTATCGTTAACCTGTCTTCACCTGCTAAGAAGAATTCTGACTCTTGAGGCTGACTGAAATTATCGGTGACATACCCAGTAAAATGAAATATATTATAATCACCTGTTAAGGCTTTTTCTACTTGTTTTTTAGTCGCTTGCGAACCTTGAATGCGTTTGCACCAATGAAACATTTGACCGATCGCTTCCGATTCAAGCTTGGCAAATGCGAGGGCAAAATGATTTGTGCTATCTGAATTTTCAACGCTTAAGATTGGTAGATTTTGAACCCGCCATAGAGGTTGGGATTTCAAAGACAATCCTACTTGTACGCTGGGCAAATATGTTAGTGTAAAATTAGCTTGTGTTGGCTGTTGAAACTTTTCTAAAGGAGAATAAATCTGAAAAAGAGCATGAAGGGGAAATCTGTGTAAGTCGCGATGAGGAATGAGTATAAGATGGGTAATGTCTTCCAATTCATCAATAACTGCAGAGATGTTTAGGATGCTTTTTAGTTTTAATAATCTCTGTTCCATACTCGCAAGCCAAGAGTGATGGCTTTCATTGCGTGCATCAGGATTTGAATGACGATATGCACGCTCGTGTTGATTCCAATCTTCCAACCAATCCTCAAACTCAACTAAACGTTTTATTGCTTCGGGTAAAGGCATTTCTTCAGTCGCCTCTATATTGAGTATGGGTGTAAAAACGGGTATTGGCTCTGGGGATTTATATTTAATGATAAAAGTTCGTAGGGTACAAGGGCTAATATGCCAGTAAATAATAGCAGTTGTTGAGTTGAGAAGGTCGTGAATCGAACGGTAAGTCGGTGAAACAATGTCATCTTTCCAGCCAGAAATAAGCCAAGTTATACAAGCATTTTTGTGGTATTCTGCAAGTTCTAGGGCTTGTGCAATCTCACCAAACTGTATAGCTATATCAATTGCCAATTGCCAAAAACCTACATTTCTAAGACCTAGCTGTTTTTTATTATCATCTGAACGAGTCGGTTCATTTAAAAATTCTTGTAGTAAAGCTATAGCGTATTGATTAAATTCTTGTGCTTCAGATGGTTGTTCTAGTGCTATGTATGTTTTAACTATGTTTTGCACAACTTCTAAATGCAATTGAGGAAAATCATCTGCTGTTAAGGTTTTTAGGGAGCGATCGTACTCAATAATAGCTTCTTGCCAGTCAGAACGGGGTACGGTATCTCTTCGCCCTTTCTCATAATAAGCGTTACCCAGTGCTAAATGTAGTCTACCCCAGCCTTCGGCATGGGTGTATTGTAAAACATATTTCAGCCCTTCTTGATAGCTTGCTAATTTCCCTTCATATCCACGTGCGTACAAAGAAGGATTTGCTTCTGCTATGTTAGTGGCAATTGTGTGAGAATCATTATGTACTGCACTTCCCGCAGCTGCACCACGACCAATCCAAGCTTCCCAATAATCAATTTTGATTTCTAACGCACGATCGTAGGAGGCGATCGCTTCTTCAAATTTGCTTATATAAAATAGTGCGCCAGCGCGGTTATACCAAGCCAGATAAAAGCTGGGGTTAATTTCTACAGCCTTATCATAGGATGCTATGGCATCTTCACGGAGTTCCAAGTTTTCCAAAGCGACAGCACGGTTAAACCAAGCCAAGTAAAAGTCGGGTTTAATTTCTAGGGCTTGTTCCCAAGATGAAATAGCTTCATCCCAGTTTCCTATACTTGCTAGGACGACTCCTCTGTCTATCCAAACTTCGTATGCATCGGGTTTCAGTTCTGCTGCTTGGTCATAAGATACAATTGCTTGTTCTTTTTCCCCTAATTTTTCCCATGCACTTCCTAAGGCATACCATGCATCATAAAAATCTGGTTGAATGACAGTTGCTTGCTCTAAACTGGCAACTGCATCTTGATATCGCTCTAAATTAGACAGTTCTATACCCCTGTTGTACCAAGCTTCATAAAAATCTGGTTGAATTTCTATAGCTCTATCGTAAGAAGCGATCGCATCATTTCTTCGTTCCCCTTGAGCGAGTGCAATTCCTCGATAATACCAATGTCCTTGGTCTTCTGGCTGCAACATTAGGGCTTGATCGAAACTTGCAACGGCTTCTGTTTGATATCCTAACTTTAGCAATGCAGCGCCTCGGCTCGACCAAGCTTCAGGATAATCGAACTTAATTTCTATAGCTTTGTCGAAGCAAGCGATGGCATCCTCATATTGTCCTATCTCACCGAAAATTCCACCTCGGTAGTACCAGCATTTATAAAAGTCCGGTTTCAATGCGATGGCGCGATCATAAGATGCGAGTGCTTCAGTAAAATATTCTAGGTAAAAAAGAGTCAACCCCCTGTTAAACCAATATTCATGGGAGGTCGGGTTAATTTCAATCGCCTGGTTGTAATATGTAATTGCTTCTGATAAATTGCCCGCTTTGGCTGCAGCCAGACCCTGGTAAAACAATGCTTGTGCGCGTTCCTCAGTTAAATACAATTGTTCGTTCTGTAAATTTGTATTAACTGATGATTCAGTGGACTGAATTCCCAGATCGGTAGCCAGTTGCTGTACTAAACCTGTACTTTGCTCCAACCTTACCAACAACTCATCCAGCGTCACCGCTACAGTTGGCTGCGAAGAATCGTCTTCTGATTTCTCTATCGAAGCTGCTTGTTGGTTTTGCTCCAACCATGCTTGTTCCCCAACGTTGGGGATAGCTTGATAATTAGTAGTTGTAATTTTTGTATCCGGTCTGGTGAACTCCCACACCAAATCATTTACATTGCTTGTTGGTTTTTGCTGTGTAAAATTTGATGTATCTACCGGGATTCTTGTTTCCGCGTGTTGTGTAGAATTATTGTCTAAATGTTTTTCTTGCGAATTGTGTAGGAATTCTTCTATAGGAGTCAGACGAGCTGTGGCGATCGCAGTTTCGGTATCTTGTCTATCCGTATTCCAGTACGGATTCCCCAAGTTGCGTGTTAATACCCGTATTCCAATATCGTAAGAAAGCTCTCCAATTGTGCCAATCCCAAGTTCTCCGAGTTGCACCATCCGTTCTGCTACCTGATTGTTTGGTGCGCTCGAGGTTAAAAGCCGCTCTCCGAAGTCCAACAGCCAATCTATCCAGCGTTCTAGAGAAATCCGATTTTCCATCCTTTGGAGATACTTGATCGCCCATTGCTGTCCTCTTGCTTGATAGACACCTTCTAGAAGCTGGGTAAACAAAAATTCCAAATCCGTATCAGTAAGTTCGGGTAGTGGTTGCAGTACTGTCCTCTCCCCTGTTGGTTGAGTAGAACGAATCTGCTTTTCTCCAAAGGGATATTTGAAAATTTTGTTAAACCATCTTATTAGCCACTTGAGCATTTCGGGGACTCTTGGATGTTGTTCATTATAAACTTATAGCGGTGTTAACAGAGTTTTGAGTTAAGTGAAAAATCATTGAACTTCCATAAATTTTTAGTGTTTTTTTTGCGTGCTAACCAGTATTAGCAGTCTAATACTTCCAGTTACAGCACCACCACGAGCATACAACATTACGTCATTAAGGGCATAATTCTTGTTAAGAAAGCAACAATTATGTTGTTTTTGTACGATATTGGTGTTGCTCTCTGTCGGATAATGCATCAGTTGCTGCCAGGAGGTTTGGTATGAAATTATGCTTCTGCTTGATTTGGATTAGATTGACCCGATGCCTGAAATTGATTTAATAGTTCTTGGATAAGAATCTCTGGATCGTCTGTTTGAGTTCCTAATTGCTGGGCAATTTGTTGGCGTAGATTTTCATCCTGTTGTAACATTTCTAGTAGTTGGTCTAGCGTAACAGATTGATATTCACCTTCAGGTAAATTTTCTCCTTCCTCAGAAACTTCCTCTTGTTCGCTTAAGGTTTGAGTAGATCCTGCAAAATCTTGGCTAACCGCATCAAATCCGTCATATTCCCATATTGGCTCGCCGGAGTTGCGCGTTAACAACTTCATGCCAATATCATAAGCAGCATCTCCAACGGCTCCAACTTCTAACTCTCCTAGTTGTATCATTCGGGAAGCCAATTCGTTGTTAGGTGAAGATGATGCCAGCAATTTCTCCCCAAAGCGTTGTAACCACTCCACCCAACGTTCAGTTGAAACCCGGTGTTCAATATTATGCAGCCATTTCTGCGCCCACACTTGCCCTCGTGCTTGATGGACACCTTCAATTAGCTGAGTAAAGAGAAATTCCAAGTCTGTATCTGTTAGGGGTGGAGGTGGCTGTTGTTGAGCATGAGTCTCTACTTCGGCTGGTGTGTGTCTCCCGCCAAATAAGCGTTGAAATAACTTTTTGAGGAATTGAACTAGCCGATTGAACATCTCCCGCACCCATAAGTGTTGGTGGTTACCCTAAGATTGTAGCGATGTATGGAGAAAGCAGCTACGCATTTATGAACTGAACTCCTTACGCTGACTCGTTTAATAACGATATCTCATTTAATAACCACTCTTCCATTTACTCAATGCCCATTTGCCAACTAGGGGGTAGGGAGTAGGGAGTAGGGGGTAGGGGGTAGAGAAAAGAAAATTGACAATTGCTTAACAACCTTCTGCTCAACATACTCCACACATCAAACCTTTCCTAGTGTTGTTATCTAATGAAAAAGATTTACAGGTTTTTTCTTTTCTGTTTCACAATAATCTGGTATAATTGTACTAATATAAGTAAAACTTTTGTGTCCTAACTTGAGTTTATACATTTAAAATGTTGTGACGGCGTCACGAACCAATCTCCATTGAGAGTGCGGGATAAAGTGGTGCTGTAAATAAATTTGTCCATCCCAAACTCTATTGGGTGTTATTCGTCTTCATCACAAACAAGACACAGACATTGCAAATTCATGTCCTACGAACCGCTTCACCATAAGTATCGCCCAAAGAGTTTTGCTGAATTGGTAGGGCAAGAAGCAATCACCACCACCCTTACCAACGCCATTCGTGCAGCTAAAATTGCCCCTGCTTACTTGTTTACTGGTCCTAGAGGTACTGGAAAAACTTCTAGCGCCCGTATTTTAGCAAAATCTCTCAATTGTCTCAAAAGTGACAAACCTACAGCCGAACCTTGCGGGGTCTGCGATGTTTGTCAAGGCATCACCAAAGGTTACTCTTTGGACGTAATTGAAATCGACGCTGCCAGTAACACTGGTGTCGAAAATGTCAGAGATATGATAGAAAAGGCACAATTCGCTCCAGTTCAGTGCCGCTATAAGGTTTATTCGATCGATGAATGTTTAACTGGAGATTCTTTAGTTTTAACTAGTGAGGGTTATGTTAGAATTGGGGATCGCAACATCAAAGGCAAGCAGGTTCTAAGTTACAACGAATCATTAGGAAACTGGGAATTTAAGAAAGTTCTCAGGTGGTTAGATCGGGGTGAACGCCAAACGTTAGTTATAAAAACAACAAAGAGTGAAATTAGATGCACTGGCAATCACTTAATTAGGACTGACCAAGGATGGGTAGCAGCAAGAGACGTAAAAGAAGGAATGAAGATACTATCCCCTGTGAATGTGGATGCGGTACTCTCATTTACAAATTTGGAACGGATGGACGTATACGCCGATTTGCCAGTGGACACCAATTTAAGGGAAATAAGTACGGGCAAAAATCATACGACCTGGAATCCATCCTTAAACAAGCTGAATTACTACGTCCCTTCTGTGGCTGTGGATGTGGAAAAAAGCTTGATATTCCCGCCTTTTTACAAACAAAAGGTAAAGGACTTGTTAGTATACAGTCCCATTGGCACAGACACCCATACAAAAAGGGACACGGGATTTGGGAACTTAGAACGGAACATTTCCTTGCTGAGGCTGAAGTTTTGTCATCAGAAACGCTCGGACTTATTTACGGAACACTCCTTGGCGATTGCTCCATCACTTACCCAAATAAAAACAGCCGATTTCCCAGATTGGCTTGGACTCACGCTCAAAAGCAACAAGAATGGTTGGAATATAAAGCCCATCGCCTTCAAGTACTACGACCAAAGCTACGATTTACACCTAACCAAGGATACGGAACTCAATCAGTCACCTGCAACACGTTCTGCCATCCCCAACTCAAAGACGTTTTTGACACCGTTAAACCTAATGGGGATAAAAAACTTGTCTCAACAGAGTGGCTCAAGCAAATTTCTTCAGAAGGGCTTGCTTGGTGGTTTTGTGATGACGGTTCCCTTAGCATCAGCCCAGAAGGATACCCACAGATTCAATTGCATACAGAGGGATTTTCTCCCAAAGAAAATCAAATTCTTGCCAGTTGGCTTACAGAAATGGGCTACCCAACAAAAACAAAGTTTTACAACAGGAGCAGTACAGGTAAAACATACCACTACATATGGATGGGCGCAGACACTAGTAGAAAATAGTTGGCAGACCTCAAACAGTATTCTATTCCAGCAATGGATTACAAGTTTGGAAACGGTCAAATATGTCCGCCTCGCTGGGGTTGAGCGCGTTTATGACATAGAAGTGGCCGACAATCACAACTTCATAGCTAATGGATTGACCGTTCATAACTGCCATATGCTCAGTACGCAAGCGTTTAATGCGTTACTGAAGACTCTAGAAGAACCACCTAAATATGTTGTCTTTGTCCTCGCAACAACTGACCCGCAACGGGTACTACCAACAATCATTTCCCGATGTCAACGGTTTGACTTTCGGAGAATCAATTTAGAGGCGATGGAAAAGCATTTAAGTCATATCGCCTATCAAGAAAAAATTAATATTTCTCCAGAATCTGTCACTTTAATAGCTCAAATTTCTCAAGGAGGGCTTCGGGACGCAGAAAGTCTCCTCGATCAGTTAAGCTTGTTAACTGGTGAAATCACCCCAGAACGAGTTTGGGATTTGGTCGGTTCAGTGAGTGAATGGGATTTGCTGTATTTACTGAATGCGATCGCATCTAACAACCCCGAAGCCGTTCTAGATTATATACGTAAAATTTTAGATCGAGGTCGAGAACCGTTAATTGTTCTCCAAAACTTTGCCGCATTTTACCGAGATTTACTGATTGCCAAAACAGCACCAAATCGTGACGATCTAGTGACTTGTACCCCTCAAACTTGGGAAGCACTGATTGATTTCGCCCAAGAATTTGAAATAGGAACAATTTTGGCAGGACAACAACTGTTGCGAACCACTGAAGCACAACTAAAAAACACCACCCAGCCACGTTTGTGGTTAGAGATAACATTATTGGGACTGTTACCCTCAGCAAATCTTGGAACTCAACAAACACCTCAGCAAAATGGCAAATTATACACTCCCACCGCCAGAATTACAACCCCACCCCCTGCATCGCCTCCAATCTCCCCCCCTCCCTCACTCCCTCACTCCCCCTCCCTCCCCCCTTCCCCCACTCCCTCACTCTCCCCTCCGCCCCCTGCGTCCCCCACTCCCTCACTCCCCCCATCTCCCCCTCCCTCTTCCTATGAACCTCAAACAGCAGGAGAGACAGGGTATGACCTCAATCAAGTTTGGCAGCAAGTTCTTGCGAATCTTCAACCCATTTCAAGAAGAGAGATCTTGCGTCAAATGTGCCATTTAATTGAATTTGATGGAAGTTTGGCACGTGTTGCAATTAAACAGGCATGGTATAAAAAAATGCAAGCAGATCAGCCTAAAATTGCAGCAGCATTTAAAGTAACTTTTAATACAGATATTCAAGTTAACCTAGAGCTAGCAACTTCCTCAACTTCTACTTCCTCTCAAACTTCCTCGACTCAAAAGAAGTCAACGGCATCCCCTCGTCCCCCTATCAGTCACGAAGCACACCCCACTCCTGCACCTCCTTTACCCACCCCTTCTGCACCGAGTGCGCCACCCCCCGAAACCATTCAACCAAACAAAACACCGACTCCAAAAACGGAATCGGTGACAAATACTAAAACATCACAAAATACGGCTCCACCTCAAACGCCAAATCCACCCGCAATTCCTACAACAAATTGGGAAACTGACGAAGGAGCAATTGCTGCTCAACGATTAGCTCAATTTTTTGATGGAGAAGTTATTCGATTGACAGATGATACTGAATTACGCGATTCTGGCACTTCATCTAATTGGGATGATGAATCAGAAACTGATGATGAGTTTTAGGAATTGGTCACTGGTCACTAACTCTTCCCTTGATGTACCGTTTTCACCCATTTCAAACGCTTTGGTCGTACTGACATGCGGGCAGTGGCAGTACTCATGACTACTAGCCAATGGAACATATACAATGTCCCGCGTAGGGTCTGAAGCATTAGTAGAAGAGTTGTAGAAATTTTAAACTCCTTGTCTTTACGTATGCGCCTTAAACCCGCAAACATTCCTGTTATTGACATCGTTACTGTTAAGCCTGTTACGGGGCTTAAAATTGGTGGACGATGTCGTACTATTGCCATCAATAAATCTGGTACTGCGGCTGTAGGTAAGATGTACTGTAACAGCATATACATCAATAAATCCCAGGTTTTACGAGTCCCCATACGGTTTTTGAGAATGAGATCCCAATAATCCAAATACCGTTGGTATCCACCTTCTGCCCAACGATTGCGTTGATGCCAAAGTGCGATCGCATTTGTGACACCCTCTTCTTCTACCGTTGGATTGAAAACGCACTCAATGTTCCAGTCATCAAGATGCAAGCGAAACGTCAAATCTAAGTCATCGGTAATTGTTTCCTCACCCCCCCCGCCACAACGCAGTAGGGCTTCTCTCCGAACAAATTGACCGTTTCCCCGCAATTCACCAATGCCACCCGTAGCAATTCTTTGCTGCTGCATATGAGCATCAAGTGCCATTTCTGCTGCTTGACCTTTTGTCCAGAAATTCTCTGCGGCATTGGCAATAACTTTTCTTACCTGTACCGCACCTAGATTTTCTTTTTGAAATAAAGGTATGACGCGCAGTAGTAGGTCTGATGACACTTGGGCATCCGCATCAAACACTGCCACAATTTCCCCCTTGGTCAGAGGTAAAACCTGATTTAAGGCACCCGATTTGCCTCCACCCGCATCTGGTTCTCGCCGCAAAACCTTCAGTTTTTGGTACTCTTGAGATAAGACTGCGAGTACATTGGGTGTTTTGTCAGTACTGTTATCGTCAATAATCCAGACTTCGTAACGTTCTTCTGGATATTCTAAACTACAAAGGTTTTTGACTAATCGGTCTATAACCGCTTCTTCATTTTTAGCTGCTACTAAAACAGAGACTAAAGGCCAATCCCCTTGCATTTCTTCCAAATGTTTTTTGGGTCTAGCAAATACTGCTACTAGGGTATGAATGCCTAAGATTGTCGTCAATCCCAATACAAACAAAGTACCCCAAGAAACTAAATGCAGGGCGATCGTACCACTCCAGACTATTGTCAAAACCAGAGCAGCTTTGCGTCTGCGACCTCGAAACCGGGATGGAAGAGACATAGAACGCGATGTCTCCTCCTCTGACTCTTCTGATACTGATAGGTCAGTAAGCAAGGAGAAGTTTGAATAGCGCAAATCGCCGCTCAAATCTTCCGAGGAGTCAAGGGGATCGAGTTCTTTATAAGGATCGTTTTCGGGCCAGGGATTCGCTGGCATAGGTAACTTGGTTTAAGCAACAGTATTTATTTACACCCGTCAAGAAGTTGGGCATCAAGTAACACCAAAATGTGCAACCTCTACATACATTGAGCTTACCTTGAGATTGGTGGTATTTTTCAATCTTTTAAAAACTCATTAAAATTCTAAGGTACGTCCGCCCTTGGCGTCTCCCCTTGGGAGACGCCCCGTTACGAAGCGTGCGGGGTGCTGACGGTAAATCTCGTAGAATTGTCCCATTTTAACACTGGTCACTGGTCACTGGTCACTGATTTTTGGGAATACTATTGACAGCCGTTAATGTATCTAGTTGTCAACTTAACATTAGGAATATTCAGAGTATGTCTATCGATCAACTCCAGCCCGCCACTCAACAACAAGCAAGTGTTTACCTGCCTTACATTCAAGGTAATAACAAGCGTAATTTCTTGCCCTTTGCAATTGGTCTCTACCAAAAGGGTGTTTTGGAAGGTCACCGCAAGATAGAAGGCAGTGACAATATTCCCTTTGTTGCGACTTGGAATGTTGCTACTTTGCCATCAGACTTGACTCGCTGTCGAGTCCAGTTTGACGGTAATGCCGAATTGAGCTACGAAGTGATGATGGCAAGCTTCGAGTTTATTGTTTTTTTAATCGAACTTTTAGAAAACTGTAAACGCCACCGCACGACAGATTTTTCCCAAACCTTCTACCGGAAGTTGCTGCGTATAGAAGATTGAAAGCCCCTAACCCCTGACCCCTGACCCCTGACCCTTATGTTCAAGGCACTTCCGCAAAGGATGTGGCAGAATGCAAGAGTGCTGAAAGCTAATTAACGTTTGAAACTAGGAGTGCATGAGTGCCAAAGTTCACTAAATATTTGTTGATTGGATCTACAGAGGCTTACTGCGGTAAATCTGCAACAATTCTTGGTTTATCTCATCAACTTCAGCAAAAAGGGCTTGATATTGCTTACGGTAAACCATTAGGGACGTGTTGGAACAAGTCCTTGGACAGTTTGGTTGAAGAAGATGTTCAGTTCATTACAACTAGCCTTAATTTACCGGAAAACCGGATTGCGCCTACCATGCTGAACTTAGATGAAATTACCGTGCAAAAGTGCTTGCAAGGGTTAGACCAAACTGATTATCAAAAATCTTTGGAGCAGCAATATTCGCGGATGCAACTCGGCGATTTGGTGTTACTCGAAGGACCGGGAAATTTGGACGAAGGGAGTTTGTTTAATTTGTCCTTGCTACAAGTAGCAGAAGTCGTAAATGCATCTGTCCTGTTAGTAGCTCGTTATAAGTCGCTACTTTCCGTTGAACCATTAATCTCTGCCAAGCAGCTGATCGGCGATCGCTTGATTGGTGTTGTCATTAACGATATTCCTACAGAACATCTGTCCACCGCTAACACTACCATGCGCTCTTTTTTGGAACAACAAAGTATTCCCGTACTGGGTCTGTTGCCAAAAAGTGATTTATTACGCAGTGTGAGCGTACACGAACTGGCAAAGCAGTTAAACGCAGAAGTTTTGTGCTGTAGCGATCGCTTGGATTTAATGGTAGAAAGCCTTGCTATCGGCGCGATGAATGTCAATGCTGCCGTAAAGTATTTTAATATGCGCCGGAATATGGCAGTTGTGACAGGGGGCGATCGCGTGGAAATTCAACAAGCTGCTTTAGAAACTTCCACCCATTGCCTCATTCTTACCGGACAGCTACCACCTCCTTCCTTCATTCTCAGCCGCGCTGAAGAATTAGAAATCCCAATTTTATCCGTTGACTTGGATACCCTCACCACCGTGGAAATTATTAATCGCGCCTTTGGTAATGTGCGCCTTCACGAACCAATCAAAGTTCAGTGTATTCGCCATTTTATGGCAGAGCATTTTGACATCGATCGTTTGCTTTCCCTACTGGATTTTAATCCAGCAGCAGCACTACAGTAAATTGGGGAATAGGGAGTAGGGAGTAGGGAGTAGGGAATAGGGAATGGGGAATGGGGAAATGCCCAATGCCCAATACCCAATCTAGATATTCATCCGAAAACGCCCTGTGTCTGCTAAAATATCTTGGTCGTTTAATCTACTATTTGTCCATCTTTGAGCCAGTCAATAGACCTTATTAACGTCGATACATTAGCGCTAGAACTGGCGACAATCCAGCAAACAGGTTCCAAAAGAATCGCGTTGCTGGGATCTCGTCATGTCCCGATTACCCATCAGAATCTTATTGAAATGATGAGCTATGCCTTAGTTCTGACGGGCAATCGGCTCATAACTTCTGGTGCTACTGGTACCAATTCAGCTGCTATTAAGGGAGCAATGCGGGCTGATCCCAATTTGTTAACGGTGATTCTACCTCAAAGCTTAGAACGCCAACCCTTAGAATCACGTCAGCAACTCGAACAGGTGATGCATCTGGTTGAAAATCCTACCAATAATCATCTGTCTCTTGCAGAAGCGAGTTATCTGTGTAACAAGGAGATTGTCTCCCGTTGTCAGCAACTCATCTGCTTTGCATTTCACGACAGTCGAACTCTACTGCAAACTTGTAAGGATGCAGAAGAACAAAGAAAACTAGTAACCCTATTCTACTTTGATTAGTCATGAGTCATTTGTCCTTTGTCCTTTGTGCTTTGTGTTGGACTAATGACCAATGACTCATGACTAATGACCAATGACTCACGATCGATAACTAATGACTATTTTTTTGTACTCTATTGCGGCAGCTGCCGTTCTCATTTACGTGCCATTTTTAGTGGTAGGTTATGGTCGCATGCAAGTTGGATATGATATATCCGCGCCTCGCGCTATGTTTGATAAACTACCACCACTAGCTCAAAGAGCAACTTGGGCGCACCAAAACTCGTTTGAAGCGTTTATGATTTTCACGGCAGCCGCATTAATGGCATACGTAACAGGTGTGAATTCTCCCATAGCAGCAGGCGCTGCTGTCACCTTTATTGTAGCTAGATTGCTATACTCAGCTTTTTATATTTTTAATGTTCCCATTTTGAGATCCCTTATGTTTGTCGTTGGCTCTCTTGGGTCTGCCACTCTCATGGCCTTCAGTATAATGGAAGTAACTAACAAATAAGTACAGTGACCAGTGACCAGTGACCAGTGACCAGTGACCAGTGAGTAGTTAGTAGAACAATTAACCACTAACTACTAACCATTAACGAGTAGCAATTTAAAAATTTCCTATGGCTTCTACCTTTTCCTTTGATATTGTCAGCGACTTTGACAGACAAGAATTGGTCAATGCAGTCGATCAAACTGTGCGCGAGATTAAAGGTCGTTACGACCTTAAAGATACTCAAACAACTGTTGAATTAGGAGAAGACAGGATTACCGTTAATACTGATAGTGAGTTTACGTTGGAAGCAATACACGGCATACTGCGAGATAAAGCTGCTAAACGCAATCTCTCACAAAAAATATTTGATTTTGGCAAAGTTGACTCTGCTAGTGGTAATCGCGTGCGTCAAGAAATTACCCTAAAAAAGGGCATCAGTCAGGAAAATGCCAAGCAAATTTCCAAGCTTATTCGTGATGAATTCAAAAAAATCCAAGCATCAATTCAAGGAGATGCTGTACGTGTTACAGCTAAAAGTAAAGATGATTTGCAAGCTGTGATTCAAAGGTTGCGGGAAGAAGATTTTCCCGTTGCTCTGCAATTTACAAATTATCGGTAGGGTTAGTTGTTGGTTGTTGGTAGTTAGTTGTTCTACTAACCACTAACTACTAACTACTAACCACTAACCACTAACCACTTAAAGAACTTTGTGGGTATTGGGATGCTGTTTAATGTTGTCTTCTTTGGTGACGTTTCTTGACGCATTTAATACTCGTTTGCGGTCAGTAGAGTATTGAAAATCTTTATAGGTTTTACCTAGAGGAATCAGAGTTTTTGCTACTTCGCGACGCTTGTAGGTACGAGCAGCTGCGATCGCCCGTTCCATAAAATCATGACCAAGTTGGGCAGATTCAGGAAATTCAGAGGGAATTTTAAGCTTCTCCCCATCCACTAAGCTGCCTAAAGTGGTAGCATAAGCAAGCTTATATGAGGTATTAATACCTTTAAAGAGCGTTTCTAGGGAAGCAGAGGGAATTGGTTCTACAATATCGACTTGATGAACTTCTCCGTCTTCTTTTACAAAACAGGTTGCTAAACCGATGACGATGTAGTCATCTGCCGTTAGGTCGGGTGCATTGGAAGAGAAAATTACTGTTGCCATAACAAATTTTGTCAAAACTTTACAAAGTTTACAAGAAGGTTTAATTCAAGCTTTTCAGGTGCGGAACTACCCAAATTTCTGTGAAAGTCCGGAGTTCTGAGTAATGAGTCCTTCGTAATTTCCGCAATCCTACTCATTCTTTATCAGTCAGACCTCTGTACTATCAAAGCACTGAACTAGGGAGTAGGGAGTGGGGAATGGGGAATGGGGAGTAGGAAGCAGGTAATTTCTAACCCCTTATCTCTACTCTCTACTCCCTACGCCCTACTCCCTATTCCCTAACTCCATTGGTCATTTTATCAAGTTGAAGCTCCCTCTACTTGAATAATCTAGTGGATTGATAACTGCTGTATCTGGAATTGAACTTGGGGATGAAGTATCCATTATTAGATTGAAGCATCAATTATGTAAGGTGCTTCGATCTGGTGGAGAACCCCAAGAGCCATATGGCTCCTCTAAGCATAAATTCTCACTTGTTAGGACAACTCAAGTCCGGCTTGGATGCTTGCGCCCAAGTACTCGCAGACACCTTAACAAGTGACACAGGGGCAAAACCACAACAACGGTGAAACCTATAAGTTGATCTCAGAGAGCAAGCAGCTCAGGCAGGAAACTATGAACAGTCACTCATTTTTAGCTTCTGGTGACCAGCAAAATCACCTCCTCCCATTTGCACTAAATATAAACGCACCACGACAGCAAGAGGCTAACGGTAGAGACGAATCCGCTGTAGGAGATGGCTACTTGCGCTCTCGTGCTCTGACAATGGCTCAACAAGGACAGTACATTGCAGCAATTGAGTTGTTGAATCAGTTGATCGAGCGCCATCCTCTGAATGCTGTTGATTACAACAACCGAGGGCTGATTTATTTTCAAAGTGGTGAAACGGAAAAAGCTTTTTGTGATTACAATACAGCGTTAGAACTCAATCCTAAATTGGCAAGTGCTTACAATAACCGAGCCAATTATTATGCCGCTTGTGGAGAATTAGAAGCAGCACTAGAGGATTACGATCGGGCGTTGGATTTAAATCCGGGTCATGTGAGAGCATGGATTAACCGAGGTATTACCTTCCGCGACTTGGGGCAATATGAAGAAGCAGTAGAAGATTTTGAGGCGGCTCTACTTTTTGGTGAATTAGAAGGACATATTATAGCAGAGAGAGGCAGAACATATCATCTCTGGGGCGATTGGAATTGCGCGATCGCTGATTACCGTCGAGCTTTAACTTATCTACCTTCTTGTGGTTCAAAAAAAGGAGAACCAAGCTTCCGCTTGCGCTTACAAGTTGAAAATTGGTTGGATGAGTTGTTGCACCCGCAGTACTTAAGATGGTAGTTCTCACCTACTAAGAGTGACAAGAAGCAGTGTTTTGCCATGAACCATGAGGATTTGCCTTGGGTGGTTGAGCAACGAGAGTGACTTTACCATTCCGATCGACAACCCATCCTTGCGCTTCCACAATGTGACTGGGTGACGGGGAGATATTTTCACTTTTGAACTTTGAATTTTGAATTTTAAATTGATTAGTATTCCTGGGTTTTTGAGTAGAAACTACATTTATCTCTGGGTTTGAAAGTGACACCCACCCCACCTGCACATCATCAGATGCCAACATCTGATAAGGGCTGGGTGAAATTCCTCCACGTCCGGTAATCACAAATTCACTCTGCTGTCCATCTGTATCATCCTCACAAGCTTGGGCTACTTGAGTATCTGGTGGTGGAGCTTGTGGTAACTTGGTGAACCCACGATTAGGGTCAATTTCAGGAGTATTAATTTCAACGACACCATCTATACCAAATTCAGAACTGGCGGTAATGTCACTCTCAGGAGATAGCAAGATTCCCTGAGTATTGATGCTTATATTACCTCCTCTCCCTTTAGCCGCATTGGCAGTAATATGACTGTTCTCTAAAGAAACTAAGGTCTCTGTGTTAATATTTATATTGCCTCCATTCCCATCAGCTTGGGCAGTGCCAGCAGTGGCAGTTATGCTGCTATTACGTAATAAAATATCTCTGGCTGTGAGAGTGATGTTTCCACCTTCACCTGAGTTTGTTTCCGTTGAGATAGTACCTTGATTATCAAGATGGATAGAGCGAGCATTCACTTCTACTTTGCCTGCATTTGCAGTTGCTTCACCTCGAACACGGGCAAATAAACCACTGTTAGAACCATCGTTATCAACTGTCTCACCACCAAATTGTTGGCGTCGAGCATCGAAAGTACGATCGCTTTCAGAAATATGGACGCTATCCGTGGCATTTATAGTTATGTTACCTGCACTGCCACTACTAAAACTACTGGTTAAAATTTGTCCGCCGTCTGTTAACTTAAGAGTACCGATGTTAACAGTGATATTACCGCCACTTTTTCCACTCCTCGTTCTCGCACTGAGAACTGCTCCATTGGATATACGTAAAGCATTTGTAGTTACAGTAATATCACCGCCTTGTCCGGTTGCTCCTTGTTCGGTGGAACTTATTAACCCACTGGAGAATCCTTTTGTAGAAAAGCCGGAAAGATTCACAGAGTCTGAAGCATTGACGCGAATATTACCTGCTTTCCCATTTCCACGAGTTAGGGATTGAATCTCTGCTCCATCAGACAAAGAAAGAGTGCGCGAATAAATTTCAAGATCGCCTGCATTCCCAACAGCGCCTTTTTCTACCGTGCTGAAGATGCCAGTACTATCCCCAAGTCTTGCGATCGCGACTTTACTGGGTGCTGAAGTCTTGTCTTCAAGAGATGAAGAAGGACTGGGATTAACAATCGATATAAAGTCACCTACCCAAATATAGATATTTCCTGCATCTCCTTTTCCAAATGTACTGGCAACGACTTCAGTACCATTGCTGAGGAGCAGGGATTTCGCTTTGATAAAAATACTACCACTATTGCCTACTGCTTCAGATTCCACCGCGTTGGAGATGGAGCTTCTAGATATCTCGATCTCATCTGTAGCATTGAGTATAAGATTTCCAGCTTGGCTGTAGTTTGTCCCCAACCCTTGGGCAATACCAGCATTGAGACGGCTATCTGATATTTTGAGCGATTGCGCGTTAATAGCGATACTCCCGCCGTTGGAAGCGCGGACATCTATACTAGAGAAATTGCTGAGGGCTACATTAGCTTGTGCTACACTTTTTGGAAAACTTAAGTTTAGCAGGTCTCCGTTCATATTTAACCCTACAGTCCCTGCTTCTGCCAATCCACCCAATTCGACTCTTCCACCAGGAGCACTGAGAGATCCACCATCCAAAATGATGCTCCCACCAATGAATAACAAACTCTTACCATCTGCAGCACGCAAACCAGTTGAATTCGATTCAGGTATCTTTGGTGGTGGTGCTATGGATGGTGGTGGTGCGACGGGTGGTTTAGTAACTGGTGATAGTACTATCAGTTCTATTGGTGTTATGACTGAAGAAAAATATGATAGATCTGTTAATGATAGTGGTGCAATTGCTTCAGTAGCATCCTGAGTGGTAATTGTTACTGGTGTCGTTCCGACTGAGCGATCGACGACTATTGGTGCAGGATTTATTTGATTGAATAGAAAGGCTGATGGATTGACTGTAAGTAACGGCGGATGATCGGGATTGGAAGCACTGAAAAAACCGCGCTCGCCAAATTTAATGGCATTTGCAGTTGTTGCAACAAATGAACCTCCAACATCTAAACTGGCATTTTTACCAAAAATAATTCCGTTGGGATTCATAATAAACAAGTTGGCATTACCTTCAACACCAAGCTTCCCAAAAATTTTGGAGGCGTCAATCCCTGTGACTCGACTCAAAATGTTCTCAATACCGGATGGGTTAGCAAAGTAGACTTGTTGTCCTTCACCAATATGAAATTGTGAAAAGCTGTGAAATAGATTGGCTCCGCGAGTTGCTCCGCCTTCAATTCTATGGGTTTGGGAGTCGATCTGCGTGACTGTAGAACTTTCAGCACCTAAGGTATTATCTGGCACGGGCTTGAGTTCTTGAGCAGGAGCACAAGTTGTACTTAATGAGTACGTAGACAAGCCAATTGTTCCCACTTTTGTAAAAAAGCTCAAGTACTCTTGATGCTTACTTTTTTTGGACATTGTGTTTGTCACAGAAACAGCAGTGACTGAATAACAATTTTGCTACACGTCTCTTAATTACTGGTAGTTAAAGTTACTTTTAACAAACTTCTTTAATAGATTGCATATATTTTCAGTATAATCCGTTATTTTTTTACAAAACTTAAAGACAATACCATTTTAGATTTTGGATTTTAGATTTTGGATTGAGAAAGCCTTACCTAGACGCAATCATTCAGTAAAAATACTTAGACAAACAATCATACTTTTTATGACCTTTTCTAACTGTCAAAGCCTAGTGAATGATTTAAAGTAAAAACATCACGAGATTCAACCTCAAGCTTCCGCACTCAGAGTTTTCTCTGAGTGCTTTTAGTTTTTTATAGGAAGCAAGCGAAAACCCCGAAGTGAAAACTACAAATTGATGATATCCATTTTAAATACCTCGTTGAGAAGAAATTGTAGTCTATAGCTGTCACTAGCTGCGTATAGTATGTATAAAATAGTAGGTATTGCTCGCGAAAATTAAATGGTGGGTATTGCCCACCCTACTTAGAGGTGATGCGTGAGAGTAGTAATTGATACATAAAAATTGTTCAATATCACCCGATCGGATGACCCAGTTGGATGAAGTCGAGCGATCGCTCTTCACTATATTCTTATTTTGTAACCAAAGACGAACGACTAACAAGGAATTCGGACTGCAAATCTTAAGAATCATCTTTGTTTCTGGACGAGTCGTCCCGGATTTCTGTACTCTTTGCGAGGTTCTGATGAGCGAGCAAGAAAAAGCAAATATTCACTCAGCGTATCAAATAGCAGCAGAAATGACCTATCTTGTAGCGGTTGGTTTGAGCAAGGCAAAAGAAAAATCAGAAGCCAGAAAAATGCATCGCCATCGGAACAATAGGACACCGTTTTCAAATTAAACAAAACTCTCTAGAATCATTAGATAGCATCACATAAAAAAGAGAGACGTTATAAGTAACGCCTCTCTTTTTTATTGACTACATCTACCGCACAACATATCGAGTTGCTTCAGCATCTATTGGTTTGGTGAAGTACAACCGCAAGATTTGCCAAGCGTTTGAAACGTAATAGGGTAGCTTTTGGAAGAACTGCAAGAATTTGGGAGTGTTGGAGTTAGCGATCGCGCTCAACTTCTCGTTGTTCTTGACACAAACTTCCAAACGCTCGTAGAACTCCGGATTCTCAACATCCAGCATGACGGGGAAGACTCGCCCTGCTGTTTCATTGGTTTTTTCAATGACGTACTTATCATATTCCCGTGCATCTAAACCAATTGACGCATAAAAGTCTTTGCGCTGCACATCATTTAGATACATAGTGGCAAAGACTGATAGCAGGAAGAACCGACACCATAACCGCGCCTTCCAATCGTTCAGCATTTGTGGCTGAGATTTCATGATGGCATCAAAGAAATCACCGTGACGATTTTCATCTTGACACCAGTTCTCAAACCAACGGAAAATCGGATAAATCCGGTCTTCTGGGTGCGCTTCTAAGTGACGGTAAATTGTGATATACCGCCAATAACCAATCTTTTCTGAAAGATAGGTGGCGTAGAAGATAAATTTTGGTTTAAAGAAAGTGTACTTGCGGCTCTTAGTTAAAAACCCTAAATCTAGTGACAGATTAAAATCTGACAGTGCTTTGTTGAGGAAGCCAGCATGACGTGCTTCATCCCGAGACATGAGATTAAAGCATTCTGCCAAAACGGGGCTTTTATCCTTTAAACGACGACCGAGTTCTTTGTAAAGCAAAAATCCAGAAAATTCTGCTGTACAGGAACGTTCCAAAAATTCAACGAACAACCGACGAGTTTCCCCATCAATACGATCCCAGGATTGTTCAAACTCGGAATCCCGAACAAAGTGATGGCGGTTGTAGTCCGCACGAAACTCTTCTAAGATGGCTCGCAACTCATCTTCGTTGACGGAAATGTCCATCCGTGACATCTCATCAAAGTCAGTTGTGTAGAATCGGGGGGTCAGCAGGGTTTCCTGGGCTGGGACTTTAATCCCTGGCCGTATTTCTTCAAAGCCTGGTTTTTTTAGGGAATCTACCATGTCCTGATTGCCATGAATGTCTTATTATTCCGTGGTTTCTGGCACAGTAATGAGAAGTACTCTCACATACTTTGACAGACGACAGTATTTTATTTGTATAGTTCAGTCTACCAAGGCTAGGGGTAATAACAGACGCCTAAAACGTTAAGACTTGCAACAATACTTCGATGAACGATCCTATCGGGTGAAGTGCAATTTTATTTTCCCGAACTATCCTAGAGATAGGACATCAAGCATATTTGTGTTATGTATGGGAATTTTATTGGAATTATGAATATTTTTATGAACCGCAGAGTCGCAGAGCGCGCAGAGAGAAAAAGAGGATTCTAAAATCAGTCCCAATCTTTATGTATATAATGTAACAATTATAAGATTTTTATTACTGATTTTCTTGATTGCTAAAATTTTGAACAAAACAGTATGGGAACGCCGTCTGGGAAAACAAGCACGAAGGTTGAGGGGTTGGCACAGGATGAATGCAGGCAATAATAACACAAATAAAGAACATCAAGATCGTCTTCTGGTCTCTTACATCTTAAATGTCGTTGGATTTTTAGGGCTAATGAGTGGGTTGCACCGCTTGTATAATGGCAAGATCGGGACTGGTTTGTTGTGGATGTGTACTTTTGGTTTGCTGGGGATTGGGCAGTTTGCCGATTTGTTCCTTATCCCTAATATGGTTAACGAACATGAAATGAGGCTCAAGCTCAAAGCTGGTGTGTCTCCTTTTGGCGTACCTTTAAATCAACCTCCTGCAGCAACTCAGGTTGACAAATCGCCTCAAGAAAAACTGATGATAAAGCTGCTGAAAGTGGCGGAGAAAAGAAGTGGCAGAATCACTGTGACTCAAGGAGTCATGGAAACTGAGGCTAGCTTTACGGAAGTGGAAGCAACGCTCAAGCAAATGATGAAATCGGGTTATGTAACGGTAGATAACGATCCCATTACAGGAGCCGTTACCTACCACTTTCACGAGCTTGGCTAGTTTCTTCCCAACCACTTTTGACCGTTTAAACGCTGCACAATACCAAACACTAAAAGATCTAGTGTGATTTTGCGCTCATCTATGAGGAATGACTCAAGAGTGCTGGGCTTTTTTCCTTCGTTACAGGAAAAAGCTTTTTTCCCTTGAATATCTTCTTCAGGAAAATACAGGTTAAACTGGCGCAGCCCGTTTTGCCAACTACCTGCTATTTGCCAACAGTCTTCAGCTTTTTCATAGCCAGAGATGGGAAGTTTCTGCTTGGCAAAAGATATTTGTAAATCTTGAACTCCTTCTTTTGCGATCGCTTTTTGTAAAGCTGGCAAGTAGTCTTGCTGTATAAACTCTACAAATGGTTTATCTTCAACACCAGGTGCTTTTTCTTTTTTTGCCCCAGCCTTAGCGGCGGCGGCTGGTTTTTCATCCGCATCTCCTGTAGCTTTACCTGCTGGCTTTTCCCGTTTGGGTGGCGCAGTTTTGGTTGTTGCTGCATTGGGATTCGTTTCTGGGTTTGCCGTTTTGGGGTCTGGAGCGTTGGCAGTTGGAATGCTTGTTGCTTCAGAGGAATCTGTGCTGGGAGCGTTTTCTTCAGCAACACTGGGGGCTTGCTTATCAACAGTGCTGGGAGCAACTTCTCCTGCTTGATTGTGATTTGTTTCTTCTGCCATTGCTTGGAGTCAATCCTTCCGACTTGACTGTGTCACTTTCATTTTGACATAGCTTCATGAGTTATCAACGCACCTTCAGATCCCCGACTTCTTTGAGCAGTCGGGGATCTTTATGAAAATCCCTCTTCCCAACTCCCAACTCCCTACTCCCTACTCCGATAACTGACTGAACAACTCTGCTAGCACCACATTAGAGAACAAAAAACCTTCGGGATCGGTTAGCCGCAACCTTCCAAGAGCAACTTCTACCCAGCCTTTCTCATAATAGGTTGCACAACACCGCTCGATCTCTTTTACCTTGTCTTCGCCGAACTGTGCTGCCAAAACAGCTAAGCTGACTCCTTCTGCCAAACGCAGCCCTAACATTAAAGTTTCTAATAAAACTTCATCTGGTGGTGTAACATCACAATCAACGATCGCTCCATTTTGCACCCACCGATAATATTCCTTGGTTGTACGCGGGCGGTTGAAGCGTTTTCCTTCAACATAACTTGCCGCACCCATGCCAAAGCCATAATAAGGACGGTTTTCCCAGTAAACTCGATTGTGGCGGCATTGATGTCCTGGTTGGGCGTAGTTAGAAATTTCATAATGTTCGTAGCCTGCATTTTTTAAAAATTTCTGTGCTAACCGATACATTTCAACTGTAATTTCATCGGTTGGTAAAGGTCGATCCCCTGGTTTGTAATACCGCCCAAAAGGAGTTTGTGGCTCAATTGTCAAGTCATAAATAGAGATATGTGTAGGTGATAGAGCGATCGCTTTTTCTAAAGATTCTTCCCACCTATCTAAAGTTTGATGCGGTAATCCGGATATTAAATCTATGCTGAATTCGGGAACTGCGACTATCCGGATTAAATCTACAGCTGCGAAAATGTCAGATACAGCGTGCGATCGCCCACTCACCTTTAATAAATCATCCTGAAAAGCTTGCACGCCCAAACTAATCCGGTTTGTGCCTGCTGCACGGTAGCCTTGTATATGGGCTAAGTCAAATGTGCCTGGATCCATTTCCATGGAAATTTCAGCTTCAGGCGATATACCAAACTGCCTATCTAACGCTGTCAATATCGTTTGTAACTGTTCTACAGAGAGGAGGGAGGGAGTACCGCCACCAAAAAAAATGGTCTGCAATGGTTGACCGAGAGTAGGTGTGATGGTGATTTCTTGACACAAAGCGCTAACGTACTGAGAAATAGTGCCTGATGTTTCACCCCGCAAGCGATCTCCTACAACTGATACAGGAAAATCGCAGTAGAAGCATCGCCGCCTGCAGAAGGGAATGTGAACATAAGCAGAGGAAGGAGCGCTGGAAACATTGACTGGATGAACCATTTTGATAAAGATTTAAATTATTAATCGAAGAGTTACAAATCATGAAAATTACTATGTTATTTAGATTTTTTTATCGTTTTACAACAAAAAGATGAAAAAGATAAAGCATAAAACTCTTTGGTTATAATGAGTGCAGATCTTGTCAGACAAAACTCTTAGAAAGTATGTAAGGATGAGGGATATAAGATGAAAAAATTTTATACACATTCTAGAAAGGGGACAATCTCCTGGATAAATTCATAAAGGGATTTCACTTTATACTTCATTCTCCACACTTTATCCTTATGTCTAAATCTATCTTACCGAGGAAATAAAACATACCTTATTTGCTCGGTAAACACAGTTCCAAAAAAACAACACAATCATGGTTGACGCAATTATTATTTTCTCATTCGTCCTAGCCGCAACGGGCATAGGTTACTACAGTATAGACCTACTACCAAGTGGGGCGATCGCTAACGTTAGCAACCAAGAAGCTTTACGCTTAGTCTTTGCTGCTTTCACCGCTATCATTGGCGGTGCAGTCGGATTAAGATTTCAGACAGGATACCGTCGCTTGGAATCACAAGTCCGGGAATTACCATTCGATGTAATTCTCACTCGTGCCATTGGCTTGGTCGTTGGGCTACTGATAGCTAACTTGATGCTTGCTCCGTTGTTTTTGCTACCAATTCCAGCAGATTTTAGCTTTATTAAACCCTTGGTAGCTGTTGTGGGTAGCATAGTTCTATCGTATACGGGCATGAATTTAGCTGATTCTCACGGACGGGGATTGCTACGACTAATTAACCCCAGTACCGTAGAGTCAATGGTGGCGGAAGGCACTTTAAAACCTGCCACTACCAAAGTTTTAGACACTAGCTGTATTATAGATGGTCGTATTGAATCTTTGTTGGAAACTGGGTTTCTAGAAGGGCAACTGCTTGTACCCCAGTTTGTCTTACAAGAATTGCAACAAGTTGCTGATGCCAGTAAAGACCAAAAACGAGTCAGGGGAAGACGCGGACTGGAAATTCTTAACAGAATTAAAGGTTCTTACCCAGATCGTATTGTGATTAACCCCACCGACTATGAGGACATCGCGACTGTTGATGCTAAGTTGGTGCGGTTTGCTCAAGAAATTAGCGGTACGTTACTGACCAATGATTACAACTTATCAAAAGTTGCGAGCGTACAGAAAGTTCCCGTACTGAATGTTAATGACTTAGTAAACGCAGTGCGTCCCAGTTACTTACCAGGTGACAATATTGACATCAAGGTACTTAAAGAGGGTAAAGAACCAAGTCAAGGCATTGGCTATCTTGACGATGGCACAATGGTTGTGGTTGAAGAAGGGAGTGGTTACGTAGGAGGCGAAATCCGGGTTGTTGTCACGAGTGCTTTGCAAACTTCTGCAGGAAGGATGATTTTTGCCAAACCACAAGCTTCTGCGATCGCATGACATCAAAATGACAAGAATTAGGGTTAAACTTTGCAACCGATGTGGGTAAGAAACTGTCACTTAATTCCTACCCATTTCTACCTATAGCTCCTCCTGATTGGGTAGGTCTGATATAAGTTGGTCAACAAATTCCCTAAGCCGTTCTTTCCAGTCAGGAACGGCTTTTAATTTTTCCCGCACACCCTCTCGGACGTTGAAACAGACAGGTTAACCGCATCGGTTCTTTGTCGAGTTAAATATGAAGAAGATGGGCAATGGGTTTTTGTTTGCGTTAATTGTTGGGAACAAGTGAGTCAAGATAACCCATTTTATGTTTACGGAGGAACGTGGAAAGCAAAGAAGAAAGATTGAACAAAATTTTTGATTTTTGATTTTTGATTGAGAAAGCCTTGCCTAGATTTTATATCATCCAACTATCTGTGGCATTCTTTTTTCAAATTAGTATAAATTATGAAAAAAACAATTGGTGTTGTAGCTAGAGAGTACAATGGAAACACTGCTCGGTTTGGAGCACAAACCACTTTCTTGGAAGATATGGTAAGAGAATCTCAAAATCTTCCCATCGAATTGGTAGTATTTTCTCCATATACTTGGCAGCCAGGAGGATTCGAGATTAATGGGTATAGCTTTCGTGACGGCGATTGGATTGCTAACAGACAAACCATGCCTAACCTTCTCTATTATAGATTTATTTCTCGTACTAATGAGAAGAGATATATCAAAGATTTCCAGTGTTTTTTGAGACAGAACAACTTTGACTTATTATCTCCTTTTGAGCTAGTTTATTTATTGCAAAATAAAATCAGATTTTATAATTTTTTAATTGAGAATCATATTCCTACAATTCAGTCTGTTCTCATCAAAGATGCTTCTGAAGAAGTGGTAGAAAGTTTTCTAACCTACAGTAACTGTATATATATAAAGCCAATTTGGGGTCAGAGAGGAAAGGGCATTGCGATCGTTAAGCAGAGAGAATGCAATCAAGACTCTTTAGACTTAATGACAGAAAGTTGTACTAAAATTCCTCGTAAAGATTTACTAGAAACTTTAAAAACAAAATTCAATTTAAACTATTTTTTACTACAGCCAAAAGCAAAGGTTGTTGAGTTAGATAGTTCGCATTTTGACGTAAGAATAATTGTTCAAAACTCTGGAAACGCAAATTATCAAGTTACAGGTATGGGGGTGAGAATTGGTAGCAAAAAGTCTTGGATTACAAATATAAGCGGTGATGCCAAAGCTGTATCTATTTATGAATTGAGGGAATTTTATCAAAAAAATTATGGTAAGAGTATTGATTCAGAGATTGTTATAATCACAGATATTTGTCTTGAATGCTGCCACAAACTTCATGCCAAATTTGGGAATTTTGCAGAAATCGGTTTTGATATTTTATTGACTTTGGATAAAGGTCCTGTCGTTTTAGAAGCCAATTCTCAACCTGGGCGGAAGATATTTAAAGCGATCGCGAGTTTGTATGAAGAAAATTCTGCTGAATTTCTCAGATATAAAGAGCTTAGACGCACAAGTATTAGACTTCCTCTCATTTTTGCCTTGAATAATCGCTAATAGTTCACCGCATTAATTTTGAGAAGTTGCAAGATCCCCGACTTCCAATACGGTTCGGATAAGCACGCACCTCAGAAACCCGGTATCTCAAAGATACCGGGTTTCCCTGGTCGCCATTACCGTTAACCGAACCGTATTGCTGTACCTCTTACTTTGTCTCCTTGTGCTTTGTTCGTTTCATCTCCATTTGTTTAAGCAATTGTAAATATAAGGAATAACTTGTTTCTGTGTCCGTGCGGTTCTTGTATGAATCCGTTAATCGAGTTTCCTCTGTTTCTATACCGATAACTTTACGGGCAACAAACTTAACAACTTTCTTTCTTTTTCTCGCTTGCTTTTCTTCTGTTCCTGTGCCAAGGACTCTACGAAGAATCGATTTAATTTTTCTTTTGATTTTTTCTCTTTTTTTCATCAATGGTTAACACTAAGAATAAAGTCTACAAAATTTATTTTTCATGCTTCAGACTTTAATAATATTAATTCTCATAAATTTCTAGGGGTAAATTATCTGGATCTTTGAAAAAAGTAAACTTCTTTCCTGTTATTTCATCAATTCTGATATTTTCTGCTTCTATTCCTTGGGAGCTTAAATCACTGACAGTTTGTTCAATATTATCTACTTGAAAAGCTAAATGTCTTAAACCACAAGCTTCAGGGGTGCTGACTCTTTTTGGAGGCGATAGAAAAGAAAACAACTCAATTTGGTGATTTTCCCCCACTCGTAAATCTAATTTATAAGAATTTCTATGAGCGCGAAAGGTTTCTTGAATAATAGAAAAACCTAAAACTTCTACATAAAACTTTTTTGAGCGCTCGTAATCAGAACAGATAATCGCCACATGATGAATACCAGTTATTTTCATAATTTTTTCCAAGTTCACTCCCGTTCAATTGCCCCTTAATTCTCTCATTGTTAAGAGGATGTTTGCAAAGTTTTGGCGAATATAATTCGCCACTATACAAACGTAGTTCGCAAGGCAAGGACTCACCAAAAACCAAGGTTTTGAAACCCACGTAGGTGGGTTTCGCCTGTATAGCCGCGATTTTTAATCGCCAAGGCAGGTATTAAATAGAACTTCTCAGACATCCTCTAAGACGGCATTCCCAGGCGGAGCCTGGGAACGAGGCGATCCCTACTCCCCACTCCCTACTTCCTACTCCCTTTTTCAAACTAAGAATCTTGCAAAATAGTCTTAGAAACAATCCGGGTTTTCTTACGATCGCTCTCGGATAACTCTTCTCCTGCTTGCAGCCGAGTGGCAGAGGTTTGCAAGACAGTCGCAGCGCCAGTATCTCCCATTTGCAGAGCAGTTTTAGCGGCGGTTTGCAACATTGTAGCAGCACCAGCGCGATCGCCTTGTTGCAATTTTGCCTCTGCCAGTTGTGTTTGTCGGTACTTAGCGAGTGCCAAAATATGTTGCTGCACTTGAGCATCAGCCGCAGGTTGGTAGGAACGAACAACATTTGCCTCAACAGGAATTGTTTCTGAGAGTAATCCTGTCTTGTCTTGAGATGGATCGTCGTAGCGAACCTGCACTTTGGCGATCGTTTGCCTACCTTCTGCTAACTGTCCCAAATAAATATTGGTAAGCACAACACGTTTTGCATCCTTCATCAAATCACCCAAACGAACGGAGAACCGTCCATCAACTTCCAGTTGTACTGGCAATTCAATTGTGTCTGGGGCGACTTGGGCGACAGGTTTTAGTTCTGCTAACCGCACATTCGGTACAAATGAGAAAAGCAAGTAAGCATTGGTTAATCCCACCGTTTGAATGCGGGTAAACAAACGACCAAACTCATCCACCACCTGTTCTGGTTGCTGAACATAAGACAAAGTCCCACCACCAGCATCAGCAATTTTTTCCAGAACATCTTGGTTCCAATTGTCACCGAATCCTAAGGTGTTTAAAGTTAAACTATAGCCTGCAGCCAATTGGGCAAATTTTAAACAACGGTTGTTGTCACCGTGTTCATTTTCACCGTCAGTCAATAAGAAGGCTTGAGAAATAGTTTCTTTTTTTCCTTTTGCCAGTTCCTCTATACCCAAACGCAACCCCTCATCAATTGCAGTTCCGCCGTCAGCCGCAAGACGGTTTATTTGTTGCTTAATGCGTTCTGGATTTTCAAGCAATTGATTGGAAACCAGAACTTTGGCGCGGTGATCGAAAACAACAATACTAAGGCGATCGCCAGGACTGAGTCTGTCAACCAAGCGGATTGCTGCTTTTTTGACAATTTCTAGTGGTCGTCCACTCATAGAACCACTATGGTCGAGAATGAGGCATAGATTGAGAGGGACGTTACGATCCATCATTTCTGGCATTGCAGAAATAGAAATTGCCAACTGACGTTGACTATTAGATTGATTTGGATCTAAATTGCCATCATTGAGAGCTGGCTGCAAGCTAACCTTCATAATCCCCCAAGTTTCACACGGGCTATACTTATTTATAGATAACTTCAAACCGTCATTTCTGTTCTTCGGAAAATCTTTGTGACAAGAACTTTAAGAATCGCTTCATAAGTTCTTGGACATTTGTCATTGGTCACTGGTCACTGGTCACTGGTCACTGGTCACTGGTCACTGACCTAGAGAGAAATCCACACCTCCAACAGAGCTGGCATCGCGCTAGGATGTAGTACAGTTAACGGAATTAATTGAGCAACAGTTGCTATGGAAACCTCCCCCATCAAGGCTGTTCAAGCCCCATATTATGGCGATAGCTTCTACCGATCTCCACCGCCTGATTTGCCTTCTCTCATGCTGAAGGAACGAATCATTTACTTGGGACTGCCTTTGGTTTCACCGGATGAGTATAAACAGCAACTGGGCGTAGACGTAACAGAACTGATTATTGCTCAGCTTCTCTACCTACAGTACGACGATCCGGAAAAGCCAATTTACATTTACATCAACTCTACGGGTACTTCTTGGTACACGGGAGATGCTATTGGCGCTGAAACGGAAGCGTTTGCTATTTGCGATACCCTGAACTACATTAAGCCACCAGTCCATACTATTTGTATTGGTCAGGCAATGGGTACGGCAGCTATGATCTTATCTGCGGGAACGAAAGGTTACCGTGCCAGTCTCCCCAATGCCTCAATTGTGTTGCACCAGGCAAAACGCCGCACCGGCTACGGTCAAGCAACAGACATTCAAATTCAAGCACAAGAGGTGCTAACAAACAAGCAAATGATCCTGTCAATTTTGTCTCGGAATACGGGACAAACTCCAGAGAAAATTTCTAAAGATATGGATCGAATGTACTATATGACACCTCAAGAAGCTAAAGAATATGGCTTGATTGACCGGGTATTAGAAAGTGCAAAAGAACTTCCTCAAGTTGTGTCGGCGGCTCTTCCTGTTAAATCTTAATAGGTAAGTAAGTCGCGATCCGGCTTTACTCCGATAAGCAGGAGGCTTATCGCAGTTTTTCTTCTAGCTTAAACTTTGAATACAAAAATTTTGAACTATTATGCCGATTGGTGTTCCTAGAGTCCCTTATCGTTTTCCTGGGGAACCTTATACCCAGTGGATTAATATTTACGAACGCCTTGCTTTGGAACGAATCATTTTCCTGAGTGGAGAAGTCACCGATGGTATGGCTAATGCCATCATTGCTAGACTGCTTTACATGGATTCTGACGATCCAACCAAGGATATCAGTATTTACATCAACTCCCCTGGTGGTTCAGTGACAGCAGGTCTTGCAATCTATGACACAATGCACCATATCAAAGCAAATATCGTGACAATTTGCGTAGGTATGGCAGCTTCCATGGGGTCGTTCCTCCTAGCCGCAGGAACAAAGGGCAAACGTTTGGCTTTGCCCAACACTCGAATTCTTATTCACCAACCTCTTGGCGGTGCTCAGGGTCAAGCTACTGATATTCAAATTGAAGCTAAGCAAATTTTAAGAATGCGGCAGCAACTCAATGAAATGTTAGCAGCTCGCACGGGTCAACCTATAGAGAAAATTCAAAAAGATACTGACCGTGACTACTGGATGTCAGCTCAAGAGGCGAAGGAGTACGGTTTGATTGACCGTGTGATTGAGGAGAGGTAGGGAGTAGGGAGTAGGGAGTAGGGGGACAAGGACGAATGGCTCGTGTCTAATCCAAAATCTAAAATCCAAAATCCAAAATCCAAAATCTCCACTCCCCACTCCCCACTCCCTATAAAAATGTAAATTATGGACTTTAAAGCAAAAATTGAGTCATTATCATCATAAAAACTTCACGCTTAGGCTTTAAGCTAATAGCTGATATTCGTCTCACGCTGATAGCTCAGATGGATCTAGGAGATTGCTACCGTTTATTAGGTCTCAGGTCGGGAGCCTCGTTTTCCGACATTAAATTGTCATACCGTCGTTTGGCGCAGCAGTATCATCCTGATATCAACCCAGATGACAAAAAAGCGAAAGAAAAGTTTATTGCCGTAACTGAGGCATATAAACTACTGTTGCAGGTGGTTCCCCCGGAAAATACATTCCGCCAAGGAACTCAGTCACAAACAGTTGAACGTCAGGAAACTTCCCCGCGCCCGGAACCTCCAAAGAAGGAAAAACCAAAACCAAAACCGCCTAATGTTGTGGAAATAGAAAGGCGGCTAAAGTGGCGTACTTACGAGCAATTGCAACAGTTCTTGAAGCAAAAGCGCTTTCCGCAAGCAACTGCCTTGGCGGAAGCATTGGCACAGCGTCTCCCAGATGATGCGGAAGTACGTCAATGGCAGGCTATTGCATATCAACTTTGGGGGCGATCGCTCATAGCAGACAACCAGCCCTTAAAAGCTAGAATTTATCTTAAAAAAGCTCTGAAGACCGATCCCAATAACAAAACTTTGGGGATTGAGGTGCAGCGAGATTTTGAGCGTTTAGAGCAGAAGATTTTTTAAGCCCTGCACTCAAGAAAGGTATCAACGCATACTGTTAAGAAGTACGTCGGTTTTGCTGTTGCAAAATGTTTAAGTTCTAAGGTCAAGTACAGTTTGGGAATGAGCATTATTCCATTTCTCGACAAGCTCTATAACTGTATGCCTATCAACTGGTGAACGTTGCTTTTCAATTCTTCGGACTCGACCTACTAATTCGGGTGGATACGCTTCATAGGAATTTGGGTTACGCTCTACAGCTTGCACGTGGTACTTTGAGGTGTGAGTAAAGGCGTTTTTCCCAACCACTGGTCTGAGTTCATCTGGTTGGTAGTTGGTTACTAGCTGTACGGCATGGGCTAATTTAGGAATTTGTTCTAGGGGAAAGCGTTTTTCTCCTCTCTTTTGGTGAAGAATAACGGCCAGTTGAAGTAAATCTGTGATACCCGTTCTTTCTCCAATTCCTAAAATAGATGTATCTACAACAGAAGCTCCAGCATCAATAGCTACAAGTGCATTTGCTACTGCTAAACCAAAGTCATTGTGTAAATGCACCTCAAGCTCGCAATCAAAAGTGTTGACAAATCGCGATACCAATGACTGACAAGTAGATGGTTCCAAAATCCCGACTGTATCAGCTAAACTTATACGTTCTGCGCCTGCTATCAGCGCTATCTCAGTTACCCATTCAATATCATCCCAAACTGTTCGAGAGGCATCTTCAATCGTAAAACGTACTTTTAAATCTAATTTTTTTGCCTCTGCGATCGCAGCTTGTATTTTCTGGCTAATATATTCTTTGTTACGGTTAACAAATTTGGTTTCCGTTGCTAAATGATTAACTGAAGCCCAAATTCCTACCCAATCAGCTTTGGCTCGTTTAGCTGCTTGTATTTCTTCAACGTTTGCTCTCGCATGCATTAAGATTTGTGTAGAACGGGCTGCTTGAGCGACTTCCAAACAAATCTGTTCATCTTCTGGTGAAATCCCTGGATGACCTACTTCCACACAGTCTATTTGAAATTCTTCCAAAAGATGAAGAATTTTGATTTTATCTTGACTGCTAAAACGAACTCCTGCTTGTTGTTCGCCTTCGCGCAAAGTTGCATCCAAAATTTGGGGACTAGACTTATTACCGCAATCAGTTTTGTTTGACATGAGTTGCTTTTTTACATTGTTACACAAATAGCGGAAACATTCTCTGTAAAGGTTAACAAATGTTCGCGTGGCAAAACTATCATTCAATGACTTTTAAAGATAAAATCTTTATTAAGATTTGCTATCTGTATCGGATACAATGTTGCTATTTCTGTAGGGATATCATGGAGGAGCGAGGCTAAAGAAAAATATGTCATCTCTAATTATTCTAATCGCTGCAATAATTGTAGCTTTGTTAGTTTTCAGGGCGTTGTTCGGTGTATTTAAAATAGCGATTAGTACTGCGATCGCCGTCTTTCTCATTGTTGTTATCTTGAATGTTTTTGGCGTTAGTCCTGAAGCCCTGCTCCAAGAAGTAACAAAATTACCAGAAACTTTACAGAAACTGTTAAGGGGGGGTTCGTGAAAGTTTTATAGTCAACACGGTTTATTGAAGAGGAATAAATTGGAGTTGTCCGGTACTGGGATGAGACTTGACTGTAACTAATTGTTGAATGTTTTGTTCTTTGCGATCGCCGTTATAGAGAAAAGAAATTTCTCCTGTAGCACCTCTTGCTGTAAAATTAGGGTCTGCCATTATCTGTTCTAAATTCACGCGATTCGCAAATGAAAGCTTTTCAGTTGCAGCCACAAACACGCGAGTGGCATCATAAGATAATGCTGTACGCCAATTGACTGGTTCCCCCCATAGCTTAATGGCGGCTTGTGTATATTGTCGGTTGGGACTGCTCAAGTGATGCCAAGGTATCCCTACCACCATTCCCTCTACATTATTGCCAGCACCTTCTAAAATATTAGGCATCAAAAGACTATCTCCACCCACAATAGGGTAACGTAACCGATTGGCACGAATTAAGCGAAACACAGTCTCAGAAATAAGACCATCATTATTGGGGAGCATAACAAGTATGTCAGCACCATGTGCTTGAACTTCACTCATAGCTTGAGTTGAATTAAAGTTTGGTGTTGATAAATCAAACTCTTTCACAACTGTCCCGCCACCTGCAGTAAAGCTTCTTTCTAATGTGTCTCGCATAGAAAGACTGTAGTTGCTTGTTTCATTAAAAAAGACGGCGGCTTTCCGTTTCTTAGCGTTTGTAAGCATATAGCTTGCTAAGTTTTGAGCAATATCCCTGTCAGTGTATGCTATTCTACGAAAATAACAATGCGATTGCCGACACACAGTTGATAAATCTTTTGAGGTAGCAGTGGAAGAAATCAATGGTAACTTGTGCTTTTGATAAATACCGACAGCGCTGATAGTGGTATCGCTGGTAAAATGACCTACAACACCTAAAACATCAAGTTTCTTTACTAAAGCTTCTGCTATTTTCTTGGCTTGGTAAGGGTTATTGTTGTCAGTGGCAATAAGAATTTTAACTTTGTGATTTGTCTTGGGATTTTTATTAAATTCATCTTGAGCTTGAGCCACTCCCCGTAACATTTCTTTACTGACGTTGATACTATCGTTATTGTTTGTCATTGGAACAACAACAGCAAAAGTATAACTTTTCGGCGCTTGTTGAAAAATGCGAGCATTATTTAAGTAGATTAAAGTTTCGGGATCGGGGTTCTTTTTCCATGACTTCTCTAGCAAACCGATAGCAGCTTCATACCTTCCTGCTGCAAATGCTTTAACCCCTTCTTCTTTTTCCAGATTTATGCTTTGAGTAATAATAATTTGTTCTCCGCAACTTATGTTGTCATCGGTTGGGAATTTACTAAAGATACTCTTTGAACACCCATCCACTCGATTGACAAAAGATAAAGCGATTCCTCCAACCAAAACAGCAGCAAATACGGATGTAGCTGTTAACAGCTTTTTTATTGAAATTTTTTTCTGAGTTTTATTAATAGTCTGATGATGGATTTCTCCCAATTTGGAGTCAACTAAAGTATCAACAAGATTCAAATTAAGACTGCGAGAGAAACTTTGAGCCTGACCGTTATTTTCATAATAAGTAGATTGAACGTATGTTGGCTCAGATAAAACTTTTTTTAAACTTTCTGTTGACTGATATCTAATGTTGATTTCGCCTCTTTCTTCCAAATGAAGCTCATAAATTGTTTGTATTTCTCTTAATTTTTGTAAAATTTTTTTTGTATCTTGTGGACGTTTTATGGGCAACGGTTCCATCAAATCATCGATAAAATTTGCTAACAATTCAGAAATCTCTACCCGATCTCGCCAAACTTTTCTTTCCCTATCTTTAGGATCGGGAGAAAGCTCATAAGGTTCTTTACCTGTCAGCAAATAGACAAATGTACGACCTAAAGCAAAAAAATCTGATTGAGGAACAGCTTGACCTTGACATTGTTCTGGATCTGTGTACCCTTGGGAAGAAATTGTTGTGACTTCTTCTTGAGCTAAAGCTTCAGAGTAAGTATCTGTTAGTTCTCTAACTGCGCCAAAGTCTATCAGCACAAGTTCTCCATCAGATCTCAACATAATATTGGATGGTTTAATATCTCTATGAAACAGTCTTTTTTCATGAACTGTATCTACGATATTTACCAACTTAAACAACCACTCAACTGCTAATTCTTCCTGAATAGGACGGTTGTCTCTTTGTTGTAAATACTCTTGTAAATTTAATCCCTCGATTTTCTCCATCACGAAGCAAGGGAATAAAGTTAAGCTGTCTTTTACTTTGAATTGAAAGTAGCTATATCCTTTAGGAATGCCAGGATGGTTGATAGACTGTAAAACTTTTGCTTCTTTCTCAAATAACTCTACCAATTTGTTCTGTGGCTGTTCCAGAACTTTGAGGATTTTAACTCTTCCTTTTTCTAAAACTTCATAGACTGCTGTATACGGTCGTTTTTCCAGAACTTCAACGACTCTATAGCGACCCTCTAAAAGCAATTCTGAACCACAGGTAAAGCAAAACAGCCTACCATCAGGGTTATAAGGATTTCTACATCTGGGATTGATACAATAAGTCATACACTCGTAAACGACCCCACTCCTAGAAGGAGGGGGCTTTTAGTAGCCCTGAAGAGTCTGTACTGAGGGTACAATACAAACCATTCGAGCCTCCAGGCTGGTTTACAGACAGCCCCAAAGCTGCAATCATCCGCGATCCATTCAAGTCCGCATCACCTGACCAATTGCAATCGGGATTGATGCACTTGAACTTCTTATCAGATCGCTGTCCAATGTGCAAACAGTAGTGGCAAGTTTGCGAGGTATAGGCAGGTGGAACGGTGATAACTTCAACACCATCCCTCAATCCTTTATACTCCAAGAACATCCGCAACTGGTAGAAAGCCCATGAGTTGCTCCTACGACGCTCTGTTTTGTTGCGAGGTTTTTGGTTGGTACGTTCGCGGATACCTGTTAAATCCTCAATTGCCACAAATGCTTGTGTATGCTTGGCTTGTTGGATGATTGTTTTGCTAATTTTATGGTTAACCCATGTTTGAAACCGTCTCTCTCGCCCCGATAGCCGTGCCAAGATTTGCCGACAACGACGCCGACTCGACCTTGTGCGTGTGGAAGCTTTTTTCTGGAGAGACGCTCTGACCTTTGAATACTTGTCTCTGGTTTTTGTTAACTTTTCACCACTCCATGTGTCACCGTCGCTGGTCACTGCGATATCGCGACGCCCAAAATCAACACCAATCACTGTTTTAGTGGTTTGTGGATCGGGAACCTCATCTTTTAATTGGATGTGGATATAGTATTGCCCATCTCGGTGTTTACATAATTGAGCAGAAGTCGGTTTTCTACCTTTGAGCTTACCCCGTTGATAGTTTCCCGCGTCAATTTTGATATGTTCCCGACCTTGAGTAGTGGTTAAACTAACTGTCCAATCTTTTTCTCTAAATGCGAAAATCCGGGCATCATAATCAACCGAAGTAGGCTTAAATAGCTTGACGGGCTTCCCTTTTTTCTTCGCCGTCAAGCGATTAGCCCCTACTCTAGCGCAAGCCCTAACCGCCAAATTAGCGGACATTCCAAATTTAGCCCGCAGGTCTTCATAAACTATGTTTTGAATAGTAGCCTTGCTGGTTATCTGCGGTTTAACAACTTCGTTGGTGTAGTTGCAAGCATCTGCAAATGCATGGAGCACCCCTTCAAATTTCATCACTTGATTGGGGGTGGGTTGTAGCTTGCAAACTAGCGTTAGAACTTGTTCCATGAGTTCGACCCTCTCACATATGACTACTATTATAGACTACAAGTCCTCATCACGTGTTCCAAAAAAACTTGACAGCGATTGAAATCGCCTGCGCCTTACCCCCATGCATGAATGCAGGGGCTTCCACGGCGCGAAGACTTCGGTGAAGATGAATGGTAGTTAACGTGTTTGTACCCATATACCACTACCATCATTTTCCCTTATAACCTTTTTCTTTGAAAATTTCTTACCCCCTACTCCCCACCCCCTACTCCCCACTCCCTTTTTCAAGACAGGTTGGCAAGAAAAAACACAACTATATAACGAAATGTAACATCTCTAGAATTCGGTTCGTAGTTGCGCTAAGCGCGAAGACAGCGCAACGACAAACCAGTAATGATTATTTGCGCTGACTGACTTTTACTCATATAACAATCCTATTTGATTTGTGACAATTCACAGCGGTCAGATCCCCGACTTGTCAAAGAAGTCGGTGAGCTAAATTTTTCACGAATGATTTAGGATTGCTATATTATTTTAAGACTTAAAATAAATCATATAAAATAAAGGTGCTTTTAAGACTTGTAAAAATTTATAAATTCTTAGTAAAAACTGAGTAGTTTTCCAGAAGCTTTACTTATTAAGCGAAAATTCAATATGTTTTAATTAAATCAATCACTATTAAGAACAAATCCATTAAAATGGCTGAAATATCTTAAAAAATAAACGATAATATTTGTCAGAATTTCTCTTAAAGAAATTTTTTACTAGTATTGAAAGCGATGGAACGACCTCAAGGACAAACAGTTACTTTAGACCACGTTGTGATTACAGAGGAGCTATCTCGACGATTGCCTCGTTCACCAAACTTACAATCAGAAAATCAAGCGATGCATACGTTGGCACGGCAGATGGTGAATCAGTCAGAAACGATGCTCAAAAGCCTGGTTGAAATAGCACTCTCCTTATGTCAGGCAGGAACCGCAGGCGTCAGCTTGCTTGACGTAACGCCTAGTGGTGAGGAAGTCTTTCGCTGGGATGTGTTAGCTGGAACCTTGGAACAGTACGTTGGCGGAACCACACCCCGTAACTTTAGCCCCTGTGGCACTTGCCTCGATCGCGGCAAACCACAGCTTTATTCCCATCCCGAAAGGTATTTTACCTATTTCCAAGCAACAAAAACTCCCTTCGTTGAAGGGTTAGTTTTACCCCTCATCGCTGATAACCATGCCCTCGGCACTATTTGGATCGTGTCTCATGATGAGCAGCGACACTTTGACCCAGAAGATGTACGGGTAATGACAAGCTTAGCAGACTTTACCGCTGCTGCCTTACTGTTAAATCAACGACAGACTAAGGAATTGTTGGCGAAGAATGCCCAACTAGAGGCTGAGGTTGTCGAGCGCCAACGAGCAGAAACGCAATTGCTCCATATTGCTTTTCATGATGGATTGACAGGACTGCCGAACCGAAACTTATTCATGAAGCGGTTGGCACAGACACTCGAACGTGCCGAAGAGCATGAGGATTTATTTGCCGTCCTTTTTCTGGATTTAGATCGCTTCAAGGTTGTTAACGATAGTCTGGGACACACCATTGGAGATCGATTGCTAATTGCGATCGCAGGCCGACTCCAAACCTGTCTGCGGTCTGGAGATCTATTGGCGCGTCTCGGAGGAGATGAGTTTGCCATCCTCATAGAGGAGATGAAGTCTATCAACGATGCCATCCATCTTGCCGAGCGACTCCAACAGGAGTTAACACTACCTTTCCATATTCATGGATACGAAGTGTTTACCACTTTAAGCATTGGCATTGTCTTCAGTACTGTAGGATACGAGCAACCAGAGAATCTTTTGCGCGACGCTGATATTGCAATGTACCGTGCCAAAGCTTTAGGTAAAGCGCGTTACAAGATATTTGACACAGCCATGTACACTGAAAGTAGAAAGCTGTTGCAGTTAGAAACAGACCTGCGGCGTGCTGTTGAGCGTCAGGAATTTCGGATTCATTACCAACCAATTGTTTTGTTGTCAACCAACAAAATTATTGGGTTCGAGGCCCTCCTACGCTGGCAGCACCCAGAACGGGGTCTGGTTTTGCCAACGGAGTTTATTTCAGTGACGGAAGAAACTGGACTGCTCGTACCTATTGGTTATTGGGTACTTCGAGAGGCTTGCCGCCAGGTGTATTTATGGCAGCAGCAATTTCAGGACAACAGTTTGACAATCAGCGTCAATCTTTCTAGCAAACAATTTTCACAACCCAATCTCAACGAACATATATATCAAATTTTACAAGAAACTCACTTAGCTCCACGAAGTTTAAAGCTGGAGATTACTGAAAGTATGATGATGGAAAACACTGTTAGAGCAACAGCAATGCTTTGGCAACTGAAAGAATTAGGTATTGAATTACATATGGATGATTTTGGGACTGGCTATTCATCCCTAAGTTATCTGCACCGCTTTCCAGTGAGTGTTTTAAAAATCGATCGCTCCTTCATTCATAGTAGCGAGAAGTCAGAAATTGTGCGGGCGATCGTTACACTAGCTCATAATTTAGGCATGGATGTCATAGCAGAAGGTATAGAAACGTTGGAGCAAAAGGAAAAACTTAGAGCACTGGAATGCAAATACGGGCAGGGGTATTTCTTCTCCGAGCCACAAGAAGCATCAGCAGTCGAAGCCTTGATTGCTCAACGAGTACAGAAGGCGGCTTATCGCAAACTCATGCCTAGTCACAAGTTTGTCAACAAAAATTGACAAAGAAAACATTCCCTAAGATAGATGCGTTAATCTAAATTCAGATCTAGCATAGAATCAGTAAATAACCAACACTCATTGGAGATGAGTTTTTCGGTTCGATGCACCAAAACTGTGTAGTTCGCTACTGGTGAGGTGACAGTTGATTGCAGATGCCGATAGAAAATTTTCTATCTTTGTCTGAAAACAGCCCAAATTGCTGGGCTTATAACTGGTGAACCATAAATATTATGAAAATCGCACAAATCGCCCCCTTGTGGGAACAAGTTCCGCCTACCACCTATGGAGGCACTGAGCTAGTTGTGAGTCGTTTGACTGATGAATTAGTATGTAGAGGTCACGATGTCACGTTGTTTGCTTCAGGCGATTCCAAAACCCTAGCTCGTTTAGAAGCGGGTAGTCCCCATGCATTGCGCTTGGATACAAGCATAAAAGAACCCGTAATGTATGATATTCTACACGCTAGCCAAGCTTACGAACATGCAGCTGAATTCGATATTATCCACTCCCATATAGGAGTTTGGTCATTGCCTTGGGCTAGTACGGTGTCAACACCAACAGTACATACCCTGCATGGTATCTTTACTCGTGACAACAGCAAAGTATTTAGGCGTTACCATACGCAACCATACATCAGCATTAGTGACGCCCAGCGTCTGTTAAACATAAATTACGTTGGCACAGTTTACAACGGTATTAACGTCTCTGCGTTTCCATTTTTTGCCAAACCCCAAGAACCATCTTATCTGGCATTTTTAGGCCGCTTCTCGCCAGAAAAAGGACCGCAACACGCCATTAATATTGCTAAGCAAACAGGCTGGCACTTGAAAATGGCTGGGAAAGTGGATGCTGTAGACAAGAAGTTTTTTGAAGAAGAAATTGCTCCCCACATAGATGGTAAGCAAATCGAATTTTTGGGTGAGGTTAATCACACACAAAAAGCTGAACTTTTAGGAAATGCAGCGGTGACTCTATTCCCCATTACCTGGTGTGAACCTTTTGGGTTGGTGATGGCTGAATCTATGGCAACTGGTACACCAGTCATTGCAATGAATATGGGATCTGTATCTGAAGTCATTGTCAATGAAAAGACAGGTTTTGTCTGCCAAAGCTACGAAGAAATGGCGGCGATGATACCAAAAGCTTTGGAGATCGATCGCCAAAAGTGCCGAGAACACGTGGAGAACAAATTTAGTGTTACCCAAATGGTTGATGGCTATGAGGCAATTTATGAAAAAATCGTTGGGGAACGCAACTTTAGAAGTTGGTTCAATTCTGCTTTGAGAAATTCGTTGGAATCAATTACAGCATTTAGACGTTAACGATATTTTGTTTGATTAATCACAATGCTCCCTTGATATGGGAGCATTTGCTTTTTTTGTCTTAATGGTATAAGGCGCGTCAGGATTGTCGCACACCCGCTAGGATTAGCGCGATCGCTTCATTGGTGTGTTGATCGAGCATTGCTTTGCTCAAAAGCCCCTTACCCTGAGGAAACTGCTGAATGTTTCCCGCACCGATAAAATAGAACAAGCAAGTTCCCATAATGTTAATTGCAGACTGAAACGGATCGAGTGGACGAAATATCCCCTTAGCCACGCCTTGTTGCAGAATTGCGATCAAGGCAGTATCAATACTCACAGAGCTACTGCATTTATAATACTTTCCTTGGTTTTGCACTGCTTCGTGAAACATGATAGTCGGGAGTTTTGGGTTACGCGATACACAACTGAGCAATGCTCTCAAAAATCTTTCCAACGCGACTTCAGGAGACAAATGCTCCAACTGTAATTTCTGAATCGTTTGCCTCAGATCGGCATGCGATTGCTCTAAGACCGCTTGATACAAACCTTCTTTATCTTTAAAGTAGTAATAAATCATTGACTTTGCAAAACCTGTTTTGGCTGCGATCGCTTCTGTTCGTGCCGCAGTAAAACCATGTTGAGCAAACTCTTCTTCTGCTGCTGCCAAAATCACAGCTTGAGTCGCCTCAGCATCTCTCTCTTGCTTGGCATTCTTTACTTTTTCAGATTTTGTACGCGCCACAGTTGTTACAGGATTCAAAGAACTTATGAATCAGTATACCTCTTACCAACTGAACAGTCAGTTGACAAGAGAGCGTCAAACCTGTTTGATGAAAATTAACCAACTGACAAGTCTGTCGATAAAGGGGAAAATCATGATAATATGAAGGCAATGGGTTCAGCGATCGGCAACAGTTTCAAGTCTTTTCATGCTTACCGAGCTTAGTCACTCAGAGAACGAATAAAATTAAGCCTACGACAAACTCAACATACTAAATCTCGGTAAACCTAAGTCGAGTCAACCCGACAGAACTAGTTATTGTATTGAATCAACTGTGCTCGCGGTGTCGCGCCCGAATTTGAGGGCTTCCGCCGAAGCCCAACTCATGAATCATAACTTAAGCTAATATTTCAAATCACTTCTACTCATCTGATATGTATTGTAAAGTTAAGTAAACAGGTGTAAATTAAGTTCATAAGCAAAAAAGCTTATACACATTCGCAAAAAATCATTGCAATCATAAAACCATGACAGCAACCTTACAACGCCGCGAAAGCGCAAGCGTGTGGGAGCAGTTTTGTAATTGGATCACTTCTACCGAAAACCGCCTTTATGTAGGCTGGTTCGGCGTAATCATGATCCCCACACTGCTTTCCGCAGCGATCTGCTTCATCATTGCTTTCATCGCTGCTCCTCCAGTAGACATTGATGGTATCCGCGAACCTGTAGCAGGTTCCTTGCTCTACGGTAACAACATCATCTCTGGTGCAGTTGTTCCAAGTTCCAACGCAATTGGTCTTCACTTCTACCCCATCTGGGAAGCGGCTTCCTTAGATGAGTGGTTGTACAACGGTGGTCCATACCAGTTGGTGGTTTTCCACTTCCTGATTGGCGTTTTCTGCTACTTGGGTCGTGAGTGGGAATTGTCCTACCGCTTGGGAATGCGTCCTTGGATCTGTGTAGCATTCAGCGCACCTGTAGCAGCAGCAACCGCAGTCTTCTTGATCTACCCCATCGGACAAGGTTCTTTCTCCGACGGTATGCCCTTGGGAATTTCTGGAACTTTCAACTTCATGTTGGTGTTCCAAGCAGAGCACAACATCCTCATGCACCCCTTCCATCAGTTAGGTGTAGCAGGTGTATTCGGTGGTAGCTTATTCAGTGCAATGCACGGAAGCTTGGTAACCTCTTCCTTAGTTCGTGAAACAACTGAAACCGAATCTCAGAACTACGGTTATAAGTTCGGACAAGAAGAAGAGACCTACAACATCGTCGCTGCACACGGCTACTTCGGAAGGCTTATCTTCCAATACGCAAGCTTCAACAACAGCCGTTCCTTGCACTTCTTCTTGGCAGCATGGCCAGTAGTCGGCATCTGGTTTACTGCACTGGGCATCAGCACCATGGCGTTCAACCTCAACGGTTTCAACTTCAACCAATCTGTAATCGACTCACAAGGTCGTGCGATTGGCACCTGGGCAGACATCCTCAACCGCGCTAACCTCGGCATGGAAGTGATGCACGAGCGCAACGCTCACAACTTCCCCCTCGACTTAGCATCTGCTGAAGTTGCTCCTGTCGCAATCAGCGCTCCTGCTATCAACGGTTAATCATAGCAGTACGCGACTAAAAAGCATCAATAGCTAAATACAAGGCGCTCTCCTATTCGGAGGGCGCTTTGTGCGTTTGGAGTTAACGTTCTTATTAGGAATAGGTGCGGTCTTAAATGCACATCAGTTGAGATAATATTTGTATATAACAATCAAATTTTTCTTTTTCATTTCATCACCTATATGATTTTCATGCATTGGTTAGTCTTGATGACTCTCTCTACAGGATTAATTACATTAGTGTTTCAGTTGATTTTATCTCTTAAGCAACTGGTTCAAAGACAGTAACCTATAGGTAATGGTGGCATCAATGCCGCTCAAATCCAATCTACGTGTGGCTGCTTGTAGGGAATAGCCAGCAGCTGCTGTAACGGCATATACATAAGCATAGCTGAAATCTTCTTTTTGAGTGTTGAGGCTCATTATCTGCGATCGGGGGAATATTAAATAAGATATTCCAAATAAGGACGTATTTCGCCGTATATCGCGATTTGAGAGCGAAAGGATAAATATAATTTTTTACTTTCATTATAGAATTTAGAACAGAAACCGTGTGGTAATAAATAGTATGATAAAACTTTATCGATAATATAGTAGAATATAGTCATGTAGTACCAAGTCAAGGCTAAACATGACATGAAACTTGCGGATTACGCAAAGGCAATAGGTATATCTTATCAAACAGCATGGAGACACTTTAAAGCAGGTAAGATTCCATACCCCACAAAGCAACTAGACACAGGGACATACAGCAGTATAGCCGTTAAGCGGAGCTTATCGCCTCCCTTGGGCGCTCTGCACCATCGCTCCCAGACGGGCGATGAAAGCGCCATCGCGTGGAACGCACTGCTATGTGGAACAATCGCTCGGACCGCTTTCAGAAACGCTTTTCAAACATAAGCTGTTCCATATCTATTTTGCATATTGAACCGCAACAGACGCAGAGGGCGCAGAGTAAGAGAGAGAAGAGTTTGGTACTTTTTATCAAATTTAAAAAATATGCAAATTAAATGTGTTTTAGCTTACTACTGGTTCGCTTCTCGTATTTTGTGGGATTGACACGCAAGTGATTGAGGCAGCATAAATGAATTTTTGAAGGGTAGTAGCTTATGGAAGTCTGGGTGAATTTGGAATTTGGTGATGGTGATTTTCAGCAGGGATTTAGTCAAATCAAAATTCAAATAGATGCTTTTTCAACTCAGAGTTCTTCTATACAATTAGAAACCCAATTACCTCCAGCCCAGGAAATTCCAAATAGCTATGAACGCTGGAAAAAAATCTATGACTCGTTAGTTCAACCTAACAGCAGAGGTTTTAAAAAAAAGCAATTGACAAATGTCTCCGCAGATGCTGGGTTTGAATATGCTAAGTCTTTAAGGTCAAAATTAAATCAATGGCTACTACCAATTAAGTCACAGTTAGAACCAGTCATTCCTTCAAGCGATCGCGCTGATATTCGTTTAGTTGTCAACACCTGTGGCGTAACATCAGAACCTACAAAGGACATCTTACATCGCATACCTTGGCAGGAGTTCCATTTATTTGGGGAACATTCTTTATTGGAAGCAGCACTTTGTTTTAAGGATTCTCTGCTTTCCCAGGATGTCCGAGCAACAAAACCCAATTCGGAAACTTTCAGAAGAATTAAAATTATCAGTATCTTTGGAGATAGTAGCCATCTCGATACCTCCACCGATGAAGAATTAATTACCCAGTTAGAAAAACGCGGTGCGGAAACTCTTTTTTTGAAAGAACCAAAGCGGGAAACACTTCATAAACTTTGGGATGAACCTTGTGATATTTTGTTTTTTGCAGGACACAGTGAATCTCAAGATTATGGTCAGAAAGGTATAATTGCCATTAATCCCAATGAGACTTTAGATTTAGAAGAAATTCCGCGTACTTAACTTCAGCAATTCGTAAAGGTTTAAAATTAGCCATTTTTAATTCCTGTGATGGTTTGGGTTTAGCACAACGATTGGCTGATTTAAATTTACCCTATGTTATCGTTTGGCGGGAACCAGTACCGGATAAAATCGCGCACAAGTTTCTCAACTTTTTTCTTTCTTCTTATGCTGGTGGAGATTCTTTATTTACTGCTGTTTTGAAAGCCAGGGGGAAATTACTTGAACTGACAGGGAAGTCTTTGGGAGAAAAGCCCCTACCAGGAGTGAGTTGGTTACCCATTATTTGCAAAAATACATTAGAACTTCCTCCTAGTTGGTCAGATTTGGGCGGATTATCTGGTAAGTTACCTGAGTGTCCATATCAAGGTTTATCTGCGTTTGGGGAAGAGGAGGCAGATTTTTTCTTTGGTCGGGAGACGTTTGTTGATGCGTTAGTAGCCGCAGTTCAAAGTAAATCTTTGGTTCCTGTGGTTGGTGCTTCTGGAAGTGGGAAGTCTTCTGTGGTGTTTGCAGGGTTGGTTCCTCGTTTGCGAAAAGTTGGGAATTTCGAGATGATTTCTTTTCGTCCGGGGAATAATCCCCTTGGTAATTTAGCGATCGCATTAAATCATCATTGTCATTCCCCAGTGTCACTGCAAGAAGAAAATACAACTCCCATACAACGCAGATTAGACCAAATGATTTTAGAGGTGGACTTGCGGCATGATGAGAAAAAGTTAGCCCAGATTACAAATGATATTATCACCCACACACAGAGAAGGCAAGATGCCTACTCCACAAATGCATCAAATTCTTGTGAGATGGGCATCCCGCCCGTCCATTTAGTCTTAATCGCAGACCAATTTGAAGAACTTTACACCCTCACACCGCAAGAGGAACGTCAACCTTTTTTAGATGCATTAATCTACGCTATCAACTACGCTCCTCGATTTACTCTGGTTCTGACACTGCGGGCGGATTTTTATGGCTATGCCTTATCTTACCGTCCTTTTAGCGATGCTTTGCAAAAGGGAATTTATAATCTCGGTCCGATGAACCAGGAGGAGTTGCGTTGTGCGGTTGAAAAACCGGCGCAAAAAATGAAGGTGGAACTTGAGGAGGGGTTGACTGATACTTTAATGAGAGATTTGGGTGATGAACCGGGACGTTTACCTTTACTTGAGTTCACCCTAATGCAGCTTTGGTTCAAACCGAGAAAATGGTTTCTCACCCACGAAGCTTATCAAGAAATTGGTGGTTTGGAGAAGGCTTTGGCTAACTACGCCGATACAGTATTAGATAAGCTGAGTCAGGGTGATAAGAAACGGGCGGAAAAAATATTTATTCAGTTAGTGCGTCCTGGGGAAGGTACGGAGGATACCCGACGTGTGGCGACTCGCCCGGAAGTGGGGGAAGCAAATTGGGATTTAGTTCAACAATTAGCTGATGCGCGTTTGCTGGTGACGGGTTGTGATGAGACGAGCGAAAACAACGAAGAGACGGTAGAGATAATTGCCTCTGGTAGTACTGACGATACCATAAAACTCTGGAGTCGAGAAGGTAAGCTACTAAAAACCCTCGACACAAATCTCAGTGGTACTATTAGTATAAGTTTTAGCCCGGATAGTAAGCTTTTTGTTACTGCAAGTTTTGACAATGTTATCAGACTGTGGAGTCGCGATGGTCAGTTACTTAAAACTCTCTCGGAACATAAAGCAGAGGTCAACAGCGTTAGTTTTAGTCCTGATGGCAAAATGTTAGCTTCCGGTAGTAATGACAAAACCATAAAACTTTGGCATCGTGAAGGTCACCAACAGCCGAGCGCATGCCCCTGGTCGATTTTCCACCCACAACTGGCATACCCCTTCACCGAAGACCGATCGCACACCCCTGGTCGATTCTTTACCCACAACTGGCATACCCCTTAGTCAAAGTCTCGTTGTAGTACTAAACTTCTTACATTCTTTAACTTCACTTCACTACCACCACCTCTCTTCACAATTGGCAAAGGTATTGTTGGAGAAACCGGGTTTCTGAAGCTATGAAACCGGGTTTCTGAAGCCGATCTATGGAATTTCAGCTAAAAACTGCCAGCAATCATCCCAGAAAGTAAGATAAAACCAATCCAAACATTCTGTCGGAACATTTCACCATAGCCCGAGTTAGGCAAGTCTTTCTGTCCCAAGCGGATGCACTGCCAAATCCATCCAACAGACGCGATCGCAAGACTTATCCAAAAACTCAGGTGAAGTGGCACAATCAACCCCAGCCAACCCAGTAAAATGACAGTGCCGATAAAGAAAACTCCAATCGCCACAGAGGCGTACTCACCAAAAAATAAAGCGCTAGAATTTACACCAATTCTGCGGTCATCTTCGCGATCGCTCATAGCATAGACAGTATCAAATCCCAATGTCCACAGTACCGTTGCACCCCAAAGTATCCAAGTTGGGAGTGAAAGGTTGTGTGTGACTGCACTCCAGCTAATTAAAACAGCAAAACCCCAAGCAATGGAAAGTACCAGTTGTGGAACGGGAAAAACTCGTTTTGCTCCAGGATAAAGCAAAATAACAGGAACGGCTGCCACACACAACCAAAATGTGAGCGCGTTAAGATAGAAAGCGAGAACAGCGGCACATCCCATCGCGACTGTGGCGATCGCAATACCGACTTTTACGGAAAGCGCACGGTTCGCGAGAGGGCGATCGCGAGTTCTTTCAACCTGTGGATCTATATCTCTATCCCATAAATCATTGACAACACAACCCGCAGCGCTCGTAGCGAGAGTTCCCAGAACGATAACGCCAACGAGTGGTAAAGGCGGTTTTCCAGAAGCCGCTAAAAACACAGCCCAAAGGGCAGGAATCATTAAAATTAATCGTCCTTCTGGTTTATGCCACCGCAAAAGCCGGACGATCGCAAGCCATGTTGGTTCAGTGTTTCGTTCTGGCGTAGTTAGCATAGATAAATATAGATATAGACAGAGAGCTTTATTAAGCTTTACATCTATAGAATATCGTTATTTGATATTTGTAAAAACACAACTACAAAGTGGCAACTTTGTATGTGGCAAAGAAGTCACGTGAGGTTGTAGGTAACAGGGTCAATCTCTGCTTCTCAGGTAAAGCCCATAAAAAGCAAACTTGAGAACAAATTATATTCCACATTACAAATAATTATGCCGATCGGATCGGCAGTACCAACTTGTTCCATGCCAAACAGAGAGAAAACATAGATGGTAAATTTAGTTTCGGCAAACTGGGCGAGTCTACCCACTCAACCAGTCGATCAACATCGGATTATAGCGGCTATTGATTTGGGGACAAATTCACTCCACATGGTGATCGTGAGAATTGAACCCTCACTCCCAGCTTTTAGCATTATTGCTAGAGAAAAAGAAACTGTAAGGTTGGGCGATCGCGACCTCATAACAGGTGATTTGAAACCAGAAGTGATGGAACGGGCGATCGCGACTTTGGGACGTTTCCAAAAAATGGCAAACACCCTGAATGCTGAAACAGTCATTGCTGTTGCTACAAGTGCAGTCAGAGAAGCCCCTAACGGAAAAGATTTTCTCAAACAGGTAAAAGACGAATTGGGCTTATGCGTTGACCTCATATCGGGTCAGGAAGAAGCACGGCGAATTTACTTGGGCGTTCTATCAGGAATGGAACTCAACAACCAACCTCATATCATTATTGATATAGGTGGTGGTTCCACAGAATTGATTCTGGGCGATAGTCATGAAGAACGCACTCTCACCAGTACCAAAGTAGGTGCAGTGAGACTCACAGGTGAATTCATTAAAACCGATCCCATCAGCAATATTGAATTTCAGTACTTACAATCTTATGCACGCGGAATGTTGGAACGGGCTGTAGAAGAAGTACAAGCAAACATCAAGTTTGGCGAACATGCACGCTTGGTTGGGACTTCCGGTACGGCTGAAACTTTAGCAGCGATTGATGCGCGGGAAAAGTTGGGTTATCTTCCCTCCACTCTCAATGGTCATGAGGTGAGTCTGAGAGATTTACGCGAGTGGGTCAATCGCTTGCGAAAAATGAGTCATGTAGAACGAGCGACTATTCCCGAAATGCCAGAAAAACGGGCGGAAGTGATATTGGCAGGTGCGATTATATTGCAGGAAGCCATGACTCTTTTGGGAGTTGAGTCATTTGTTGTGTGCGAACGTTCTCTGAGAGAGGGTGTGATTGTAGACTGGATGCTTGCTCACGGTTTAATTGAAGACCGTTTGCGCTACCAGAGTACGGTACGCCAACGGAGCGTTCTTAAAACAGCAAAGAAATTCCACGTGAATATAGAGCATGGCGATCGGGTGGCTGTGTTTGCCCTGAGTATATTTGACCAAACTAAAGGAATACTTCACAATTGGGGCGCAGAAGAACGGCAATTACTTTGGGCTGCTGCAATATTACACAATTGCGGTCATTATGTCAGTCACTCCTCACACCACAAGCACTCATATTATCTCATTCGTAATAGTGAATTGCTAGGTTATAACGAAACAGAGATAGAAATTATTGCTAATGTGGCACGCTATCATCGTAAATCCGCACCTAAGAAAAAGCATGATAGTTATGGGAGTTTGACAAGTAAAACTCACAGACAAATTGTTAACCAGTTAAGTGCTATTTTAAGATTGGGAGTGGCTTTAGATAGGCGACAAATTGGAGCTATTACACGATTACAATGTAAATATTTGTCTAAAGAGAAGGAATTCCGTCTCAAAGTTTTTCCAGCACATTTTAATGATGACTGTGCTTTAGAACTGTGGAGTTTGGATTATAAAAAAGGAATCTTTGAAGAGGAATTTGGCGTGAAATTAGTGCCTATTTTGGAAACGTCTACTGTTCCAAGTAGTTGTTAGGAAAATGATGGCATTTCTTTGAACCACAGTAGGGGCGCAACGCCTTGCGCCCCTACAGCTTTTTTTATGAACCGCAGAGGCGCAGAGAACGCAGAGGGAAGAGAGAAGAGATTTTACCGTAGGTTGGGTTGAGGAACGAAACCCAACATTTACAGGCATTTGTTGAGTTTCTCCACGGCGATCCCAACCCACAAAAGTTCTCAGCCCTTGTAGTATTGGGTTAGGGGGATCTCCAAAGCGTGAAATCCCGTAAGTCTTAACGGCGCGATCGCTATTACTGGAGTTTCCTTTTGCTTGCAGTTACCACTAGATGAGTTCTTGAAAGCTACTTTAGCGATCGCTTGTATATTTTAATCTACAGTAAAACCAGTATATTGACGCATGAATTGAGATTTATACGCTAGAACAATGTCTTGTTTGGGAATGCCTAACTCCACTAACTCGTTGGCGATTCCATCTTCCGTACCATCGTATTGAATCCAAATTTTGTCACCTTTGATATCAATATGAATTAAGCATCCATAAACGCGGCGGCGGTTTTCCCAACCCACGCTAATGACTTGATAGTGATCTTGCTCGTTATCAAATGCAGTGTAACGCTCAATGTCACCAAATGATGGTTTGATTTGACTGTAGTCCGTCAAAATTTGCTTAATTGCTTGACGATACTCATTTATTTTATCCATTGTGCGAGCGCCTGTTAAGTTCTTTAATTTACGAAAAAAACATTCAAAGGTTTGTTTGCGCTCTGCCAATATTCCTCTGCAGAACGCAAAATATTAACTGCTATTTGCCACTGTGTAGGTTCAGCCTGAGCGAAGATATCGGGGCGTTCATACAATAAAACATAGCTTTCAGCCGAAAACCATGTTAAATCAGTGATACATTCATCAAATGCATCCCAATTAGCACCAAAGTACGCAGGGAATTGCATTGCTTCAGCAGCTTTTCTTAAAAAAGTTTCTTTACTCGAAATTTCTCTACCATTAAGATAAAAAACTTGAATACCTTGTTCAGCCAGTTCTTCTATAATTTTATCTATAACCTGCTTCCTAGTAGCCATAATTTCTGGCTTGGGTACAGCTGTTTGCATAAAAGATAAATTATATTCACTCATTTAGCTCTCCTTTTGCTTACAGCTACTACTAGATGAGTTCTTGAAAGCTATTGTAGTGATTGCTAGTGTAGTACATTTCTCCACTTTGCCCTACAATCAGACGGCGACCACCTCTGTCTGGTGCTCCTGGTGTCTCTACAGTATACTCTTTATAGTAGCCAAGAGGTTGCGACGGTAGCAAGCCTTCAATATTTTTGAAAACAGTACCATCTTTCCCATGAGGAAATGGTCTACCTTGTGAAATTAGATTGATAGTGATTTGGACTTCAGGAGGCAGTTGACTAATGGCAACCTGTGGTATTCCCGTCATTTAAATATCTTATCTCCTTGTCCGTGATAAATATGAGTAACTAACAAATTACAGCTTTTCCCACTCATCTCTTGAAATTCCAAAAATTAAATAAATTTGTATTTAAGTTTACAGCAAAAGCAGTATATTGACGCATGAATTGAGATTTATACGCCAGAACAATGTCTTGTTTGGGAATGCCTAACTGCACTAGTTCATTGGCGATGCCATCTTCCGTACCGTCGTATTGAATCCAAACTTTGTCACCTTTGATATCAATGTAAATTAAGCATCCATAAACGCGACGGCGATTTTCCCAGCCCACACTAATTACCTGATAGGGATCTTGTTGTTAATCAAATGCAGTGTAGCGCTCAATGCCACCAAATGATGGTTTGATTTGACTGTAGTCCGTCAAAATTTGCTTAATTGCTTGACGATACTCATTTATTTTATCCATTGTGCGATCGCCTCGTTTAAGCGTGAGTAGCTGTTGGACAAGATATGCTTGCTGTTGCAGTTTTGCTGTTAGTTGATAGTTCTAGAACTTTTGTCGCTGCTTTTTATCTTTCTCAAGCTCGTTCTTTTTTCTGTGAATACTACTTTGAACAAATTCTATTTCTAGCTGATTGAGCCAGTCTCCATCTTTAGATTCAAGCAATTTTTCTAAGCGACTGAGACGTGGATCGTTCACCCAAAGATAACCGTTATCTCGATGGTGCTTGTCCCAATCCCTTGCAGCAAATGTCAAACGTTGCTGTAACATCAGGTTTTCGTATTCCTGTCGCTGCCATTTTTCTAACTTGTCCCACTCTCTCACTAGCGCATCATGAACGGGTTCTACATAAGGTTCTCCCCCGATGTCTTTTCCTCTAACAATTAGGCGAACGCGCTCGAAATGGTCGAGGATTTTCTCCACTCGTTGGTTTTCTGCTTCTGTTGGGTACTTAAGTTCCCATAAAGGGACTCTTCGCCGTGCTAACTGTCCATCTTCAATAGCGACCATTCTTAACATGACTCGCCGCAATGTTGCTTGATGGGCTGAGTCAAACTTGTCGCATTCCTCTGTTGCTCGCTGTCTTAACGAACCAATAACTCCACCTAAGGCATCATAATCTTCTTGAGTTAAAGTTCGCCTTTCTTGTGCAACACATTTTATATAAAGTTCGCTGAGTGTAAAAGATAAGAGTGACAGCGTTCCTGGCATTTGTCCAACATCATCAATGAGGCGATCAACAAGAGTTGGTGGCTCAAAGTCTAGCATCTTTTCAATTGCAGGTCTTTCAATGGCTTGACGCAATTCATGAGACTTCATAGCCTTGACTTGAAAGCGTGCTGTATCCCAATAGGATTTTAGCGGAGAATCTGTAAAACGGGATTCAAAGTCAGATCGCAAAGTCAACACTATATAAAGGCGAGGATCTGCCTCTAAAGCTTGTGTCAAAAAATTTAAGAAACTCTCTCGCGTTTTTTGTGTCAAGCACATTGTTAAGAGTTCCTCAAATTGGTCAACAACCAATAAAAACTTTGTGTTAGCCCGAACTTGGTTGTACTGTTCTATCAGGTTAATAAATTGGCTTGGTGCTTCTTTAAGCTTTTCTTTGAGGAAAGAAATTTTCTTTTGTTTCTCGGCTTCAGTTGTATAATTCTCGGCTTCAGTTGTATAAGCATTTCGCAAAACAGCTTCTGCAAGTGCTCCAAAGGGAGACCTTGTGGGTCGAATGGTCGGTAAGATATAAAATTCTTGTTCGTGATGAGTTCGCAAGCAAGGGATAAGCCCTGCTTTTACCAAACTTGACTTGCCAGAACCGGAAACTCCCAAGACAACGGTTAGTTGGTTACGGCGTTCGCTAATATGAGTATACAGTTGATTGATAAGTTCATTTCTACCAAAGAATAGGGAAGAATGTTGTTCTTCATAGCTTTTGAGTCCTCGGTATGGGTTGTTTCCTGGCTTGAGTGCGGGTGCATCTTCTAAGTTCTCCCGATCAAAGTGAGGTAGCAAGAAAATAAATTCACCTTTGTCATGCTTTTGCAGAGGAAATAAACTGGGTGTTTGGTGGGCGTTGCGATCATCAGTGATTTGCTCAACTTTATCCCGCACGTAGGAATAAATTTCCGTTGCAGTGATAATACCATCACCTCTTTTTAAAGTTGTGTCGGCGTGACCTTCTAATGCTTCAAATAATGCACTTGCAAAAGGGGAGTGTTCTTGTGTCAGGTCACTTTCTCTCTTGCCAAAAAAACCCAAGAAATCAAGGGCTTTTTGATCGTAAGCAGCGGAAGTAATGACTTGCCATGCACGAGCACGAATGAAGCGATCGTATCGTTCCTTGTAGACTTTTCGCGCAGGCATGGCGTTACGATAGGAACTTGAACGAAATGCTCCTGTAAAACAACCGTCTAAAATAACCAGCATATGACGGCATGGCAATTCTATGAGAGCATCATGCAAGTCCTGCATGGGTAGGAGAAGGTCTTGTGTTTGGAGGAGAGTTTCAGTTTTTGCATCAGTTGGGATGAGATAGCCTCTGTAAAGACTGTCGTCTTCTAACCCATCTGTAGGTACGATTCCATGTCCGGCAAAGTAAAAGAGTATGCAATCGCTCTCCTTCACTTCAACAGTTGTATTACCGACTGGGAATTTCTTGTTTTTGAAATCGGCAAGCAGAGCGTTTAATTCAGAAAGGGTAGCCTGTGAATTAAGTAGAATTTTAACTTGATATTTATAGGTTTGTTGAAGAACATTTGCCAGTTTTTCGGCATCAGCAACAGGAGTTGTTAAGGGTGGAATACCATTTGAGTATTCGTTAATACCAATAACAACTGCTAAATTACGTTCAAAATCGTAATTACCTTTTGTTTTTCTTTTAGATTTTGGAATACTCTCGTTTGAGAGCTGTTGTTCTAGTTGTTCGGCAAAACGAGCATATTCTCCGCCCATCCGTTTTAATACTTGCGCTGTTACTCTCGCAAACGGACGGACTTGAGAGGCTACTCCATCATCTTTTCCTGGTGCAAAATTCTGTAAGACTGCGGCAAACTCTTGAAGCGATAGCCCCAAGCGATATGCAATATACTCCGAAACTTTACTAATAACGTCGAGCGAATCTTTGCTAGGAATTGATTCTAGCAGTATCTCGCGGACTCCCGGCATAAAGTCGTACTCAACAGAATCGGCTTTTGTTTGTCTCTCAATCTTTGATAAGGGTTTGAGCAATCCACCCAAAAATACTTCTGCGACATGGATTTGCCTCGATTGAGATAACATTTGTGCTTGAATAATTCGCATGACTGGCAAGCAAATGACTGGCGCTGCTGCCAACAATATTGCCAGTTTGCGTGCTATTGGCGATGCGGTTACGCGGAAACGTTGAACTCGTTGTTGGGCAGAAAGTTGCACGGAGGAACGTTCGTTGTCAAAATCATCATTAACTACAGCTTGTAAATCGAACACAAACCCTGGTATCCAAGTGCCTCCTTTGCCTGTTATCATCTGCGCCCAGTTGTACAGATTTTCTACTTCCAAAGTAACAACCGGTACTTTGATGCCAGTATCAATATCAGTGTCATCCCAAGCTGACACTTGTTTCACTCTCAATTTTTGGTTGAAAACACCTACTTCTAAAGCAGAAAATAGTACTGGTGTTTGTAGTCCTAAAGCTGTTCGTTGCCACATATGTTGTGGCAACATTTGCAAAATTACTGCCAACCCACTTTCTGACCATATCTTCAATGCATCCAATATCGCACCATTGTGCCAAAAACTAGCGATGCAATCACTGACGATAAGTATTAAACGACGACCGTTAGGATCAATGAGCTCTTTAGTGCTACGAAATCCTCGATCTCCTCTTGTTACACCAGTACCTGGGCGAATTTTAATTTTTGTACGATCCTCAACCACTAACCCCCAAGTACGTATATCTCGAAACACACCGTAATTTTCCAAAATCTGCTGTATTTCTACTATTGTATGTTGCCAAATAAGCATTGATTCGCTTTCATCAACTACTAGTGCTACCTCTAACCAAGGTTCGAGTACGGGTTTGAGTACTGGTATCCAAATTTGCTCTTCAGCAATTTTTTGTATTGTTGGAGTTTCATCTAATACAGTAAGAGCAGTATTTGAAGGAACTTGACGCAGGAGAGAGCGTATTGCCCGTGCTAAGTTAAGTGGTTCTGGTAGCGATAGTGCATCTGGTACTTTAAATGAAACAGATGGGGTAGCATCATGTTGCGTGTAAACACCTGCTGATTGAGATGTGTCCTTTTGTGTAGAAGGTGAAGGTTCGTTTTTGGAATTGCTTGGTTCTGGCTTGGAAAGAGAATCTGAAGGTATCGATTTTGATGGAATGGTTTGTGGAATCTCCTTTTTAGACTGGGGTACTTGATTTTCTAAAGGGATAGAAGGGAATTTTGGCACTGCTTGCTGCATCTTGACGGCAAGCCATATGACTTCTGCAATTTCTTTTGCCGTCAAATCCTTTGTTCTTAGAGCCGTAATGAGTTTGTCAATCATTCGTTGTTTTCACTACGTAAGATATTGCATAAGTAGTGCTTTGAGATTTGTCTCGTCAACTGGAGTCAATCTGGATTTACCAGTCAGTAAGTAAACAGCATTCAGCAGTTGGTCGGTTGCTAGCTCTCCATTTTTACATTTTTCAAGAAAATCCTCAATGAGAGGTTCGGCTTTTTCTAGAACTTCATCTCCCAAATGCGCTTTCACAATTTCCGTTAGGGCTTTTTGGCTAGGTTGTTGAAGTGTCAGTCGCAAACAGCGACGTAAAAAAGCAGGAGGAAAATCTCGTTCTCCATTACTGGTAAGTAGAATGAATGGAAACGCATCACAATGTATGCGACCATCTGTAACAGAAGCGTCGGTGCCATCATAACTTCGCACTATTACCCGTTGTTCCAACTTAGATATACGGGCTAGTTCTGGAATTTCAAAATCCCCTTCTTCAAATAAATTTAGCAGGTCATTAGGTAAGTTAATATCGCTTTTGTCTATTTCATCAATAAGTAAGACACGTGGACGGGGCGATGGTAACAATGCTGTTCCAACCGGTCCTAGCTGAATGTATTGACCAATACTGTTATTTGTTTTATTGGTTTCACTTTTTTGATTTAATTGAGCATCCTGTAAACGAGCGATCGCATCATAGCGATACAGACCCTCCTGTAGCGTTGAACGTGCTGTTATAGGCCACAAAAGAACTGAACCGAGGTTGAGTTCATAAGCGACGGCATAGGCAAGGGAAGTTTTGCCGATTCCTGGTTTACCAGTAACTAACAAAGGTCGCCGCAAATAAAGTGCTGCGTTGACAATGTTAATTAAGTCGGTATCTTTTTGGTCAATCCAAAAGTTTCTACCCCGTTGCACAGCTTTTGTTTCTTTATCCTCTATTTTTTCGAGCTTCTTAGCACTAGCGAACCTGCGCCAACCGGGAGGATCGGGTAAACGTTCAATTTCATCATGGGGTTTACTATTCCCTTTGAAAATTCGCCAATCGCTCATGAATAACTCCTGTGTATTTCTATTGTCCTGGTGTTAGCAATTCAATCACGTCGGGTACAGGTGGTAACCGATATGGATCTTCCCACAAGATAGACAAGTAACCTGAGTACTTATCAGAATAAGCATACACTTCTTCTCGTTTTTTTCGCAGCAGTTCAGGTAGCTCAATTAGCTTTACCTTGTTCAAAAAATCGTTGATTTCAATCTCCAGCTTCTGGTGAGGTATGTCACACATAGACCAGATAGCAATTGGCGCTGCTGCTTTATGAATTGCTTGGAACAAATCTTGACTTTTTGATACTGATAAAGCACAGGCTACTTTAAGACCTATTTTTTGCTTCAAATCCGAAGTTATTTTCTTCCAGTCACAGTTTTCTATGCTTTTAAGTTCATAAAAATCGTCCTGACTTAATAAACTGTGAAAACAATCCTGTACTTTTTGCCAGTTTTTACGCCATTGATTATCATATTTTATCAGATATCTACGATCAAGTCGTTCACTCGAACGTAGTAAAACTCCATGTAAAATTTCAACGGGATCGTCCATAAATAACCATTGATAAATCTCTTCACATAAGTTTTTATATGGTAAGAAAAACTCAATGGTGAGATTGAAATTGCGCTGATAACGGCGAGTATGACTATTAAGTATTTTTAAACTTTCTTCTAAAAACTTCTCTACATTCTCTGAAATTTCGCTAATCAGACATATCACTTCTTCATTCTTGATATCTAAAGGTAAAAATCCCTTTGATGGATCGTTTTTATCTAACATCTTATCATCTAAAATTAACCAGGCTTTAATTCTAAACGTATTACTCCCATCTATTTCAGGACGAAGTACTATTAATAAATAAGACTGAAAATTATTGGATTCTTGAACTACTATCCTTGTACCTGATTTATCTTCTATAGAAGGTACTGTTAAATGTTTTACATTTTCTTGTATAGAGTTAGAAATAAGATGGAGTTTTTCATAAACTTCATGAGAAAAACTCTGATTTACCCGCAGTAAGTTTGTAACCAATGTAAGTATTTCTTTATTGCCAAACTTTTGCTCTATAAATTCATTAATGTTATCGGTTGATAATACAGGCCAGTCAGGTAAAGAATCACGCACAGCTTGCCTAACAATAAATTCATCTACCTGTTGAATAGTTTTTATCACCTCTTTTTTAAATTCCAATTCCTGATTTAAGTTTTTATTATCTGACATAATAATATTAAATACTATGTTATTAGTATTACTAACAAGATTATCACTTATAACTGTATTACTGTTACCTTGAACAGCTTGATTATTATTACCTTGAACAGTCCTATTTTGATTTCCTTCAACTGTACTACTAGAACTACAGGGTATTGCGTGAGTCATGAATCAATTCTGAAAGTAATTTATAATAAACAACTTACCGTAACTGTAGAATTTTAAGTTTTATAGAGAGTATCTTAAACATAGCCAAATTTTTAAATTTTTATTTCTATAGAATTATGCTAATAGCTTTTGCTATGCCTATTTAGTAGATTGCTTTATAAGCCCAGTAAATGAGAACTTGCAGCAGTACCTAACCAACTTGCTACTTTAACGACGATTGGTTTAGCTTTATCCCAAAGTGTCTTACATGCATCCACAGTTTTACTAGCTTTCTCAAGAGTTTCAGTCATTGTGTCTAAATTTCCGTTTGCTACCTTTTTTTGTGGTTCTGCTTTACTCAGTGCTTTCTTTGTATTAGTTAAATTCTCGATTACATCTTCCTTAAGCTGTTTCGGTATTTCAGTCTCTTGAACTAAATATTCAAGTTCAGCTAACAAATTTATCACTTCATCTTTAGTTAACTTTCTTTCATCTATATCAGTTCTGCCAAAAGAGACTTGATTGTTATTACCCTGAACCGAATTATTGTTATTTCCTTGAACACTATAATTATACGATACGTTAGGACTGTTATTCATAATGCTTGTCTCCTCATGCTCTTTTAACTCTGTTGCTTTTAAGTTACTAGAGAATAAACTTTTGGAACCATCGCCAATGATTTTTGGAGTTAAAGATTCCGGTATCCCATACATCTTAATGTTATTACAGCCAATTTTAAAAGCATCATCATAATTTCTCCCAGCACCAAGGGCGTCATAAAATGCTGTGGAGAATTTGATAGCAGCATCATCTGTAATAGCTCGTTCCATACCAATAACACACTCAACGTGCTGATGTATTGCTTTAGCTTGCTCTTCAGAGTAACAAGCATTAAGCAGTACACACTCAACTTTTTTAAATAACCCAAATAGGTCTGCTAGTGATTTTGTACTAACTAGCTGCATTTGCCCAAAATCATTCTCTAGGACAATACCACCGGAATGCGAACCTGCTGTGGTAGCGTTCCTCTGTAGCTCCTTGGAATCTCTACCTAACTCTGCACCGTCACCCCTTTTTCCATGACCAGAGAAATGTACAAACTGTGGTTCCTTATCTAAGAGAGTACGACGCAATTCATCAATACGTACTGCCCCTTTGGTAATAATTTCAACACTATCTCTATGTTGGAAGCGTTCCAATGCATTCTGTATTTCCCGTACCTCCTTCTCCAAACAGAGTCTCTCTGTATCTATAGGATTTGCCGATAAAATTAAAATCCTCTTTTTCATAATGTCTTAAAGATGATATTGCGGATAGTGAGAATGTCTTAACTAGGAGAGCAATACATGATAATGGATACAACATGAGTATGTAATTTTCCGGCTTAAAAAGTCATAATGCTCCTTTTCTGCTCTTATCTGTCGCTCTTAAGTAATATTAAGAAATATTATATTTATATGTATTAACAAAAAACTATGTTATCCAGAAGAGTGTCGATATCAAGTTGTTGACTGAACATGAATTCAAGCCTCGTAAGGTAAATTCTTTATCTCTCACTAGGTTTGAGATTGAGCAACTTATGCAGTTCTTTCCCACTCATCTCTTGAAATTCCAAAAATCAAAGTATCCCACCAGCGCCCCTTAAACCATTCATTCTCAGTAAATCTTTCCTCAAATTGCATCCCTACTTTTTCCATCACTCTAGCAGAGGCAAGGTTTTCAGCAATGCACCAGCCATAAATACGTTGTAGCTTTAACTCCTCAAAACCAAACTTTATCATGGTGGTTGCTGCTTCCGTTGCATATCCCTTTCCCCAGTAATCTGCAGCTATTTCGTAACCAAGGGAAGCTTCTGGTAATTCTGGTTTTATTTTGCGAATACCACAATTTCCAATGACTTTTTCTTCTTCTTTTAAGACGATCGCTAACTGAAATTTCGTTCTTGGCACTTGCTTTTGCTGTTCTAAAAACATTTGCACAAATTCTTGCACATCAGTTTCGCTACGTGTCTCCCATTCGTAAAATTCCAGGTATTGTGGATCTGCTTGGTAGTCAAAAACGGCTTGCCAGTCTTCCGGCATAAATTCTCTTAAGGTAAGGCGCTGGGAGGAAAGAATCATTTTAGTGAATGAAGCATTAACAATTAATCAGAAAACTACAGAAAAAATTATCCAATCTTGTGGGATGGAAGCCTTGTGGAATGGAAGCTTTGTGGAATGGAAGCTTTGTGGAATGGAAGCTTTGTGGAATGGAAGCTTTGTGGAATGGAAGCTTTGTGGAATGGAAGTCTTGTGGGATGGGCGTCCTCGCCCGTCCTTTATTTATTGCGGGCAAGATGTCATAAGGGGCGGGCAAGATGCCCGCACCACAAGCAGTTTTGGAGAGTGAAATTAAGCCCTGCAAAGCTTTTTCAATGCAAAATCTAAAATCTAAAATCCAAAATTGTATTACCAGTCCCCGGTATAACTTTACAAAACGACATAATTCGGTACAATTGTGTAAAGTGTTTCTTGCAATTGTAAAACAAAGGCGCAACCAGTACCATGCAACTGAAGTTCAGTGCATCTCAACAACCCTTCGCACCAATACTGCTGATAGCTCCATTTTTCTTATGGGGTACTGCAATGGTAGCAATGAAAGGCGCGATTCCCCACACGACACCATTCTTTTTAGCAGGGGTGCGTTTGATACCAGCCGGGGTACTGATTCTCATAGCAGCAGTATTCATGGGTAAGCCTCAGCCGAAAGGATGGTTGGCGTGGCTGTGGATAACTCTATTTGCTTTGGTAGATGGAACTCTATTTCAGGGCTTTTTAGCAGAAGGGTTAGTGAGAACGAGTGCTGGGCTGGGGTCTGTCATGATTGATTCTCAACCTTTAGCAGTTGCCTTGTTGTCTTTGTGGCTGTTCCAAGAACGCATCGGTTTATGGGGATGGTTGGGACTCGCACTGGGAGTGATGGGTATTAGTTTAATTGGCTTACCAGATGATTTGATTCTGGGTATCTTCTCTCATTCCTTCCCCCCCTCCCCCACTCTCCCCCTCCCCCACTCCTTTCTAGATAGTGGCGAATGGTTAATGCTTTTGGCAGCACTCAGTATGGCAGTGGGAACTGTGCTGATTCGCTTTGTGTGTCGTCACGCCGATCCCGTAACTGCTACAGGATGGCATATGATTTTGGGTGGATTGCCATTGTGGGGAATTTCAGCAGTGGCAGAATCTGAGCAAATACAGAATCTTGTTCCTTCTGATTGGCTCGCTTTGAGTTATGCGACGGTGTTCGGAAGTGCGATCGCATACGGCTTGTTTTTCTATTTTGCTTCTAGTGGCAGTCTCACCAGTTTAAGTTCTCTCACCTTCCTCACACCTGTATTTGCTTTGCTATTTGGTAATTTGCTCCTTCAAGAAGTGTTAAGCCCAGTGCAGTGGGTGGGAGTGGGATTGACTCTAGTCAGTATTTACCTCATAAATCAGCGAGATACTTTAGCTGGATCTGGTCATAAACTTGTTACGAGTACTCAGAACACGGCACAACAGCAATCTCTGCTAGAGGCTTCTGCAAAGAAACTCAACAGAGTGACTATACCTTTGCGCGAATCGGAACAGGAAATTTTACAGTAAGTTAAAAAAAAGTCCTCAAAAAGAAAGAATTATCAAAATTATTACTATTGATGGAAAGATTGGGAACAGGTTGTAGTATCCTTCAATCATATTCAGCTGTTACGCTATTTATTTACGTACACTGAGTTGTTAAGCAGCTAGCTACTTGCAGCTCTATAGTTGAAGTCTTCCATGGCTTGGTGAGTGGGGTGTATTCAATAATTTATTTTGTAGCCAAGAAAAAAAATTAACACTAAGATAGCTTGTTACCGTGGTATTGATGCGTTAGTAATGCATATCCTACCTAAAGATCTTTATATGGGGCTACGTAGTTCCTCTGTACTTCTCATTGCCAGCATTGCTTGCTTGGGTCTTGACCATAGTTTAGCAAGCAATGCGACCCCTACCCAAGCTGTGAAAAGCGTCAAACTTGCTCAAGCAAGTTCTACAGACACAGTCAATATTTCTACTCTTCTCCAACCTGGTAGCACAGGTACAGAAGTAAAAACACTGCAAACCTCACTGAAAAAGTTGGGATACTACAATGGTGAAATAGATGGTAAATACGGTACGGTGACAAGCTTGGCTGTTGCGAAATTTCAGCAAGCTAGGGGTTTAGTTGCAGACGGTGTATTTGGAACTGTTACAAAACAAAATATTGAAAAAAACATTAAGAAAAAGTCTTTGAAGCCCTCTATGGCGATCGCAAGCAACGCGATCGCAGCCAGTACAACTACAGAGCAAGAAGAAAAACAGGACATACTGTGGTGGTTACTGGTGAGTATAGGCGCTTTGGGAAGTCTTGGCGCACTCGCTTACATTATTAGGGGATTTAGTCAAGTCAAAAAACCTGCTTATTTTGAAACTTCTCGTCAAGAGAACACCAACTCTGTTAAGCCATCAATACCAGAAAACACCACCACTAGAAACGAAAGATACTTAAGAAGTACTGAACTTGTCCCACCAGAAACAGTTGCAAACCCTCAACCCCAATTACTGTCAGTAGAAAAAACTTCTCGCCTTGCCAAAGTCAACATCATAGACCAATTGATAGAAGACTTACACAGCGCAGATCCAACACAACGCCGTAAAGCTATATGGGATTTGGGACAAAAGGGAGATTCAAGAGCCGTTCAACCACTCGTGGAACTGATGGTAGATGCAGATACTCAGCAACGCAGCTTAATTTTGGCAGCTTTGGCAGAAATTGGCACTCGGACACTTAAACCCATGAATCGTGCTTTGGCAATTTCATTGCAGGATGAAAGCCCCCAGGTGCGGAAAAATGCCATCCGCGATTTGACTCGCATTTATGACATGATGGCTCAAGTTAGCCAAATGTTATCCCACGCAATGCACGATCCCGATGCTGAGGTGCAAGCCACAGCAAAGTATGCTCTTTCACAAATGAACCGCATCCGTTCTTTACCCAGTCAGGAAAGAGAGGACAGCGATCAGTGACCAGTGACCAGTGACAAATGACAAAATCAATTTCATGGAATCCAAAATCCAAAATCCAAAATCCAAAACCTTCCCCTCACCTCTTAAGCCAGGTGACTTATTAAGAGTCATAGCACCTAGTGGTGCTTTGCGAGAATTTGAGACATTTCAACAAGGGATTGAAATCTGGCGATCGCGCGGTTATCGAGTGGAAGTCACACCAGATATCGATCAAAGGTGGGGGTACTTGGGGGGGAAAGACGAACATCGTCGCTCTCAGCTAAAAACAGCGTGGAACGATCCAGATTGCCGTGGTATTCTCTGTGCTAGAGGAGGTTTTGGTAGTACGCGTATTTTAGAAAATTGGAATTGGGGAACGGATGAAGTTACAGATGTCGCAGGTACCTCATTGGCTAAAAAATCTGCCACTTGCAAATGGTTAATTGGTTTTTCTGATATTACTGCCCTTTTGTGGAGTTTATATACAGTAGGTATTTCAAGCGTCCACGGTCCTGTTTTGACAACTTTGGCTTTAGAACCAGATTGGTCTATACAACGATTGTTTGATTTGGTGGAAGGTCGTCCTCTTGCACCTTTAGAAGGTTGTGGCTGGGGTGGAGGTATAACGACTGGTATCCTATTACCAGCAAATCTTACAGTAGCAACCCATCTTCTTGGTACTTCATTACAACCAAGTATGGATAATGTGATTTTGGCACTAGAGGATGTGACAGAGGCTCCTTACCGTATCGATAGGTTGTTAACTCAATGGCGCATGAGTGGTACTTTGTCAAAAGTCAGAGGTATTGCTCTAGGACGCTTTAGCCGATGTGAACCACCACCAAATGTCCCCAGTTTCACTATTGAGGAAGTTTTACGCGATCGCTTGGGCGATCTGGGTATTCCTGTGGTTTCCAACCTGCCTTTTGGTCATGATGGACCCAATGCTGGTTTACTAGTAGGTGTGAAGGTAACTTTAGATGCAGATCGAGGAGTATTAGGTTAGAAGAACAATAATTATTCTCTGTCTTGTTTCGCTAGTGTTTCGTTATCAAAATACTCACGCCAATAAACAATTCGACCGTCTTTGACCTCAAGAACGATCGCATCGTCTGCTTTGTTCCGTTTCCCCGTTCTCTTTTCGGTATCTTCGTAGTGCCATTCTACAGCAGCTTGGTTGCCATCAACAACAACTCGCCGAATAGTAATGCTCACATCGATAAACTGTTCGGCGAACTTAGAAACTTCTTGCCGAATCTTTGTTTGTCCCTGCCATCGTTGACCAGGTACAATGAGTTCACCATCGGATGTAAATAATTGAGCAACAGCATCTGGATCGCGTGCAACCCAGGCGTTTCTAGCCTGTTCAATCAGCGTTCGAACATTTTGCCTTGTTCTATTTTGACTTGCAGACCCTACCATGCTCAGTACAAAGCTAAGTAGAACCATAGTGAACTACCTACACTCCAGCAAGCTGTGAGTGTAGGCTTCTAGCATTCCTAAGAACTACTAGAACTTCCTTGGAGGTACTATTAGTAGTAGAATTCTCTACTACTGGATTCCCCTTACGGCGTTTTATTGTTGGGAACAGTCCCAGCCCAACACGCTTTAAATTGACAGCAGCATTAATGTCGCGGTCAACCCAAAGCAATTCTTTTTCATCCCAGTACTCGCGGATATCACAATCAGTAAAGATGAATTCGTCACGATACGCAAGTAATTGAGATGTGTATGCAGGTTTCACTGCTATTGTCCTAGCCCCAGCTTTTCCAGCTATGTATTCTAGGATTGTAAAAAACTGTCCAAATGCAGCATCGTTCCAAGATTTGTTTAACCCAGACTTGGCTGACTGACCATTTGGTAAATACTTGCCGTTCTCATCCTGCTTGGCTTTGTTCCTTTTTGACAAAGCTTTTAAGTTTAAATCTTCGTGTGCAAAAACTTTTTTATTTGTCCGAACTAGAGCGTGAGCAGTCTTAAATGCATGGTCTTTTCGTGCTCTGGCAATACGTTGATGTTCACGTGCTTCACGTTTAGCCAATTTACGGCGTGCCTTAGTCCCTTTTTTCTTAGCTGATTTACGATTAGAAACTTTAGCCAGACGCTTTTCAGACTTCCTGAAAGACTTTAAAGAAGGTAGCTTGATATTCTCTGAAGTTGCCAAATAATCATCTTCATGTAGCACGGCGTCCAATCCCAAAGTATTATCCCAAGTTGGTGTCACTTCATCAGGATTGAATTCAGGTACATTTGGATCTTCTAGGCAAATCGTGATATACCAGCCATCTGCTTTTTTAGTTAATAAAGCGTTTCTCAATACAAAACCATTAGGTAAAGGTCGATGTAAGCGTACTTTTATCCAACCATCAAGCTTTGAAATTGACAAAAATAACCAATTCTTTTCAATTCGTTCAATCGTGATAGCTTGTCCCTCAATCCTCATGGTGCGATAACGTGCTGCATTTTTAAAACGTGGCTTCCCGCTACGCCTGCCGTTACTGTCTCCTTGAATAAAACGAGAAAAAGCTTTATCTACTCGCTTAGAAACATCTTGTAATGTTTGCGAAGGCAGCTTTGAAAAGTCTAGTAATTCTCCAGAATGACTTACCTTAAACAAGTCTTCTTTAATATCAGGAAGTTGTTTCTTTTGAAGATAGTAATCAGGACGCTCTCGTAGTTGTGGTAACGGACAGCTGATTATTGAACAAGCATCAATACGACTACGGTTATTTTCCCACCAATCAAATCTCTCTCCAAGTTGTTTATTATACCAGTATTGGCAAATTCGCAACCACTCGTTTAATTCTAGTTTTTGATTGGTGTCTGGATAAGCGCGATACTGATAGTTAAGCAACAAAGGAACTCACCTCCCTAAATTCTAATCAGTGTTGTTATTATGGACTACAGTGATTGTAACATAGTTCCTGGAAAAATTGTGAAAAATGATTTTGTTTCAAAAGGTCGGTCAGTCAGTGACTTAAAAGCCCTTCTTGTACTGACAACCAAATATAGACGCAAAGCCATTACTGGTGAGATGTTGAAGCGTTTGCACGTTATCCTTGAAGACTTGTTGGTTAAATGGGACTGCAAACTAGTTGAGTTTAATGGGGAATCCGACCATGTACACGCTCTATTCCAGTATCATCCTGACTTGCAGTTAAGCACACTAGTTGGAAACATTAAGTCAACGACTTTCCGCAGACTCAGACAAGAATTTGCAGAGCATTTAAGGCGTTTCTATACCAAAGATGTTTTCTGGAATGGGTCTTACTTTATCGCTAGTTGCGGTGGTGTGACCATCTCAACCTTAAAACAGTATATTGAAGCACAAGACAGTCCGGAGATTGGCAATTCCTCATCGACCCCACTCCCGCGTTGACCGTCGGTCAACATAGGTCGGGGGTCAATTCGTCATTGCCCCAAAATTCATCCCACGCCTCACTTCGTGTAGGACGTGGGGCTTCTTTTGGATTAAGCTAACCAATAACCAATCCCACCAATTCAAAACCACGGTTCTTCTTAGAATACCTTTGCTATGCATCAAATGAAGCAGCGAGTAACCTAACTCAGTAGCAGTCTACCTCCGCTAGGTCAGTGAATCTCAAGTGCATCTTTTACTTGCTAAGATGATGATGCCTAACGTTCCCTACCTTTGACCGCTCTGGTGAAAGGTTTAGCCTTCCATTAGTAGAGATGAAGTGAAGGAAGCGACAAAAACTCCACAACGTCTACATCAACGTATTATTTGCATTGTCTACATCCTTGACGTCGCTCTCCTACAGGATGTAGCAATAGACCACAGCGGCACAACATCTATCCAATGCGGTTTTTTATTAATACTCAATATGATAGCTGTTGGCTCTCTTAATGCGATCTACCAATAGATGGAAATACCTTTCCATCTATAGATAGGTTATGCAGTTGTGGTAGAAAAGTTTTTATTTGAAAACGACTTCTAGTCGCAAAAGCAAGTACAAATCATAACTTTCCAAACATCCTCTTAAACAAAAGTAATATTATAAGATCTGAAAGATATAGTTGTACGGAATTTTATGTCCTTGAGCCGCGTCTTCTCTCATATTTATCAGGTTAATCTTTGGCAGAGTTCAGAATCTGCATCTGGTCGAGGTTCTGAGGTAGCTACCACGGCTAAGGTTCGAGAGTCTATATCAGCCCTGCTTCAAAATTTGAGTATCAAGTCGATTGTAGATGCTCCCTGTGGTGATTTTAATTGGATGAGCCAGGTTTCCCTAAATAATATTGAATACCTCGGGTTAGATATTGTTCCAGATGTTATAGAACGGGTTCGGGCTAAATATGAAAAACCGGGCTTAATTTTCAAAACAGGCGATCTCACAAGGACGATCTTACCAACTGTAGATTTGATTATTTGCCGAGATGGTCTTGTACACTTATCTTTTAGCGATATCTTTAGTGCTCTAGAAAAGTTTAAGTCCAGTCAGTCTACTTATATGTTGACGACTACATATCCCAACCTTTCTACAAACCGAAATGTAGCTAGTGGATCTTGGCGAGCAATCAATCTTGAGAAACCTCCCTTTAACTTTAGTCCTCCAACACTCATATTTAGCGATCCGTCAGATGATACGGGTTCTCATCCAGATAAATCTTTGGCTCTGTGGTCTCTGAAAGATATTGAGCTTTCGCCTCCTGCTCAGTTCAGTTTTTCATCACTACAAATTAGTGTCATTTCTTTTATTAGACGATTTATTCCCTCTTTTCTGCTTTGATTTGTGAAAATTCACGTTGGATTAAAATTTAGTATATTCTTATACTAAATTTGGCTAGCGCGGAACTTTTCGATCTTATTTAAAGTAAATCTAGGTTAGTATAACCACAGCCGCCGCCCCAACAAAGACTGGATATAATTATGACATTTACCCATTCCCCAGAAGGAGAAGAACGGAAAGTTCAGATCGCGAGTACCGCCTCTATTGATGGAACTCCCGTCGCTTATATTGTTGTTTTAGCAGCAGTAACCACTGCTCTGGCTTTTATTCCCTTCACTATCGTATTAGCATCGGGAGGAGGAATGCCATTGAGCCAGAGTATTTTTCCTTTGTTGGGATGGATACTTGGACCTTTTGCAGGTGCATTAGCCAGTGGTATTGGTACGTTCATTGGAACTTTTCTGGCTCCCTATACCGCAGGTATTCCCATTTTTTCAATTTGGGGAGCAATGCTAGGTAGCTTTACTGCAGGAATTATGGTTTTAGGTTACAGACGCAAATATTGGTGGATAGGATTAACGATTTTTTTCGCCTTTGAGCTTTTTCTGTACACCAACCATGCTCTTCGCAATGGCGTAACTCCTAAAATAGTCCTTGCAGGATCTTTCGTAAACTGGTCAAGTCTTTTACTATTCGCTTTACCCACACGTACCTTGTTTGCTCGATGGATTGCGAGTCAAAAGATTATTCCCTTCATGACGGGTTTATTCTTAGGAACATGGACAGTGTGGGGGCTAATTCACCTTAGTACAATCGTCATAACGTACTATATATTTAATTGGCCTGAAGAAGTATGGATTGTCCTGATTCCTGTCATGCCTGTAGAAAACTTGATTCGTTGTGTAGCTGGTACAGTGATTGGAGCAGGAGTCATTTCCGGACTTAGAGAGATAAATTTAGTGAAACCGAGAGAAGCTATTTATTAAAAGTAATGAAAGCGATCGCTACTTTAGAAAAATTCTCTTATCTTTACCCTAGTTCTCCTGAACCAGTATTAAGAGATATCTCCTTAGAAATTTACTCAGGAGAATTTTTAGGAGTCATCGGACCGACGGGTGCAGGTAAAACTACACTGTGTCTGGCGCTGAATGGAATTGTCCCCCAATTTTACGGGGGACGTTTTTTCGGACATATTACAGTGGTGGGAAAAGACACTCTTGAGTGTCCAATCTCTGAGTTAGCGCGTTATGTAGGGATGGTATTTGAAGACCCCGAAATGCAACTCACTTCGACCTCTGTAGAAAATGAAATTGCTTTTGCTCTGGAAAATTTATGCGTTCCCAGAGATGAAATTTTTAGGCGGATTCCCCGTGTCTTAGAAGCAGTGCGCTTAGAAGGCTGTGAAACAAAAAATCCTCAAGACTTATCTGGTGGACAAAAACAGCGTTTAGCTATTGCTGCTACCTTAGCCTTACAACCTACCCTACTTATTCTTGATGAACCGACCTCTCAATTAGACCCGATTGGTGCTGAGGAAGTTTTTGCGACTGTCAAAGAACTCAATCAAGAATTAGGGATTTCAATTCTTATGGTTTCCCATGCGGCTGAAGAAATGGCTCAATTCGCCGATCGCTTGGCTTTTTTATCTGATGGTCAACTCTTAGATGTGGGAACGCCCAATCAAATTTATTCTCGTATTGAACAATTAACACAACACAACCTGCGTCCACCTCAAGTCGCTCAAACTTTTTACTTAATAGAGCAACGCAAAATTCCCATTAGTCAAATTCCCGTGACTCTCCCTCAAGGTTTGTCTTTGTTGAGCAAGTTATCAACAGAAAATCAGATTGTCCCACCCCCTCAATTTTCTCAAGCTGAAAAGAGTACAAAAACGCCTTTGCTGTCTGTGCAAAACTTAAGTCACATCTATGAAGATGGAACACAATCATTACGTGATGTATCTCTCAATATTCATCGGGGGGAATATGTGCTAATTGTTGGGCAAAATGGCGCAGGAAAAAGTACCTTGGTTAAGCATTTCCTCAACCTTTTACAACCATCTCAAGGAAAGGTCTATGTTGATAATCAAGAGACTAGGACTCTGTCGGTTAGTCATTTAGCTCGTTCCATTGGCTATGTTGCTCAAAATCCTGATAACCAAATTTTTAATACGACAGTAGAAAAAGAAGTCTCGTTTGCTTTACGAAATCTGGGTTACTCGCGCAAAGTCGTAGAGCAACGAACCTATGAAAGTCTGAAGAGTATGGACTTATGGGAAGAACGCCATCTTCATCCCCTTGCTTTACCTAAAGGCGATCGCGCTCGGATTGTGATTGCTGCGATTTTAGCTATGAACCCAGAAATCATTATTTTCGATGAACCAACTATCGGACAGGATTATCGGGGAGCTTGCTCAATTTTGGACGTAAGTCGTGAATTGCATCAGACGGGAAAAACCATAATTGTAATTACTCATCATTTATATCTAATGACCGAATACGCCCAACGGGTTGTTGTTATGGGACAAGGAACTATCCTACTCGACGCGCCTATACGTCAAGCTTATCATCAAACGGAATTGTTACAATCAACCTATTTAACTCCCCCGCAAGCAGTTTTGTTATCTCAAAAACTCTCCGAACTCACCAATCAAGATTATCCTTTACTTACTCCTCAGGAATTAGCCAATTGTTTTAAGTAGCTCTTTCTGATACTCCCTTTTTAAGGCTTTAGCTTCTCTACCCCACCCTAACCCTCCACGCGTGAAAGGGGAGGGAACTGGAAATTCAATTTCCCCACTCTGTTCTTTGCGCTCTTTGCGTCTTTGCGGTTCATAATTTTTACAACTCAAATTAGGACTGCTATATCTTATTATTTTATTTAGGAGATAGGATAATGGGAATTAAAAATTTTCAGACTGTAAAACGAGATTCAATCTTTACTCGTATAGATTTCCGCACAAAATTAGTGCTGATTGGAACAATAACCCTGATTGCTTTTATCTGGGAAAGCCCTATTACTGGAGGTCTGTTAACTTTAAGTGTTACCATTGCTTGTCTTGTAGCAGGAGTCAAGTTAAATTATTTGGGTACTCTGTTGAAAATTATGATTCCTTTTTATATATTCCTCTTACTGAGTATGGGGTTTTTTAATGTCTCTCAGGTAAAATTATTAACCCACAAGGAGGAATTAACTCCGTTGTTGACTGTCCCTTCAAGTTGGTGGTTGGTTGGAGGAGCAAAAATGTCAGTAGAAGGGATTTTATATGGAATAAATGTCATGTTTAAAACCTTGACAATGGTTCTGGTGATTCCGCTAGGAATTTTCACAACTGATGTGAATCAGATGATTGTCAGTATGGTTAAGGCTAAAATTCCTTATAAAATTGTGTTTATTTTTTCGTCTACTTTACGCTTTTTTCCCGTGCTTTTTGAAGAAATACAAGCCATTATTGAAGCCCAACGATTAAGGGGACTAGCTTTTGAAAAAATGGGTTGGCTGCAACGGACTCGAGTCTATGCTACCGTTGCAGTCCCCCTCATTTTAAATGCAATGACTAAATCCCAAACCCTAGAAGTGGTGTTACAATCGAAGGCTTTTTCTGGAAGTTCTCAGAGGACTTATCTTCATGAGTCCATACTTAAAACGACAGATTATTTCATCATAGGAAGCTGCGTAGGATTATTTGTCCTAGCTTTAATTGTCTATTTCGGGTTGGGCGTTGGTCAGTTTGCTTGGCTGATTTATTCTTAAAACACTAAACTCTGACCCATTTCAACACCTTGGGGTCTTTGTTATAGCGGTAGGTAAAGCCATCTTGAGCTGTGATGGACTTGCCAACGCTTGCCTTGCGTCTGATAGTGTTAATGGGAGCGCCTGTTAATCTCTGCATTTCCTTATGAGAAAGCCCTGAAATTGTGCTTACTTCTGGTTGACTTAGGGATTGATTTTGTGGTGAAACATCTATTGTAATTTGAGGGGTTTCGGGATGATTAGTATTAATTTCTTTGTCTTCTGTAATTTGAGGGTTTTTAGGCGGATTAGTACTAATTTCTTTGATTTTTTGAAGGCGATAATCCTGCACAGTCAGAAGTTGCCAACTGGAATCTTGCGAAAGTTCTAAAACCCATTGATGATAATTAAATAAACTTTCTCGATGTCCAACACTGATGAAAGTTGTTTTCGTTTCTTGCAATTGTTGATATAAATTGCTTTCATTGTTCAAATCTAAAGCACTCGTTGCTTCGTCTAATATAGTGAAGCTAGGATGAGTAACTATTAGTCGTGCAAATGCCAAGCGTTGTTGTTCTCCCAGCGATAATATGTTCTCCCAAGGGACTTCTGTATCAAAGCTATCGATTCGAGTCAGCAACTTTTGTAGGTTGACTTGTTGCAAAACTTCTTCAAGTTCAGGGTCGCTCATTTGACGAGTTGTATTCGGATAGAGTAACTGTTCGCGCAAAGTTCCCAGAATTATATAAGGACGTTGGGGTAAAAATAAGACTTCTTCTAGAGGAGGTCGCACCAGACGACCAGTTCCCGCATTCCACAAACCAGCGATCGCTCTCAACAGAGAACTTTTTCCTCGTCCACTCGGTCCGACAATCAGTAAACCTTCCCCTGGTTGAACAGACACAGATAAGTCTTCGACGATGACCTGTTCGTAGTTTGGCGTTTGTAAAGTGACATTCTCAAAAGCCAGACGGTTTTCTTCTAATGTTTTGATAGTACTCACGTTCTCTGGCTGTTGCGTAACACCTTTCAACGCATCCGATAACTCAGCTAAACGATCGACATAACTGGAAAATCTTCCTGAAGTTGCAAATTCTCTGATTAATTCTGCCATAGCAGTAGCAAACAGATTACAAGCTACACTGGCTTGAGAAATTTCTCCAAAATCAATTTCACCTCTAATCTGTAAAGGTCCGAATACTATAAATGGAAATATTTGGATAGCCGCCTGATATCCTCTGTTAAAAATATCCTGAGTTCTCTCCCAATTAATCTTGTGTTTAGTACTTTGAATAATATTACTAAATCTTCGCTGAATTATATTTAATTCTTTTTTTTCCCCCTGAAAAAAAGCTATTGATTCAGCATGATCGCGAACATGGGTCAGGCTATAAGTATAGTCTGCTTCAAATTCGAGTTCCTCTTGATTAATTTTATTTAATTCTTGAGCCAAGTAAACAGCAATTAAGTTGCCTATGATAGTATAAGCAACCAATACAATTGCAACCCATTGGGAAAGAGACCAGAGAATTATTAAAAACACTATCATTTCCAGAACTTTTTCTAGGAAAGTAGCCGAAAAACTGACAGCATTTTTGGTAAGTGGGGAAATTTCTTGGGATATTCGTTGATCTGGATTATCAACATCAGATTTAAAGTTTATCTTATAATAAGAACGATTGTCTAAATATTTTTCTAAAATATGACTATTCAGCCATTGATACCAATCAAGAGCGATTTGTTTTCTAACGAATCTAGAAAATCCTAATAAAAGTGTTACACAGACCAGAGCACCGCCGTAAACCCATAATGCATCAACAAATTTAGTCAAATCTTTTTCTTCAACGATGATATCGAGTAAATAGCGACCAACAAAACTATTAAAGGCAGTTACCCCCACAAGCGCAATGATTAATACTATCAGGAGAATGAGCATTACCCACGAACGAATGACATCAGAAAATGCTCTTCCTCCTGCTTCTGTAGGATACCAGTAAGGTCCCGCGATCGCTCTGACATTCTCCCAAAATTGATTAAAATCCTGGGAAGAATTCTTTGTTGAAGTTTTATCAAGAAAAGTTGGAGATTGCATATCTTAAAAATTTATTTTGGCTCTTGAGGCTTTTCAAATAGATATGGGAAATTACTGACTTCACTCCATTTGCCAAATACAACATCGTATTGTATTATAAGGTAATTGCTCCATCTCTCATCACCGCCTGTAATTTTCTGGCTAATATTTTTACATTTGGTTCATAAAGCATTTGACCGTGGTTTCCAGGTACAGATATGACCTTCACAGGCTTTTGAGTATAAGCTTGCCATCCCCAATCCGGTAAATCGTAATCTGAAATAGCTTGGAGTTCTTGTAAAAGAATCTCATGAACTTCTCGAGCGCGGAATAAAATAATAGGGGCAGAAATTTGATGATGGGGCTGATAATTTGCGTAATTGAGCGTCAGCATTTTCATCACTCCCATATTAGTTTTGAGTAAAGACAGGGTTGAGTGTTCTGGTAGAATATTATGACTGTATAAATACTCTGCCGCCAGATCCCAACGAGCTTGGTCATCAGCTTCCGCAGCTAAATCATCGTATTTCAGTCCTAAAGAAACTCTCTTTAAGGCTTCAATCCGTTGAATGGATTGCCAAATCCAATCAATATCTGCTCTATGAGTTAAATACTCGGGGTGAGAAATCAGTCCGGCGTCAAAAATAGCCAGTAAACTCACCTTTTCACCTTGCTGTTCCAGTTGGGAAGCCATTTCAAAAGCAACAGCACAACCAGAAGAGTATCCTGCTAGTATGTATGGACTCTTGGCTTGCTGTTGGCGTAATAACTCAATGAGCTGACTTGCATGGGCTGCTACCGAGTCGGGGAGTGTGCTAAGTCCGTCTCTTCCTGGAGTTTCAAGTCCATACACTGGTCTTTCAGTGCCTAGATTGATGGCTAAATCTTGAAAATAGAAGCCGTGTCCGTTTGCGCCAGGAAGACAAAATAGAGGGGTAGTGACCAGTGACCAGTGACAGGGTTGGAAAGACAGTAAATCGGGATGGGATTGTTTAGCCTGAGTATGACAGAGTTGTTGTGCCAGTTGAGCAATTGTCGGGTTCTGAAATAAACTGCTTAAGGAAAGTTGTTGCCCAAACACCAGTTGAATATCATTGAGCAATTTCATCGCCAATAAAGAATGACCGCCCAAGTCGAAAAAGCGATCGTGAATTCCAATTTCTTGACGTTCGAGTACAGCAGACCATACCTGTGCTAGTTGTTTTTCAACTTCATTGCGTGGAGCTTCAAATAAGCCTTCAACCCCAATATTGGGAGCAGGTAAAGTTTTACGGTCAATTTTACCATTGGGAGTTAAAGGCAACTTATCCAGTATGACGATCTGAGCAGGTACCATGTAATCGGGTAGACGGGATTTAAGATAATTTTTTAATTGGGTAGACAAATTAGTGGTAATTCCCGTTACGTAGGCAATTAAATGATTGCTCTCAGTTTTATGTAAGGTGACAATTGCTTCTTTAACTGATGGATATTGTAATAAAATTGATTCTATCTCACCGAGTTCAATTCTAAAGCCGCGTAGTTTAATTTGGTCGTCCATGCGACCCAGATATTCAAGGTTTCCATCAGTCCTCCATCTTGCTAAGTCGCCAGTTTTGTAAATTCGCTCGGTGTTACCAAATAATTCAACACATATGAATTTTTCGGCGGTCGTTTCAGGACGGTTGAGATAGCCTCTTGCTAAACCAACGCCAGCGATGCACAATTCCCCTGGTATTCCTGGGGGTAACGGTTGATTGTGAGCATCTAAAATGTAGATGCGGGTATTGGGTAACGGTTTACCGATGGGCGGTTTTTTGCCATTGGGTTCACAAAGAGCGATACTTGCACAAACTGTAGATTCTGTCGGTCCGTAGCCATTAAAAAAACGCCTTCCTTTTGCCCACCGGGTCACTAATTCTGTTGAACAAGCTTCACCAGCAGTCACTACGATTTGCCAATCAGGTAATGTCGCTTGCGGTAATAGGGATAGGACGGAAGGAGGTAACGTGACATGGGAAATTTTGCGATCGCCTAAAAAGTGTACTAAATCTTGAGTGGATAACAAGGTTTCTTTTTTAGCAAGATACAAACAAGCACCAGCGACGAGAGCAGTAGCAATTTCCCAAATTGAAGCATCGAAACTGAAAGAAGCAAACTGAAGCAAACGGCTTTGGGGTTGAATTTGCAAAACTTGGTCAACTGCTAAAGTCATATTAACCAGTCCTCGATGCTCGATCTTTACTCCCTTGGGTCTTCCCGTCGAACCAGAGGTATAGATCGCATAAGCCAAATCTAATGGTGTACTTTGAGGACTGGGATTATCTGTTAATTCAGCAAAAGTTTCCCGATCTAAACAAACGATCTTAAGGGGGTTTTCCAGTTCAGTTAGTGGTAAGTGGTCTAGTAGGAAACTTTGGGTCAACAACACCGATGTCCCAGAATCTTCTAGCATGAACTCAATACGCTCTTTGGGATAATTGGGCTCGATCGGCACATAAGCAGCACCCGCTTTCAGGATACCGAGTACACCAATAATCATTTCTAATGACCGTTCAACGCAGATACCAATGAATGTATCTGGCTGAATTTGATAATTTTGAATGAGATAATGAGCCAGTTGGTTGGCTTTTTGATTCAATTGCTGGTAAGTTAAACTTTGGGATTCAAATACCAAAGCAAGATGATGAGGGTTTTTTTCAACTCGATATTCAAACAGATCGACTAAAGTTTGATTCAGAGGATAATCGGTTTGAGTTTGATTCCATTGCTGTAGTTGCAAAAGTTCCGCCACTGTCATCAAAGGCAGAGTTTTGATAGGTTGGTTTGGGCGATCGATAATTCCCTGAAGCAAAACTTCAAACTGTTCCGCCATCCTTTGGATAGTACTCTTCTCAAAGAGATCGGTAGCGTATTCCCAAGAGCAATTTAACTGGCGATCGCATTCTGTGACCAGAAGTGTTAGGTCAAACTTAGCAAACGGACAGGTTACATCAAGCCATTGAATCTCTAATCCGGGCAAACTCAGGTCGGGACTTTCATTATTTTCCAGCGCCAACATGACCTGGAATAAGGGGTTATAACTCATGCTGCGCTCTGGTTGTAACTTTTCTACCAGAAGTTCAAAGGGTATATCTTGATGAGCATAAGCATCTAAACAGGTTTGGCGAGTTTGTTGCAAGAACTCAATAAAACTTTGCTCCGGCTTGATTTGGTTACGCAGTACCAAGGTATTGACAAAAAAGCCAATTAATAATTCTGTTTGGCTGTGAGTGCGGTTAGCAATGGGAGAACCAATACAAAGATCGTTTTGGCGACTGTAACGAGAAAGCAAAATACTCAAAGCCGCCAACAAGGTCATAAACAGGCTTGCTCCTTGTTGTTGACTGAAAGTTTTAATGGCATCGCTTAATTCCGGCGTCAGAGAGTAGAGATAGCGTTTGCCTCGGTAGCTTTGGTGTGCTGAGCGAGGATAATCGGTAGGTAATTCCAGTAATGAAGTTGCATCCTTGAGTTGATGTTTCCAATAGTCGATCTGGTTTTCTAATACCTCCCCTTGTAGCCAGTTTCGTTGCCAGTTTGCATAATCGCTGTATTGAATGGGTAGAGGAGTCAGGTTTGGGGTTTGACCTCGGGCAAAGGCGGTATAAGCTTGCTGTAACTCACGAACAAACACCCCCATTGACCAGCCGTCACTGACAATGTGGTGCATATTAACGAGCAACACATATTTCTGCTCTTTCAATTGCAGCAGTTTTGCTTTAAACAAAGGTCCGGTATTTAAGTCAAACGGCTCTCGAGCATGAGCATCGATTAAATGCTGGAGAATTGGGGAGTGGGGAGTGGGGAGTGGGGAGTGGGATATTGGGGATTGGGGATTAGGGATTGGGCATTGGGCATTGGGCATTGGGAAAACTTTTTCCCACCCCCTACTCCCTACTCCCCACTCCCTACTCCCCAATTCCATCGTTAAAACTTCGATAGCGTCTAAATTTTGGATAACAACTTGAGGTTGTCCGGCTACTGTAGGAAAATACATTCTAAGACTGGCATGACGGTTTAGCAGATAAGCCAAACTAGAGCGCAGAGCATCAATATTGAGGTTGCCGAACAGTTGTAAAGCGATCGGCATATTGTAGGTAGCTGATGACCCTTGGAGTTGTGCTAACAGCCAGAGGCGTTGTTGAGCAAAGGAAAGGGGCTTTGGAGTATCAGCGCTAATGAGGGGAATTTCCTCTGCCATGACAGTCTTGGCTTTGGCAGCATTTAGGAACGCTAATATATCTGCTTTATGAGTTTGTATCTCCTGCTTCAGCTCGGAAGTAAGGACATTTTTGCTAGTACGAATCCGTAATTTATCATCTTCAGCCCAAATTCGGCAGCCTATGTTCTGCAAACGAAGCATTAAAGAAACTACGTGCTCTTTTTGTGTCATAGTTCAATTTCCTCTTCGTCTGAGTTTAAAGGTTGCATATCTGTAGTGGCGGAATTAACCCAAATGCAGGTATCGAGATAATTCGCCAATTCACTGAGAGTGGGGTACTCAAAGACTTTACGCAGTGGCAGTTCTATTTTGAAGCTGTCCCGGATACGGGCGCACAGTTGGGTCGCTAATAGGGAATGTCCTCCTAAGTTAAAGAAGTTATCCTGGCGGGCTACGCCTACACCTAACGCAGACATCGCTTCATATTTCAGCAACTTCGCCCATAATTGAGCCAGCACTTTTTCTGTCGATGTTACGGGCAATTCAATGTCTGTTGATAAAACTGCTTCATCTGCTATAGGTAAAGCTTTGCGGTCTACTTTTCCATTTGGTGTCAGTGGCAGTTGTTTTAAGACAGTGAAATGACTGGGAATCATATAATCGGGGAGATTTTTTTCCAGAAAGTCTCGCCATTCAACCAATAATGCTGGATCGACTGGATTGGTACGATATTTTAATGGTTGATTTGCGTAATGTTGCCAAGGTTTCAGCCGTAAATTTTTCTCGATCGCAAATCGTGGTAGTGTCACCTGTCCGGGGATATTCCTTTGAAAAACAACATCGTAACAGGAAAACCCTGGAGAGCTATATTGTATAAAAGGCGTATAAGGCAAATCTCGCACCAAAGTTCTGAACACTTCGGGTTCTATCCCTGATTTGGCTTGTGCAACTGCTGCTTTTAAATCTAAAACAGTACCATCTAATTGACCGATTTGTTCTAACATCTCCATTTCTGAGGTTAGACGCGCATTGGGGATATCTTTAATGCCTAGCAAATCCGGTTGCTGAGTCGTTAAAATTTTCTCGATAGTTTCCAGATTCAGTTGTTCGGTTTGCCAATCTAACCATTCCGGTTCCTCCAAAGGTGTGTCGGCTCGATCCAAATAGAGAGTGGCATTATAACGAAAACGGCTCATCTCCGTCAGAGCATAACCCCGTTGCAATTGAATTTGCACTTGACTAATCCGAGGAATTCTTTGTTTGAGGGCAATAAAGAAATCGGGGTCAATCAGTAATTCACCTTCGGTGCGAATGCTTTTTTGAATCTGCAGACGCAAATCCTTGATTGATAAGTCATCGGGGGCGCGCTCAAACTCAACTGACGTCTGGAAAGCTTCCTGTAGATGGAGATTACGCACATCCCCAATAAAGATGGTTCCCTGAGTCGTCACAGCGTTAACAGCCCCCTCCAAAACTTCCAAAAAGTAATCCAAGGAGGGAAAATACTGAATGACAGAATTCATGATAACTAAGTCATGAGCATTTGTCTCTATACCGTCAAACTGGTTAGCTGCACTGTGTTTTAAGGTAATTCTGTCTTGAAGATAGGGGGTAAGGGAAGAGGGATTTTCCCGTGAATGGCTGTCTTGAAAGGATAGTTGTTTGAGATGTTGTTCGATGTGATGCAATGCTTCAGACGAAAAATCTGTACCCAGATAATGCTGACAATGAGGCGCAATTTTAAACAATAACATCCCTGTCCCGCAACCAATTTCCCAAACCCGTTTCGGTTCAAGTTCTAAAATTTGACCAACTATTGTATCTCGCCATTCTTGCATCGCTGCTTGGGGAATGGATTTTCCTGTGTAGCTATCATTCCAACCTGCTAAATTGAGGGTTGGGTCATCGGTTGAGGCTTGTTGTTGAGAGTAGCTATCATTGAAAACTTGCTGCCATAGTCCAACCTGTTCAGCTTGAAGACTTTGATTTTCAAGGTCGTTATCTGTTGGCGTAGGTACAATATAAGCTAGCAAGCGCCGATCAATTGCATCTTCTCCTTTTACAATGACAACTGCTTGCCCAATTTTAGGGTGTTTGGCTAACAAGGCTTCAATTTCGCCCAATTCTATGCGAAAACCGCGCAGTTTTACTTGATTGTCTATCCGCCCCAGGTATTCTAAGTTACCGTCGGGCAACCATCTGGCTAAATCTCCGGTTTTGTAAACTCGTTCTCGTTCGCCAAGCAAGTCGAGTTCGATGAATTTTTCTGCTGTGAGTTCAGGACGGTTGAGATAACCACGGGCTAAAGGGGTACCCGCAATACAAAGCTCCCCAGGAATACCAGGAGGGAGGGCTTGGTTTTGATTGTCTAAGATGTAGATACGCACATTGGCAATTGGTTGTCCTATCAATAGATTGCCAACCAGATCCCTTTTTCCAGTTGCTTCGTAGACACAACACCCCACAACTGTTTCTGTGGGTCCATATTCGTTAATCAACCGAGTCTCAGGGGCATGAGTTAGCCACGGAGTTATCTGGTTAATACGTAATACCTCACCGCCTAAAACCAAAGCATTAACTCGATTCTGCATCATATGCGGTGCGAGTTGCTGATTGAGTATCTCTAGATGCGAAGGCGTAATTTTGATTAGGGAGAGATGGTTATTTTGTTCAAGAATATCTGCTAGGACTTCAATCTCTTGTTTTTCTCTGACCAAAGCAGTGGTACGCCCACAAATTAGAGGTAGATACAGGGAGGTAATCGTTGCATCAAAGCTAAGGGAAGACTGCACGGCTGTCCCTTGCCCTTGCGCTACTGCATAAAAGTTTTTTGCCCAGTGTAAATAGTTAGTTAAACCACGGTGTAGCAATTGTACGCCTTTAGGTCGCCCAGTAGAGCCTGATGTGTAAATGATATAAGCTAAATCATTAGGTTGATGGCAACTTGGGTTTTCTGTCGATTGGTTGGCAAAGTTATCCTTATCTAAACACAGGATTAAAAATTGGGGACTGGGGAACTCGGGGCCCCCTCTGGGGATAAGGGGTAATGGGGACTGGGAAAGAGTTTGTTGATCCCCAATGTCCAATCCCCAATGCTCAATCCCCAGTTTATCTTTGAGTTGACTGTGAGTGAGCAAAATCTGTGCTCCACAGTCTTCGAGCATAAAACGAATCCGCTCTTGTGGGTAGTTGGGGTCAATTGGCACATAAGCCCCACCTGCTTTGAGGATACCAAATAAGCCAATAACCATAGACAGAGATCGCTCCATACAGATCGCGATCGCTAGATTGTTATGCAATTTTTGCTCTTTTTGAAATTGCAACAAATAATTAGCCAATTGATTTGCTTTTTGGTTGAGTTCTTGATAACTTAAGCTGCAATCTTCAAATACAACTGCAATATTATCAGGTGTTTTTGCTACCTGTTGTTCAAACAGAGTCACCAGTGTTTGGTCTTGGGGGTAATTGGTATCGGTTTGATTCCACCGGCGCAGTTGCTGGATTTCTGCTATTGTCATCAAGGGGAGCTGACCAATAATCTGCTGTTGGGTATTTTGGGTCGCGCCAGCGTGCTGTAGGCATATCGCTTCGAGCAAAACTTCAAAGTGTCCTGCCATGCGCCTAATGGTTTCAGCCTCAAATAAATCGGTGGCATATTCCCACATACAATGCAATTGGTCGCCCCTTTCGCAAAGATCCACTGTCAAATCAAACTTAGCAAATGGATAACTTTGCTCCCAGTATTGAATATCCAGCCCTGGTAAATTAACATTCGTCCCCGCACTTTCCGTGTTTTGCAACACCATCATGACTTGAAATAAGGGGTTGTGACTCAGGCTGCGTTCTGGTTGTAACTGTTCTACCAAATATTCAAAGGGAATATCTTGATGAGCATACGCATCTAAGCAAGTTTGACGGATTTGTTGGAGTAACTTGTTAAATTCTTGCTCTGGCTTGACTTGACTCCGCAATACCAAAGTATTGACAAAAAAGCCGATTAACCCTTCTGTATGGCTATGGGTGCGGTTAGCGATCGCAGTACCGACACATATGTCTTCTTGACGGCTGTAACGAGATAGTAAAATACTAAAAGCCGTCAACAGGGTCATAAACAAACTCACCTCGTATTTTTGACTGACTCTTTTGAGTGATAAAGTCAGTTCACTGCTCAAACGATATTCCTCGCGTCCACCTTGGTAACTTTGTTGCGCTGGACGGGGATAGTCAGTCGGCAAATCTAGCAATCGAGGAGCGCCATTTAGTTGTTGTTTCCAGTAATTTTCTTGACTTTCTAAAATATTTCCTTGCAACCAGTTGCGCTGCCAAGCTGCATAATCGCTATATTGAATCGGTAACTCTTCCCAATTCGGAGCTTCACCTCGAAGGAAAGCAAGATAAGCTTGTTGCCATTCCCGCTTGAATACACCCATTGACCATCCATCGCTGATAATGTGGTGCATATTAACAAGCAACACATATTTTTGCTGTTGAAGTTGCAGCAGTTTTGCTTTGAAGAGGGGACCAGTATTTAAGTCAAAGGGTTCTTGGGCATGATTATCGGCTAACCATTGTACCGTTTTTGCTTGAGTCTGGAGATCGAGTTCCTGCAAGTCTACGAACTCTAGCACTTCTATATCCTCTGGATTTTGGACGACGACTTGAGGTTTTCCTTCTACGACCGGAAAATATGTCCGTAAACTAGCATGGCGTTTGAGCACATAGGCAAAACTTGCACGCAACGCTTCTATATTTAAATTGCCCTCAAGTTGCAGAGCCATTGGCATATTGTAGGTAGCCGAGGTTCCTTTCCCTTCAAGCTGGGCTAAAAACCAGAGTCTTGATTGAGCAAAGGACAAAACTTTAGAGTCGTTTTCCGGCTGTGGTGCGATGGTGGTTCGGGCGCAAGGCATTGCGCCCCTACTGTCAATTTCTGTTGCCAACTCAGACAAAATACTCTGCTCAAATACCTTACGGACAGGTAATTCTACCCCAAAAATGTCACGAATACGGGCAACTAATTGGGTTGCTAATAGAGAATGTCCGCCCAGTTCAAAAAAGTTATCTTGACGACTAACAGACTTAGTTTTTAAGAGAGTTTGCCATAACGCAGCCAGTAGTTTTTCTGTTGGAGTGACTGGCATTTCTTCCTCAGTGGAAGTGGCTATATCTGGTGCTGGTAGCGATCGCCGATCTAATTTACCGTTAGGGGTAAGGGGTAACTTATCCAATACCATAATCTGGCTGGGAACCATATAATTTGGCAGGTGAGTTTTGAGGTAGTCCTTGAGTCGATCCCCTAAATTAACAGATTTTTCTATCACCGTAATATATGCCACTAGCCTAGAATTATTATCTGCTTCATGTAAAATTACGACAGCTTCTCTAACTGACGAACAATGCAATAATAACGATTCAATTTCACCCAATTCGATGCGGAAGCCCCGCAGTTTTACTTGGTTATCAAGTCGTCCTAGATATTCTAAGTTACCATCAGTTAACCATCTTGCCCGATCGCCAGTTTTGTAAATTCGTTCGGTTTTGCCGAATAACTCAACTTCAAGAAATTTTCTCTTGGTAGTTTCAGGACGGTTGAGATAGCCCCTTGCTAAACCAACACCAGCAATGCATAATTCCCCAGGTATTCCAATGGGTAATGGTTGATTGTATGCATCTAAAATATAGATGCGGGTGTTAGACAAAGGTTGACCAATGGGTGGTTTTGTGATGTTAGCTTGACAAAGCACGTTGCCTGTGGTAAGTGTAGCGATCGCCGCATTCACCGTCGCTTCCGTCGGTCCGTAACAATTGAAGAAACGCCGTCCCTGCGCCCACCGAGTCACTAATTCTTTTGAGCAAGGCTCACCACCAACACCCAAGTATCGCAAATCACTTAAGGTGGCTTGAGGTAAAACAGATAAGACTGAAGAAGGAAAAAAGCTGTGGGTAATTTTGCGATCGGTTAAGAAGTCAACTAGAATTTGACTGGGTAACAAAGTTTCTTCATTGGCAAGATACAAGCAAGCACCAGTGACAAAAGCCGTTGCAATTTCTGCTACAGATGAATCGAAACTTAAAGAACCAAACTGAAGCAAACGGCTTTGGGTTTGAACTTGAAAAGTGTTAGCGCACGCGAAGCTGAGATTGACAACTGCTCGATGCTCAATCGTGACTCCCTTTGGTCTTCCCGTCGAACCAGAGGTGTAGATAAGGTAGGCTAAATTATTGGGTGTGCTTCTTGGACTGGGATTCTTAGTTGATTCTTCAGCAAAAGTTGTCTCATCCAAACAAATAACTTTATGTGGGTATTCAGTGTTCGCACCAAGTAATTTGTTGAGTAGAAAACTTTGGGTCAGCAACACCGATGTCCCAGAATCTTCCAACATGAACTGAATCCGTCGCTGGGGATATTTGGGGTCAATCGGTACATAAGCCCCACCGGCTTTAAGGATACCGAGTACACCAATAATCATCTCCACAGATCGTTCAACACATATACCAATTAAAGTGTCTGGTTGAATTTGGTGCTTTTGAATGAGATAGTGCGCTAATTGGTTTGCTTTTTGATTCAGTTGCTGGTAAGTCAGACTTTGGGATTCAAACACCAACGCAAGGTTATGAGGATTGTTTTCAACTTGAGCTTCAAACAGGTCAACCAAAGTTCGTTCGAGAGGATAATCAGTTTGAGTTTGATTCCAAATTTGCAGTTGCTGACGTTCATCGTCTGTCAGCAACGGTAAAGAATGAATCGGTTGGTTTGGCTTATCAACAATTCCTTGAAGCAGAATTTTAAAATGTTCCGCCATGCGCCTAATGGTTTTAGCTTCAAACAAATCTGTTGCATATTCCCATTCTCCTCTCAATCCCTGAGGCGTTTGTCGAAACGTCAGTAATAAATCCAAAAAAGTTGTTGTATTTTCCCACTGAAAAAGAGTAACATCCAATCCATGAGTTTCCAATCTTTGCTCTTGTTCATTTTGCAAGCTAAAACCTACTTGGAACAGGGGATGATGGGACAGAGATCGCTCCTGACCCAGTTCATCAACGAGTTTCTCAAAAGGTAAGTCTTGATGGTCATAAGCATTCAGGGTAACTTGCTTCACCCGATTGAGTAACTCTAAGAAAGTTGGATTCCCTTGGAGGTTAGTACGCAAAGCTAGAGTATTGACAAAAAAGCCAATCAGTGTTTCAATTTCCCGACAGTTGCGATTGGCGATCGCAGAACCAACGACAATATCCTCTTGTCCGCTATAACGTGATAGTAAGAGCGTAAATGCTCCCAGTAAAGTCATAAACAGAGTCGTTCCCGACTCCTGACTCAAATGCATCAGCTTCTGCGATAAATCCCGATCGAGTTGCAAGAAGATACTACGCCCCCTAAAACTTTGAACGGAAGGGCGAGGTCGTGTGGGTAATTCTAACAGGGGAGGGACAGCAACCAGTTGTTTTTGCCAGTAATTCAGTTGAGTTTGGAGGATCTCTCCCTGTAACCATTGTCTTTGCCAATAGGCAAAATCAGCATACTGTAACGATAATTCAGGTAAGGGAGACGCTTCGCCAGAGCAAAATGCAGTATAAAGGGCGAACAATTCACGGCGGAATATCTCCATCGACCAACCATCACAAACGATATGATGAATCACGAGCAACAGCAGATGCGATCGCTCAGCCAGTTGCAACAACTTTACCCGCAACAAAGGCGGCTTTGATAAATCAAAAGGCTGTTGCAATTCTTCTGTAGCTAATTGCTGCGCTTTGCTTAACTGGTCTTGTCCGGTCAATTGTCGCCAGTCTAGCACCTGTACCATCAGTTGAAGATGAGCGTGAATTACCTGTATTGGCGAGCCATCGACAACTGAGAAAGTCGTGCGTAAAACTTCATGACGCTGAACAATTTCTCTAATAGCTTGTTCTAAGGCACTTATATTCAGAAATCCCCTAAGTTGCCAAAAAAACGGGACATTGTAGACACAATTTTTGCCTTCTAATTGGTCGAGAAACCACAGTCTTTGTTGGGCAAAAGAGAGGAGAAGGGGTTGTTCCCGCGATACGGGTGTAAGTAGAGGAGTTAACCTGCGATCATTTTGTGAAGATTGCTGTTGCTTTTTCAGTTTTTGTAGGACTAGTTCTCGCTTTTCTGGCGAAAGAGTTTCAAGACGTTTTAGTAGATCGCTCATAATAAATCCTGATACTAATTAATCAGTGACTCTCTCACCTCTTTCCTCTGCGTACTCTGCGCCTCTACGGTTAAATAAACTATTTTTGAACCGCAGAGGCGCAGAGAGTACAGAGAGAAGAGTGTGAATAAAATTTTCCATAAATGATTTAGGATTCCTATGGTTTGAAGTCTATTTTTCTTTCTGTGAATTTTTGGTTTTGTATTATACTTGCTCAATTTAATTCTTAAAAACGTAATTGCTGCATTACTTCCTCCTCTGATAACCCATCGACTTCCCCTAAAATCTGTGCTAAGGCATCATTTTCTGCTTGCTCAAATTGTTGAGCAGTCACTTTTTGGGCAAGTTCAGCAATGGTTGGATTTTCAAACAAATAACGCAAAGAAAAATCAAGAGAAAAAGCTTCTCTTAATCGAGAAACAACTTGAGTCGCCAATAAAGAATGTCCCCCCAACTCGAAAAATTTCTCGTAAATTCCAACCTGTTTTAATCGCAGAACCTCAGCCCAAATTGTAGCTAATTGTTGTTCAATGGCGGTGCGAGGAGCAACAAAATCAATTTCTAGATTTCTTTGAGAAGCATCTGGAGCAGGTAAAGCAAGGCGATTTATCTTACCATTAGGCGTTAGAGGGAATTCCTCAACAAACACGAAAGCCGTGGGAATCATGTAGTCAGGTAGCTTGTTCTTAAGGAATTGTCGCAGTAGGGGCGCAAGGCTTTGCGCCCTCACAATTGATGCGTTCTCCTTACTCAAGAAATAAGCAACTAAGCACTTATTCCCAGGTTCGTCTTCCCGTACAATAACCAAGACTTGCTTTATATCTGGATGTTGAATTAAAACCGCTTCAATTTCTTCTAATTCGATGCGAAAACCCCGAAGTTTAACTTGTGTATCAATTCGACCTAGAAATTCCAAATTCCCATCAGGGAGACGGCGGATTAAATCCCCAGTTTTGTAAAGCGTATCACCCTCAACAAAAGGATTAGGAATAAATCTTTCACGGGTTAATGTTGGTTGATTTAAGTAACCTCTAGCAACACTCGCCCCACCCACATAGAGTTCTCCAGGAATTTCAAGAGGAACCCTGTGTAAATCTTTATCTAGAAGGTAAACTTTCCGGTCACCAATGGGTTTTCCAATAGGAATTGAACGGACATTTTGAGCAAGTTGTTTGGGAAGCGGGTAACAAGAGGTAAAAACTGTACATTCCGAAGGACCATAAGCATGAATAATTTGGGTTTCAAGCAATAGTTCTAAGGCGCGACGAACATGAGGTATGGAAACGGATTCTCCCCCAAAGAGCAGTTGTTTAACTCCTGACAAACCTTCGGGTATTGTATCGATCGCGAGATTGAATAAAGCCGTAGTCAGAAACAAGGTGTTAATTCCTTGTTCTTGAATAATTTGGCTTAAGCCCTCTGGTGTGGGAATTCTCTCTGGGTAAAGCACGCAACGCCCCCCGTAAAGCAAGGGCGACCAAAGTTCTAGGGTGAGCGCATCCCAAGAAATGGATGAATGTTGTAGCCAAATTAAATTTGCATCAAGATGAATGTAATCAACCCCAAACATAAAACCAATAAAGCTACGATGGGGAACTTCTGTTCCTTTTGGTGTTCCCGTTGAACCAGAAGTATAAATAATATAAGCTAAATTTTCTGGATTAACGTCACTAGATAAATTGTCTTCTTTGTATTGTGCAATTATTTCCCAATCTGAATCAAGATTCACCACAGTTTGATTTTGGATGGGAAGGCGATCACGCAAATGAGTTTGTGTGAGTAAGATGGGTGCTTGTGCATCTTTTAACATAAACGCCAGTCTTTCTGAAGGATAAGCGGGATCTAAAGGAACATAAACTCCACCTGCTTTGAGAATAGCGAGTATTCCTATTACCATTAAAAGCGAGCGAGCAACACAAATTCCCACCCGTACTTCGGGTTGAACTCCTAGTGCTTGTAGGTAATGAGCTAATTGATTGGCGCGGTTATTCAACTCCCGATAGGTTAAGTTCTGCTTTTCATATACAATGGCAACTGCGTTGGGAGTTTTTTCTACCTGTTCTTCAAATAAAGTCTGAATACATTTATAATGAATAGAATCTATATTTTGATAATTTTCTAACAGAATCAATTGTTTTTCTTCGGCGGAATTCAGCAGAGATAATTGGGAAATATCTTGTTGTAAATTGGTTGCAAATCCTTCTAGCAACGTTTGGAAATGTCCGATCACACGGGCAATTGTCTGTTCCTTGAAGCAACTGGTATCATAGATAATCCTGCCAGACAATTGCGCTCCAGGATTAACCACTACTGTTAGAGGATAATTTGTGCGTTCAAAACAACGAAGATGACTAATTTCTAAAGTTTTTTCGTTTTCTTTTTCGGTAGAGTCAAGCGGATAATTCTCAAAAACTAAAAGGCTCTCAAACAATGAAATTCCTGGCGGAAGATCGCTTAGGCGTTGAATTTCCGCTAGAGAGTAGTAAGCATATTGTTCCTGCTCGAGTGCTTGGGTTTGTAAATGCTTGAGCCAGAGTAATAGTTCTGTCTTAGCTGTAACTTGTACTCGTATGGGGATGGTGTTAATTAATAGCCCAACCATTGAATCTACTCCCGCCAAATTTGATGAGCGACCCGATACAGTTGCACCAAAGACCACATCGCTTTCCCCACTGTAACGGGAAAGGAGCACCGCCCATGCTCCTTGCACCAAATTATTCAAGGTTAAGTGATGCTGTCGCGCTAAAAATTGCAGCTTGTTAGTTACCGTTTGAGATAATTGGAAAGGTTTTTCATCGTAAGTCCCCTGTCCTCTGTTTCCTCCTAAAGGGGTAGGAGCCTCAAACCCCTGGAGAGCTTGTTGCCAAAAGTTCTTTGCCTGAGTAATATCTTGTTGCTGTAACCAATCAATATACTCTCGATAGGGACGAGCAGGAAGCAAATGTAAATGTTCGCCTCGATAATTAGCTTCATAGAAAGCTAAAACTTCTTTCAAGACAATCTGCATCGACCAACCATCAAAGAGAATATGATGATGACTCCAAATAAATTGGTAAGTTTGTTCCTTTAGCTGGATAATGGTGAAGCGCATCAGGGGAGCAACATGAAGGGAAAATCCTTTTTGGCAATCGCTCTTGAGAAAATCCGCTAGATGCTGTTGTTGTTCGTTGAGCATTAAATGACGCCAATCTAGTTTCACCCAAGGAAGTTCCACTTGCTTGCTCACCATTTGCAAAGGCTTTTCTATCTCTTCCCAATAAAAAGAACTCCGCAAAACTGGGTGTCGCACAACAACCCATTGCCAAGCTTGCTGAAATGCAGGAAAATTCAATTTACCAGACAGGGTACAAATCAACTGCTCGAAATAAAGTTCCGATTCTGGTGCATAAAGAGTATGAAAGAGCATACCCTGTTGCATCGGCGAAAGTTCATAAAGGTCTTCAATATTTTTCATAAGGAGATTGGTATTGGTCACTGGTCACTGGTCACTGATTTTGTTGATTTTGGCTAGAAATTTATCTAGCTGTTTTTGGCTTAATCTAGCTGCTGAAAAGTCAGAAGGAGTATGACCGATCGCATCAGGTGACTGACAGTGAGCAATCAGAGTTTTTAATGCCTCCATGAATCCAAAAGCCAAGCATTCAATGGTGGCTCGTTTATGAACTTTTACACTATAAGCCCAAGTCATTTCCAGTTTTCCCGCACGAATAAATCCGCTAACTCCTAACAGGTGGCTGCGCCTATTAAGTAAGCTCTGTTCGGCTTTGAATTCTTTAACCGAACCTAAAACCTCAGTTGCTGATAGCACCCGATCGAATTGACCGAGGTAGTTAAAACTCACTTGTACTTGAGGTAACGCCTGAAGTTTTTTGCGTATTTCGGGATTGTTGTTCAAATATCGCAACACACCATAACCAATACCCCGGTTGGGAATACGCCGCAGTTGTTCTTTGACTGACTTTAAAGTCTCGCCAGGATGGTCAACTGCTTCTAGCTGTAGACAAACGGGGAACAAAGTGGTAAACCAACCCACAGTGCGTGACAGATCCACATCCTCAAATAAATCTTCTCGTCCATGTCCCTCTAAATCAAGGAGTAGGAACTGTTCCCCCGTCCATTGGGCAAAGCTTTGCACTAGGGCAGTCAACAGCACATCATTAATTTGAGTGTTGTAGGCAGAGGGTACATCTTGCAATAGGGCGCGGGTCTGTTCTTCACTTAAAGAAAGTGACACAGTAGCGGTTGAGGCTATAGTGTTGTCTTCTGTGGTTGAAGGATAATCGACTGGCAATGCGGTCACTTTAAAATTAGACTGACTCACCCAGTAATCCAACTCTGTGAGGATTTTCTCAGATTGTCCATATTCTGTCAGGCGATCGCTCCAATATTGGAAGGAAGTTGTCTTTAGTGGTAGTTTAATAGCTTCGCCACATCTCACTTGTTGGAAAGCAGTAGCCAAGTCTTCTAGCAAAATTCGCCAGGAGATGCCATCGACTGCTAGGTGATGGATAATTAACAGTAACCGACCTAGTCGATCGTTGCCCAACTGAAATAATGCCACTTGTGCAATCGCTCCAGTGGATAAGTTCAGACTAGCCTGAAGTTCAGTATTTGCACCATTCATCGCTGTTTGTTGTGCGTCTGGTGACAAGTGTGACAAATCGAACACACTCAATGGCACAGTTTCTTGGGCGGTGGTGTTAATTTGCTGCCAGTTTTCGCCTTCCCACACAAACCTCGTAGGTTGGGTTGAGGAACGAAACCCAACATTAGTGTAAGAGTGACAGTTTTCGCCTTCCCACACAAACCGCAGACGCAGAGCATCATGATGCAGTAATAATTGTTGCATGATTTGCTGCAACTGCTCGCGGGTCAATTCTGGTGGGACTTCTAGCAGTACTGATTGGTTAAAATAATTGGGTTCGGACAATTCCTGCTCGAAAAACCACTGCTGGATTGGTGTCAGTGCTATCTGACCAGTCACTAATCCTTGCTCAGCTTTAACAGAACGAACCAAACCTGCCACAGCAGCTAACTCCGCAATGGTTTGGTACTTAAATAGCTGTTTGGGAGCAATTTGGATACCCGCCTGATTAGCACGGGAAATGATTTGAATGCTAAGGATAGAGTCTCCACCCAATTCAAAAAAGTTATCGTGGATGCCGATTTTTTCTATTCTTAAGATTTCTGACCAGATTGCCGCTAATTTCTCCTCTACAAGTGTGCGGTGTGTAACAAATTTATCTTCAATACTACGAGAAAAGTCGGGAGTTGGAAGGGCGCGGTAGTCTACCTTCTGATTGGGTGTCAGGGGTAGCGCTTCTAGCAGCACGAACGCCGAGGGCACCATATAATTCGGCAATTTCTGCTTGAGAAAATGGCGCAATTCATCAGTAGTTGGTTGTGACTGGTGCGGCACGATATAAGCCACTAGGCGCTTTTGTCCGGGAATGTCTTCACGGGCAATGACAACAGCTTGGAACACCTGAGGATGTTGATGCAGCACTGTCTCAATTTCTCCCAACTCAATGCGAAAGCCCCGCACCTTCACCTGAGTGTCAACTCGACCAAGATATTCCAAAGTGCCATCCGCTCGAAATCTTGCTAAATCCCCTGTTTTATATAATTTTGGATTTTGGATTGTGGATTTTGGATTGTAAAACGGATTCTGGATAAATTTCTCCGCAGTAAGTTCAGGACGTTGCCAATACCCTCTAGCTAAGGAAGCTCCGCCAATGTGCAGTTCTCCTGGAACTCCTATGGGTACAGGCTGCAAATATCGATCTAAGACATAAACCCAAGCATTGCTTATGGGGCGTCCAATCGAAACAGAGGTGGCTGTGGAGGAATTAAGGCGGTGTAGGGTGGTGATGACCGTTGCTTCCGTTGGTCCGTAGCTATTAAATAATTGAGGTGGATGGGGAAGATGAGCAACACTACTATGCCAATGCTTCACTTTTGACGGTTGAACTTCTTCTCCTCCAACGATCGCAATTCTCAAGCTTGCGGGAATACGAGAGTCTTGAGACTTTAGTTCTGCCACTAATTGATGCCAGTATGCTGTAGGCAGATCCAAAACAGTTAACTGCCATTCTTGGCAACATCGCCAAAATTCATCACTGGAGTGCAACATCTGTTCGGTGCGGAGCACTAATGTTGCACCGACTAATAGAGTGGGAAAAATTTCTTCAATAGATGTATCAAAGCAGATGGACGCAAATTGTAGAATGCGTTCGCGAAGCGTACCCGTAGGGTTCTCGCCTGCATCAATTCCATACTCGTGGATAGCGGTCATGACAAAATTCATCAGCGATCGATGTTCGATCGCCACCCCCTTGGGTTTGCCTGTGGAACCAGAGGTGTAAATAATGTAGGCAAGGTTGTGCAGCTGAACGTCACTCGTCGGATTGGCTGTACTGTATTGACCAATGACTGACCAATCCGTGTCTAAACAGATTGTTTTTCCGGCATAATCTGGTAGTTGAGACCGGAATCTTTCTTGAGTCAGCAGAATGCTCAATTGCGTATCTTTGAGAATGTCAGCCAATCGCTCTTGGGGATAAGCAGGGTCAAGGGGAACATAAGCACCACCTGCTTTGAGAATGCCGAGTAAGCCAACAATCATTTCAAGAGAACGGTCAACGCAGATGCCAACTAGGGTTTCTGGTTTGACTCCTAAACTTTGCAAATAGTGTGCCAGTTGATTGGCGCGATCGCTCAATTCACGGTATGTTAATTGTTGACTTGACTGCTCTACGGCTACAGCATCAGGCGATTGCTCCACTTGTTCTGCAAATAACTGATGGATACACTCATCTTGTGGATATTCCCTTTGATTTTGATTCCATTTCACCAACAACTGTTGTTCAAACTGAGTTAACAGAGGTAGTTTCCCAATCTGCTGCTCTGGGTTAGCAAGAATTTCTTCTAGTAACTTTTGATACTGCTCTAGCATTCGTTGAATTGTCGCAGCATCGAAGAGGTCGCTGTTATACTCTAAAACTAGGGTGATGCCCTTGGCTCCTGTTTTAGAACCGTTCTGCACGCTTTGTTCATAGCGCGGTATGACCAGGAAATCCAGATCGAACTTTGAGGATTTGTTGCCGATTGGTTCGTGCAGGCTGATGTTTAAACCTGGGAAGCTCAAGTTTGGCATGGGAGAATCATGGAAGCTAAACATCACTTGAAACAAGGGATTGTGACTCAAGTTGCGTATTGGTTTGAGAACCTCCACCACTTTATCGAAGGGTAAGTCCTCGTTAGCATAAGCTTCCAGAGTACAGGAGCGTACTCGAGCGAGTAACTCCCGAAATGTGGGATTACCTGACAAATTGTTGCGTAAAACCAAGTTATTGACCATCATGCCAATTAACCCCTCGACCTCGCGCATCCGCCGATTGGCAACAGCTGTGCCGACGCTAATGTCGTCTTGCCCGGTGTATCGGTGCAACATGACCAAAAAAGCTGCCAGCATCGTCATGAATAAGGTAACACCCTCTCGACGACTGAGAACTCTGAGCGATTCACACAAGTCGATAGGAAGTTCCATCCTGATTTGATCGCCTTGGTAAGTTTGCTCTGTTGGTCGCGGGCGGTCTAATGGTAATTCCAACAGGGGTGAACTACCTGATAATTTTTGTTGCCAGTAAGTCAATTGAGCTTGGGCTTCCTGACTTTTGACCCACTGTCGTTGCCAATAAGCAAAGTCCGCAAACTGCAAGAGTGGTTCGGGAAGCGGGGAAGGATGACCCAAAGAGAATGCTTGATAAAGTTGTATTAACTCACCTAGAAAGACGTTGAATGACCAACCATCATGAACCATGTGATGTTCGATGTGGAGCAACAGGTGTTCGCGTTCGCGAAGCGGCTGCTTTGCAGCATCGCCCTTGGCGCAAGCCGTACCCGGCTTATCGCTTAACTTGAACAACACCCACCTAACTAATGGTAGTTGATTTAAGTCAAAAGGCTTTTGCACTTCTGTCTCAACTAGCTTTTGAGCCTGGGTCTCACGCTCGTTTTCTGGGAATGACTGGAGGTCGATCGCGATAAAATCGATTGGTTGGTGTGGATGAATGACCTGAAATAGCCGCCCATTTATTGCTGGATAAGTCGTGTGCAAGATTTCATGACGCAGCACAATTTCGTTGAGACACTGTTGTAGTACTGCTACATCTAGCTGACCGTGAAATCTCAGAGTTGCCTGGAATTGGTAGGCGTTACTTTCTGGAGCCAATTGCTGGATGAAGTACACTCGCTCTTGGGCAAAGGAGACAGGCAAGAATCCTTCATGAGAAATTCTTTCTATAGCAAGACGTTGCCAGTGTTGCTCTGGATAAGCTTGTGCGATGAGTTGACCTAAAGCCCCTATGGTGGGGTTTTCAAATATCTGGTGAAAGGATAACTCGACAGTGAATACTTCGCGCACGCGAGAAAGCATCTGAGTTGCAATTAGGGAATGACCCCCCAGATAGAAAAAATTATCGTTGACTCCAATCTGTTCGAGTCTGAGTAACTCAGCCCAGATGAGGGCTAACTTCTCTTCAATTGGATTGCTCGGCGCGATGAAGCTTTCTTCGAGATCGGGACGCGAGCGATCGGGGACTGGAAGGTTTTTACGATCCACCTTACCATTAGGGGTTAGAGGTAAGGAGTCGAGAATCACAAAAACTGCTGGTACCATGTAAAGAGGCAGCTTTTCTTCAAGGAAGCGTTTTAGGATAGTAGCGTTTGCTTCCGATTTTTGGTTCAAGACAGTATAGGCAACAAGGCGCTTATCACCGGGAATATCTTCACGGGCGATGACCGCTGCTTGACTGACATCTGGGTGTTGACTCAAAAGCGCTTCAATTTCTCCTAATTCAATGCGGAAGCCGCGAATCTTCACCTGATTATCAACTCGACCAATGAAGATAATAGTGCCATCCGGTAAGAAGCGAGCTAAATCACCTGTTTTGTAAAGGCGTTCAGAACAGGATTGGTCTTCCTTGACTCCCCTGCTCCCCTGCTCAAGAGCTCCCCTGCTTCTTCTAAAGGGATTGGAAATGAATTTTTCCTCAGTTAGGTCTGGGCGGTTTAAGTAACCTCGTGCCAAGCCATCGCCGCCAATATATAATTCCCCAGGAGTCCCAATGGGGACTGGTTGAAGTTTGGAATCCAGTATATATATTTGTGTATTAGAAATTGGGCGACCAATCGGCAAATTTGTTGCCCCTTCCGCAACGTCTTGCACCAAGTACCAACAAGAGAATGTTGTACTCTCAGTCGGACCATAAGCATTGAGCAATCGCTGTGGCGGTCTATTCCTCAAAACTGCTTTGACCGACTTAGGATCTAAAGCGTCACCACCAATGAGCAAGTGTCGCAGATCTTTAAATGCCTGGGGGACAATGCTTGCTAACTGATTAAATAAGGCTGGCGTCAAGAATAATACACTGATGCTTTGTTCGCGGATGTATGCTGCGAAATGCTGGGGCGAAAGCACAACATTTTGGGGAACAATGACCAGCTTAGCACCGTGCAGGAGAGCACCCCAGATCTCAAAAGTAGCTGCGTCAAAGGAAGCATTTGAGGCTTGGGCAATACGATCGCTCTTGTCTAACTGCACGTAGTTCGTGTTGCATACTAGCCGATTGACAGCCCGATGCGGTACAGCGACTCCCTTTGGTGTTCCTGTAGAACCAGATGTATAGATAACATAAGCTAGGTTTTCCGCCGTTACATCGGTATTGGGGTTCTCTTGGCTTTGGCGATCGATTAATTCCCAATCGGTATCCAGACAAACTGTCTTCACCCCGCTTTCTCTAAACCCTGCAACAAACTTTTCCTGCGTCAACAGCACCTGCACTTGCGAATCTGATACCATAAAGTTCAGACGTTCTTGAGGATACGTTGGATCTAGCGGCACGTAAGCTCCACCCGCCTTGAGAATGGCCAAGTTACCCACTACCATTTCCCAAGAGCGCTCAACGCAAATTCCTACCAGAACTTCAGTCCCTACACCTAAAGATTGCAGATGGTGCGCTACTTTGTTAGCTCGGTGATTCAACTCTTGATAGGTAAATTTCTCCTCATTAAAGACGACAGCAATATTGTGTGGAGTTTTTTCCACTTGTGCTTCAAATAACTGATGTATACACAAATGCTTGGGATAATCTACCCTTGTATCATTCCATTCCACCAATATTTTATGTTTCTCCTGCTCACTTAAAACAGAAAAACCATCAACAGAATGAGCAGAAACAATCACAATTTCTTGCATAAAAGATACTTTAAAAGTTGAGTAAATTGAAAAATATAGTCCAATTATTACTACTTCTCTATGCTTCAGCCAGTTGTTTAACTAGAGCAACCCTAAATCATTTGTAAAATTCTCTCTTTTTTCTTTTCTTTGCGCTTTTTGCGACGCCCGGAGCTTCAACTGCTGGTAACCAGAGCAACGAACTGGCTAGTCTTAGCGGTTCATTAATTTTTACAATTTAAATATGAATGATACATACTTCATAAATTCCTTCAGACTTACATTTTATTCATGTACAAAAAGGATACAAAAAAATATTTTCTGTCTGAAGAAATCTCCATCCATTTTTTCATATCCATCAGATTGATAAGTTATGAAGAATGGTGAGCGTCCTCGCCCACCAATTTCTTTCATCCTTTAGCTTTCATACTCAGCCTTTTTGTACCAGTACTATTCGCTCTCAAAAGACACCAAATTGAACAGTGAAATTATTCATCAACAATTTCAACTGTCCTTGGTGCGTCAGGTACTTCATAAGTATTTTCTGGTGGGCTAAGGTGATGTTTTAGTTTGAGTTTTAGCTCATCTGTAATAGGTAGATCTTTAATTTCTTTAAGGAGAACTCTCAAGGATTCGGTTTTGCTGCGTTCTGAATAGATTGCCTTCAGAAGGGCTTCAAGTCCAAATCCCGCTACAGCATCCCCTACAACTGATATCAGACCAAGTATGGCTATACCACCTACGATGCCAAACGGTCCTCCCCAGGCTGTGAGGGCGGCAGCAACAGCCGCAGAACTACCTCCTGATGCGGCTGTTAAAACTACAAGAATTATGCCAGGAAGACCTAGACCGGCAAGTTTTTTAGCGATTTCGTCCATTGGAATTACCTAAAATCCTTACGTTTTGGTTAAAAAATGACTAACGGTAAGAGACTAGAACTGTTGTCAAGAAAGAACTCTGTTTCAAAATTTAGACTACGCTAAATAAGAGCCATCCACACTTAGATAAGGTTAAAATTTTACAAATTTTTCTATTTACCCCGATCTAAGAACTGAGTCACTTAATCAAGATTGTGACTGATTTTTCCTTTGACATTTGGCAAACTGAACCATCTGTTTGTTCTATCACTATATGCTTCATACAGCAGCCCTGTACCCAATCGACGAACTGCCGATTTATTTTTGCGCTAGCGATCGCATGGCAGCGCCGCCGTACCCGGCTTATCGCGTTCAGCTTAACAAAATATTACATAACTCATCAATTTGTTGACTTTGTGCTGCAATCAGTTGGTGGGCTGAGGCTTGTAGCTGGCGAATGTTTTCCAACTTGACATTATCTACGAGTTCCAAATCTCCTGTAAGGAATGTTTGAAACCGATAATAAGAACCGTTGAGTTCTTTTTGACTCGCCTCAAACCAGCGTTCTAATTCTCCGGCTACCACTTCACTACCACCATCAAAGACAATATTTAAAAGCGGTTGTCCCCATTGCAACTGCCCCCAATGTTTGACTTCGTTATAGGTATAGACACTTGTCAGAGAACCCGTTCCCAAGGAAACTATCAAGAGATCGTCTAAATTCACTGGCTGCGTGTTTTGTCTGCTTATTCTCGCCTCCATAATTGCTAAATAGGTGGGATTATTAGCAATCAATCCACCATCCACTAAAGTATAGAAGCCGTTGGCATTATGGGAACTTGCAACGCGATAGGGAGGAAAATAAGTTGGAATCGCAGTTGTTGCCATGGCTGCATCTTTAAGTGTAAAGCCGACAGATAACTTGCGAAACCTTTTCGATTCTATCTGTTGTTTTTCAACTTTATTTGTAAACAAGATGGGAATTCGCTGCTCAATATCGTAGCTAGTTACGAACACTTCTTTGAGATTCCCCTCTAGAGGCGCATCTCCAAAATATTCCCGGAAGATTTCCTCTCTGCTATCCGCCGCGTATTTTGGCTGGATAAATACATCTTCTATCGGTCCAAGTATTTTTTCCCATGCTGGCTCGTAAAACATTTCTGGTCCATACTCAACAAAGAGTTTTACCAGATCCTCTGCGGTATATTGAGCGATAGGCGTGGTATCGAATGGCTCCAAATTTAATCGGGGTTTAGTCAGTCCGAGCGCTAGAACTCCTCCAGTAGAAGTACCTGCAATTAAATCGAACAAACTGAATATCTGCTTTTGTGTCCGCTTTTCAATTTCTGCTAGTATCAAGGCTGGGATAATGCCCCGAATACCGCCTCCATCGATGGTTAGTATTTTATATTTAGCATTGGCTGGTGTATTCATAGCTGCTTGCGATTGCTCCTGAGTGAATGTTTGCGATCGCTCCTGCTGTGGGATATTTTCTGAGACTTCGCTTTGACTCGTTTGGTCTATTTTGATTTCCCCTGCTTGTGGTTGGGAGGTTAGAGATGTTTGGTCGCGAGCGAGTTTTTTCCTTGTCTCTTTTTTTACTTTTGGTTGACCTTCATTCCTGGCTGCTGCTGGAGCTAAAGCCGTCGTCTCTTGAGTCGGGGAATCTTCCTCTTGCACCACAGTTTCTGTTAAAGGAAGGTTTTCCTCTAAACGATTTGCTGTCTCATCTTGTCTTTCGCCCTCATTGGAGGATTGTGCGGTCATATATGGAAGTTCTGCTAAATCCCAAGTGGGATTGCCATGCAACGTTCCACCATAGCCATTTCCAGTTTGGTCTCGGACAATTGCTCCTTCTCCTTCGTTTAATGTCCAGTAAGCTACTAATCCAAGTTCATTCCCAACTAGAGGCTGATACCGTTGTGTTTGGATTTGCGTTTGGTCACAGGGGTAATTCCAGACACTTATGTTAGCTATTTGACCTGTATAATATATGTTATTATGTAAAGTCGCGCCCAAAGTTACAGAACTCGTTGCTTTGTTTAACGAGGCACCTCTCAACGAGCCTGCATACTCATGCTCATCAAGATATATGGTCAGTTGCCCCTGATAAAAGACAATCGCAAAGAAGTGCCATTGTCCGAGCGTCAGTTCTCCATTGCCAAAGGTTCTGAGACCGTTGTCTAGCTTCTCATCAATATAAACATCGAGATTTCCTGACTCACTAATGCCAAACTCAAAATTATCACTGTACCTATCTGAAGAACGGGCAAAAAAAACATTGCGCGTCCCATAAGTACTCGCTTTACTTGTGAGTTGATGCGGATTCAACCATCCTGAAATTGTAAAGGCAGAACTCCCTTCTGCAAAAACACCACCAATATCATTTTTGCCAAAATCTATGTAATCATCCTGCCCATCAAATGTCAAAACTGATTGCGTGTATACCTTGTTTGTCACAACATTTTCATCTCCCAATCGTACTTGGACTTACGCACTGGTATAAAACTGAACTTTTAGGTTGAAACTGGTTGACTATGACTAAAGTAGATTTTAACCCAAGCTTGCTAATAATCAGCTTCAAGTTATCAAGTTTACCAAGAAAATGCAATAGCAGACAACACAAATAAATGACATTTTGCAATGGGTGCAAGATGTGAGATTGGGGTCGCAGACAGTTAAGAAAGTTAAGACAGTTAAGCACATATTTATTAAAGGGGAAAACACATTATTGTAACTGTGTCCAAACTCCTTGACAGCGTTCCATCACTAGCGCCTGAAAAATTGATTGAGTTGATGGATGAATATTTATTTTATACAGAGAAAAAATTCCTGTAGGACTTTTAAGGTTTAACTCTCTTCGGGTAAGACATAATGCTTGTGCTCGATGGAGTTCCACAGCTTGCAGTAAACCTGGATAAGTCAAATTACGTAAAGCTAATTGACCTTTTTTAGTAACATATATGGCATCATTTTGAAAAAGATGTTCTAAGCTTATAAGCCCAGCATACACATCCACATCTTTTTCTATGCCTCCTAAACGGTGAGCATCTAAGCCAAAGCGAATGCAGAAATTGACAGCTACCAACTTCCCAGCTTCTTCAGCAGGTAAAGTGCAAGCTGCAAACTCAAAGCCCAAGCTATCAGATCGCCATTCTTCTACACCACTATGGGTATAGTTTTGGAGAAGGTTTTGCTTTACCTTGAAGTCAAATCCCAAACCACTCGCGTGTCCTGCTTCATGAACTTGAGTATCTATGTGGCGATAGCGTTCACCATTAATTTCGTCTTCTAAAGGACCTAAGAGTAAATTAGCTGTTTCATATTCAAATACTTTTTGGATGCATTCGCGGCTCGATCCTAAAAAACGCCGTCGCTGTTCCCTTGCATTGTTTAATGCTGGACCACAAACAATGTTAGGAAAAGACCATCCATTCGGGACGATGAAGGCTTCACCACTTTCACCACTAGTATTACCGCAACTAGCAATCTCGGTAAAGGACAGGTTTCTTGGAATTGGTTGACTTAAGGTTCCAAATTTTTCGCGAATCAGATTTTCTAATTGTTCAATAGATGGCTGAGAGTTTGAGTGTATTTGCCCGTAAATTGAGCTTAAAGTCACTTTGTGTTGGCATTGTCGATTTATTTGGTAAGGGGCGATAATCAGAAAATAGCCGTTTTTACCGATAAAATCCATATTGACAAAGCCTTCAGATAAGATACTCCAGTCATTATTTTCTAGAGCATCTGCTGTGTTGAGTAGCCAATCTGGAGGCAGTTCACAAGAGTTGTTTGCCTGTTGACGCAGTTTTTTGACAGCAATGGCAATTTCATCTTGCTCGATATATTGGACTACTTGTTTGGTTAATTCTTGTTCATCTACAAAGATCTTTGTCATTTGTGATACCTAAGATTGTATAGAAAACAAGCTATCAATTTGCATCTTCTTGTAAACGCACTCAAACATAGCGTTCTTACCTAGTCCATCCCTATTTTGTAAAAATATTAAGCGATTAGAAATCGCTGCTACAAAAAAACTTGCCCGCCTGCGCGGACTAGTAGTTCTTACCCTGTGGAGGCAGGCTTTGTTTGTATACCTCCAAAATTTTATTAATGTTTGAGTGAAAATGCAAGGATATTTTAACTACCAGCTTAACTGTCTTAAATTTCCGCTTAAATGTCTTATCTGTCTTAACCGTCCAATTAACAGTCTTAAGTGCTATTGCATTTTCTTCAGAAAACTGAGATGATTTGTGAGTTGAAGTTCTAAGTAACTCAATTTAAAAAAATATACAATGTTAGTAATTGCGCTTTAGCGCTAAAGCATAAGCACCAACCTAAAAGGCTCTAAAATTTAATTTGTTTGAGCTATTTTAATATGTGTTTTCAAGAAAGTAAGTTGATTTCATCAGATAAGCTGTCTTTAAAAAGGATAAAGCTAATGCAGTTAAATGATTATAGTTATAGTCGGCTTCTAGTAAATTCAGATAAAAAAAAATTTACAAGTAGAGAAATAGAAGTTGCTATTCTGTCGAGTTTGACTGTAGATGATTGTGTAGTGATAAAAAGACAAACCCAAAAGCTACAACAGGAATTACTTGCCTATGTAGTTCCATCAGGCTTATTCGCACCAGAACAATTGTTGTCTCACCTGCAAGCAATTCTGCCTAGCGAATTGATACCTACAGCACTCGTACCAGTCTCCACCATACCCCTAACAGATGTAGGGCAGGTAGATGAAGTCTTTTTAGCGAGATCAGAAGTTATTGACTCTGACTTAATGCATTGCGTCGAGGAGCAATTGGAGTCATTATCAGAAATTGAACATGTTGCGGTGGTTGTTGAATCAAGAGTTACAAGTATTCCTCCCGTGCATTTGGAGGATTTGTTAGGTGAGACTCACGTGTTCGCCTCTGAAGATAGCGAGCAACAAGCACAAACAAAAATATCTGGTAAAGTAAAAGTAGAAAATAAAAACATTTTCTCGTCAAAAAAGCTAGCTATTAGTCATGGGGAACCGCTACAACTCCCTCCAGATGCTCCCAAAACTTTAGCAGAAGTACTGCAACGAGCAGCTCAAAATTCAACTAAGGGTATTATCTACATTCAGCCTGATGGCAGCGAGAAACTTCAATCGTATCGGGAATTATGGCAGGAAGCCCAACAGATTTTAGCTGGATTGAGAAAGCTAGGATTAAAATCTCAAAACAAAGTTATTTTTCAACTAGAGGATAATCAAGATTTTATCCGTGCTTTTTGGGGTTGTGTACTAGGGGGCTTTGTTCCAGTGCCAGTATCCATCGCCCCTACCTATGAGCTAGTCAACAGTACCGCAAGCAAATTACAAAATACTTGGCAGATGTTGGGGAAACCCCTTGTACTAACGAGTGCTTCTTTAGCTCCCAAGATAGATGCTTTTTCAAGGCTTTTAAATTTAGAAAACTTTCAAATTGCAACTATTGAGAGCCTGCGTCAGTGCGAAGCGGATTTTCACTGGCATCAAAGTCAGCCAGAAGATTTAGCAATTTTGCTTTTGACGTCTGGAAGCACGGGTAAACCCAAAGCTGTGATGCAGAGTCATGGCAGTCTAATCGGCCATTGTGCTGCTACTGTTGCAATGAACAGTTTTACACAAGAGGATGTCTCTTTAAATTGGTTTCCCCTAGATCATGTTGGGGGAATAATCATGTTCCATCTTCGGGATGTTTATCTAGGTTGCCAGCAAATCCATGCTCCCACAGACTTGGTTTTGCAGAAACCTACAAAATGGCTGGATTGGATTTTCTACTATCGAGCCACGATTACCTGGGCTCCTAATTTCGCTTATGGACTGATCGATGAGCAACTAAAAAAGCTAAAAAGTAGGGCGACTTCCACATGGGAATTATCTTCAATGCGATTTATGCTTAATGGAGGTGAAGCGATCGTCGCGAAAACAGCAAGAAAATTTTTGCAGTTGCTGGAATTTTATCAACTGCCTACTACTGCAATGCACCCAGCATGGGGAATGGCTGAGACATCTTCAGGCGTTACCTATTCTGACAGCTTTCTATTGGATTCAACGACAGACGAGCAAAAATTTGTGGAAGTGGGCACACCTATTGCTGGATTTTCTATGCGAATTGTGGATACCCAAAACCAAGTCGTTGAGGAACAAACAATTGGGCGATTGCAGGTTAAAGGTACTTCCGTGACTTCTGGTTACTATCAGAATCCACAGGCAAACCAAGAAGCTTTTACCCCCGATGGTTGGTTTAATACTGGGGATTTAGGATTTCTTGATGGAGGTCGTTTAACTATTACTGGACGACAGAAAGAGATCATTATCATCAATGGACTCAACTACTACTGTCAAGAAATCGAAGCTGCCGTTGAAGAACTTAAAGATGTAGAGGTTTCTTACACAGCTGCCTGTGCAGTGAGACAACCAGGAATAAATACCGACCAACTTGCTATCTTTTTCAATACTCTTCTTTCTGAGGGTACCAGTTTAGTAACTCTGCTTAAAGAAATTCGCACTTCTGTTGTCAACAGGTTGGGAGTAAATCCAGACTATCTTATTCCAGTAGAGCAAGAAATTATTCCTAAAACTGCTATTGGGAAAATTCAACGCTCCCAATTGAGCCAGCGTTTCAATAAAGGTGAGTTTCAATCAATTATTAAACGAATTGATATATTACTAGGTAACACTAATACCATTCCTGACTGGTTCTACCGTCAAGTATGGAAGCCCAAATATCCCATTACCACTCTTAATTCTTCTTTAACTGTTACTCATTCTACTCTAGTATTTCTAGATTCTTTCGGGTTAGGAACATATTTATGTCAAATATTGTCAGAACATAACCTGCCATACATAACTGTTTCACCCGGAGAAGATTTTCAAAAAATAAATGGCTCGCATTACACAATTACTCCAGGACAAGCCAAGGATTACCAACTTTTAATCGAATCCCTAGCAGCAGCTAATATTCCCATTGGGCAGATTCTTCATTTTTGGACTTATGACCAGTATATTGGCGAAGTTAAAAGCCTTGATGCTCTCGAACAAGCACAAGAACATGGGATATACAGTTTATTATTCCTGGTTCAAGCTTTAGCCAAAGTTCAGGGTTTGGATAATTCTGTTCAATTAATACTTATTTCTTCTCATATCCAATCTATATTCTCAGATGACCCAATAACTTACGAGAAATCAACAGTCTTAGGGCTGCTGAAAACTATTTCTCAAGAACTACCAAAAGTGAACTGTCGGCACATCGATTTGCCTTTTGGAAAAGTTGAAACAAATGCAGCTTGTATCCTACAAGAGATGCAAGTTTTCTCAAAAGAACGCGAAGTAGCCTACAGAAATGGTCAGCGTTTTATTCCTCGTCTAGAGAAAGTTGATTTGACTGACGAACCTAAATCCCCAGTCACCTTCAAGCAAGGAGGAACTTATTTAATCACTGGAGGACTGGGAGGGATAGGTATCCAGATTGCCCAATATCTATTGAAACATTATAAAGCTCGGCTACTGTTGGTCGGCAGAACTCCTTTACCAAATAAAAGTACCTGGAATGCTCATTTAGAGAGGGAAGATGCTCTGACACAACGCCTCCAAGCTTATCAACAACTAGAAAAGCTTGAGGGAGAGATAATTTACGAAGCTGTTGATATCTGTGACTTGAAACAGTTGCAGATAATAGTTGAAAAAACTAAATATCGATGGCAGAAAAACTTAGATGGAATAATTCATTTAGCCGGAACTTTTCACGAGCAACTTGTACTTAAAGAGCAAAAGGAAAACTTAGCAGCAGTACTACGTCCTAAGGTGTTAGGGACTTGGGTACTGCATCAATTGGTGAAGGATAGTTGCGACACCATTTTTATCAACTTTTCTTCGGTAAACGGTTTTTTTGGTAGCACTGCTGTTGGTGCTTATGCTGCTGCTAATAGTTTTCTCGATCGCTTTTCTCATTACCAAAATTCCAAAAGTGAATTAGCAAGCTATTGTATGAGTTGGAGTATGTGGGATGAAACAGGGATGAGCCAGGGATATCAGATGAAAAATCTAACCCGTGCTAAAGGTTTCTATATTATGTCTTCCTCCCAAGCAATATCTTCAATGCTTGCAAGCTTACAACATCAGCAAGGGCATCTATTTATAGGTTTGGATGGCAGCAACCAAAACATTCAACGTTGGCAGTCGTCAGCTTTTGGTTTACAAAAGTTAACCGCCTATTTTACTGTTAGTAGTAGTGAAAAGGTGGTTAATTTACCAGATTTACAGCTACAAGACCGCTTTGGAACTTCTTTTACCTGCAATTTAATACCGCTGGATGAGATGCCCTTCACCGTAAGTGGTACTATTGATAAAAACAAATTAATTCGGCAGTTTAATCATCAGGAAGCAAACGCTAATGTAGCACCCCGAAACGAGGTAGAAAAACAGATGGCTCAAATTTGGCACCAAGTTTTAGGCATACCTCTTCTTAGTATTCACGATAACTTCTTGGAAATGGGAGGAAATTCTTTGTTGGGAACGCAATTAATTTCTCGGTTACGCGATGCATTCTCTATTGAGTTGTCTTTACGCGATTTATTTGCATCTCCGACTGTAAGCGCTCTGGCTAGTAACATTCAAGCACTGCAAATTGCAACAAAAGACATTACATTGATTGCTAATGCACAAGAAGAATACGAAGTGGGTTCTTTATAAGATGACAGTATTTAAATTTTTATCTTCATTAGAAAGCTTAGGAATTGATATCTGGCTTGAAGATGACCAGCTACGCTACCGTGCGCCTAAAGGAGTCATGACATCAACCATCAAGCAGGAATTGATGGAGAGTAAAACAGAAATACTTAGTTTTTTGCGAAAAGCCAGAGATGCCAAACAATCAACTGCTAGACCTATACTACCTATTGAAAGAAATCGCGATCTACCTTTGTCTTTCAGCCAACAAAGAATGTGGTTTCTCTATGAATTAGATAGAGAAAATACGTCATACAACGAAAGTCTACAATTGCGGATTAGCGGAGTCCCAAATGTAGCCCTATTAGAGCAAAGTATTAACGAAATTATCCATCGCCACGAAGCTTTGCGGACTATTTTTACCACGGTAGATGGATTGGCGGTGCAGCGAATTTTACCCAGCTTAACTATCAATATACCAGTCTTAGACTTGCAAGGGTTAAAAGAAGCTGAAATTCAACAGCGAGTTATTGACGGAATCCGCAAACCCTTTGATTTAGAAAAACAGCCTTTACTGCGAGTTAGCCTCCTACGCCTGAAACCAGAGTTACATCTGCTGATACTGACGATACACCACATTATTGTGGATGGTTGGTCAATAGGAATATTCATCAAAGAATTGTCAGATCTATATCAAGCCTTTTCTGTTGGTTCTCCAACTCCATTACCAAAGTTAACAATCCAATATGGCGACTTCGCTGTTTGGCAGAGAGAATGGTTGACTGAGGAATTGCAACAACAACTTGATTATTGGAAGCAACAGTTAGCCGATGCACCACCATTATTAGAATTACCAACAGATTATCCTCGCCCCTCAGTTCAAAGTTTCTCTGGCGCGGTTAAAAAATGGCAACTCAACTCGAATTTAAGCGCACAACTCAAAACCTTGAGCCAAGAGTCCGGAACTACCTTATTTGTGACACTCTTGGTAGCTTTTGTAGTCTTACTTCATCGTTACAGCCATCAGGATGATATTTGTATTGGCTCCCCTTTTGCTAACCGCAACCGTACAGAAATTGAACCGCTCATAGGCTGTTTTATTAACACCTTGGTGTTGCGTACTCAAATTAACGATCGCTCCAGTTTTAGAGAGTTGATTGCTCGGGTGCATTCTGTTGTTTTGGATGCCCACGCACACCAAGATGTGCCGTTTGAACAAGTGGTAGAAGCAATACAACCAGAACGTTCTCTTGGTTACAATCCCTTGTTTCAAGTAATATTTGTCCTGGAGAATTTTTCGCTCGATACTTTAGAATTACCCGATATTAGTTTAACTCCAGAGATAGTAGAGCAGGATACGGCTCAGGTTGATTTGAGGCTCGCGATTTGGCAAACACAGCAGGGATTGATAGGTTCGTGGAGATATAACAGTGACCTGTTTGATGCCAGCACGATTGAACGGATGGCAAGTCATTTTGTGACCTTGCTTGAAGGTATTGTTGCAAATCCACTGCAGAAGATTTCACAATTACCTTTGCTTACAGAAGTTGAGCAACAGCAGTTATTGGTTGAGTGGAACAAGACTCAAGTTGATTATCCCTCCTCTAAGTGTATTCATCAGTTATTTGAGGAACAGGTAGAGCGGACACCAGATGCAGTAGCAGTTGTATTTGAAAATCAACAACTCACTTACCGCCAGTTGAATAGTCGCTCTAACCAGTTGGCGCACTACTTAAAGTCTTTGGGTGTAGGCGCAGATGTGCTGGTGGGATTGTGTGTGGAGCGATCGCCAGACACAATTATCGGACTACTGGGTATTCTTAAAGCGGGTGGTGCTTATTTACCCCTTGACCCAGAGTATCCGACTGAGCGTTTGCTCGTTATGCTCAAAGATGCCCGAGTTCCAGTGCTGTTGACGCAACAAAATATAATTGCAGGGCTTCCACAACACCAAGCAGAACTTGTTTGCTTAGATACTGACTGGCGGCGAATCTCTCAAGCAGTGGAATCAAATCCGGTTTGTGAAATTCAACCTGAGAACTTGGCTTATGCAATCTACACTTCAGGTTCGACAGGAGAGCCAAAGGGAGTCTTGATTCAGCACTCCTCAGTTGTGAATCTCGCCAACGGTTTGCATCAAGCTATCTATTCTCAGCACCAGAGGTCCCGATTGCAAGTCAGCTTGAATGGGTCTTTAGCTTTTGATACTTCTGTTAAACAAATTATTCAACTGATATACGGTCATGCCTTGGACATAGTACCAGAAAAGGTGCGATTTGATGGAAATGCCATGTTGTCCTACCTGTGGCAGCAAAAAATAGATGTGTTAGATTGCACACCATCGCAACTGGGACTGCTGATTTCAGCAGGATTGCTGGACAGTGAGGCTGCTCCTCAATATGTACTGGTTGGAGGAGAACCTATTGATGAATCTATGTGGGCAACTTTGGCACAGGCTCACAATATTAATTTTTATAATGTCTATGGACCTACAGAATGCACTGTAGATACTACAGTGTGTTTGATAACAGCTAACCTCAAGCCAGTTATTGGTCGTCCCATAACTAACGTAAAAACCTATATTTTAGACGAATATCTGCAACCTGTTCCCGTTGGTGTACCTGGGGAATTGCACGTTGGCGGTGCGGGATTGGCAAGAGGCTATCTCAATGCTAAAGAGTTAACGCAAAAGAAATTGATTCCCAATCCGTTTGATAAGACAGCAGGGAGTAGATTATATAAAACAGGGGATTTAGCCCGTTATTTATCAGATGGCAACATCGAATACTTGGGGCGCATTGATAACCAAGTAAAAATTCGGGGTTTTCGGATTGAATTGGGAGAAATCGAAGCAGTCCTCGGCCAGTATCCTCACGTGCAAACCGCTTGTGTCATCTCCCATGAAGATCGACCAGGAATTAAACGCTTAGTTGCTTACATAGTACCGCAAAAAGATGTAACACCAACAACAAGCGAACTGCGGCAATTCCTGAAAACTAGGCTGCCAGATTATATGGTACCCAGTGCTTTTGTTATCTTAGAAGCCCTACCTTTAACGCGCAACGGCAAAGTAGATCGCCGTGCATTGAAAGCACCAGACTTGCGCGAGGGGCTGGAAGTGAGTTTTGTTGCTCCGCATACCCCAGAGGAAGAAATATTAGCCCAAATTTGGTCTGAAGTTCTGAGAGTGGAGCAAGTTGGTATACATGATAACTTCTTTGAACTCGGTGGCGATTCCATCCTCACTATTCAAATCATCGTGAGAGCAAGGCAAGCAGGTTTGCAGCTGATTCCCAAGCAATTCTTTACCCATCAAACCATTGCCGAATTAGCTGTAGTCGCAGAAACAAACAGGGTGGCGCAAATAGAACAGGGATTAGTCACAGGTGCAGTTACCCTAACGCCAATTCAACAAAGATTTTTTGAGCAGAACTCGCCCGAAAAGCACCACTACAATCAATCATTTCTGCTATCTGTACCATCCAACCTTAAGCCAGAACTATTAGAGCAAGCATGGCAGCAATTGCTAGTACATCATGATGCCCTACGCTTGCGATTTACACAACCTGACGATCGCTGGCAACAAATTCACTCTACTGGGTGCGATCGCGTTACTGTCTCCTTTGTAGATTTATCCACACTCCCAGACAGCGAGCAACAAACAACTATTGCAGCTACCGCCTCTTCCTTACAAGCAAGTTTGCAGCTTGCAGAAAATCTCGTCCAAGTTGCCTTTTTCTGGTTGGGGGTTGACAAAAGGGCGCGATTACTCATCATCATTCACCACTTGGTAGTGGATGGTGTTTCCTGGCGGATTTTGTTAGAAGATTTGCAGACAGCTTACCAGCAACTGTCTCAAGGACAAACGATATCGCTTCCAGCCAAAACCACCTCTTTCAAAGATTGGGCGCAACATCTGGTAGAATATGGCCAATCGGATGTTTTAAAATCCGAACTGCCTTACTGGTTGAGTGTATCTAGTGCTTCTGTTTACTCCATCCCAGTAGACCATACAGCAGGAGCAAACACAGTATCATCCGCTCGTACAATATCCGTGTTTTTGAATGAGGCACAAACCCAAGCACTCCTACAAGATGTGCCAAAAGCTTATAAAACTCAGATTAACGATGTCTTACTGACTGCTTTAGCATTGGTTTTGAGCAGATGGACTCACTCTGAGTCAGTGTTCTTCAACCTAGAAGGTCATGGACGGGAAAATATAGTGGATGGTGTAGATTTATCTCGCACCGTCGGTTGGTTTACAACAATTTTCCCGGTAGTTTTAAATATTCCTGCAACAGACAAAGACAATATCGGGGATGTTTTAAAATCTGTCAAAGAACAATTACGCACCATTCCCAACAAAGGAATTGGCTATGGCTTATTGCGCTACTTGAGCCAGAAGCCAGAAATCATTGCCCAACTCCAGACATCCAAGCAAGCAGAGATTAGCTTCAATTATCTGGGTCAATTTGCTCAAGTTCTCAATCAATCTTCAATGATGCAAATCGCGAGTGAATCTAGCGGACAAAACCACAGTTTGCATCATCCGCGCCCTCATCTGCTAGACATTAACGCCATCATTATCGATGAACGGCTGCAAATAGATTGGACATACAGTAGCAATTTCCATCAACCCAGAACCATTGAGAAGATTGCTCAAGAATTTCTTGAAACATTACAAGAACTCATTGACCATTGTTTATCTTCTGAAAACGGGGGTTATACTCCCACAGATTTCCCACTATTACAACTTAACCAATCAGAACTAGATCGAATATTTGCAAATCTATGAAATCAGAAATTAACAAAACAAACAAACAAAATGTTGAAGATATTTATCCCCTATCACCAATGCAACAGGGGATGCTGTTTCATAGTTTGTATGAACCAGACTCAGGCGTATATTTTTCCCAGATAAGTTGCACTTTGACAGGAAATTTGTATATACCAACCTTTGAGCAAGCTTGGCAGAAAATAGTAGCAAAGCATTCCATCTTCCGCACGGCTTTTCTTTGGGAGACTTTGAGTACTCCTGTGCAAGTTGTGTATCGACAGGTACAGGTCACAGTCGAAACTTACGACTGGCAAAATTTACCTCCACAAGAACAGCAACAACAGTTAGAAGTTTTTCTGGATTTCGATCGGCAAAAGGCTTTGCAATTGTCTCAAGCTCCATTGATGCGTTTGCATCTGATCCGATTTGACAGAAATACTTATCAATTTATCTGGAGCCATCATCATTTATTAATGGATGGCTGGTCTTTACCTTTAGTTTTTAAAGACCTGTTGAACTTTTATCAAGCGATTTCTCAGGGAGAAACTTTCCGCTATCAAACTGCTGTCAGCTACCGTAACTATATTGCTTGGCTACAGCAACAAGATCGGAAACAAGCTGAAAAATTCTGGAAACAAAAACTTCAAGGTTTTACTGTACCCACTCCTTTAACAGTAGAAAAACAGCTTTCAAACCAAGAAAGTCGCAGTGTCAGGTATGGTACACAACAAATTCAGTTTACAGTTTCAGCAACAACTGCACTTCAGTCTTTTGTACGACAGCATCGCTTGACGCTCAATAATTTGGTGCAAGCAACTTGGGGATTGTTGCTGTCTCGCTACAGCCAAGAAACAGATGTCGTTTTTGGTGCAACTGTATCTGGTCGGGAGTCATCTATTGTCGGGATCGAGTCGATGGTGGGGCTATTTATTAACACCTTACCAATGCGAGTTCAAGTTGCAGCAGACTCCCAAGTGCTGGCTTTATTGAAGGATTTACAGGCGCAGCAAGTTGAGTCTGAGCAATACTCATATAGTTCATTGGCTGAGATTCAGAGTCTTAGTGAAATCCCCAAAGGAACGTCTTTGTTTGATAGCATTGTTGTCTTTGAAAATTATCCATTTGATGATGCACAAAAATTAGACAATGGCAGTTTCTCCATAGAGAATATTCGGGGCTTTGAACAATCTAATTATCCACTCACATTAGTCGCTCTCCCCGGTCAGCAATTACGGGTGAAGATTAGCTACGATACTAGCCGATTTGATGATGCAGCGATCGCTCGAATGTTGGGGCATTTCCAAACATTGCTTTTGGGAACGATCGCCAACCCACAACAGCGCATTTCTCAATTGCCAATGCTTACAGAAGTTGAGCAACAGCAGTTATTGGTTGAGTGGAACAATACTCAGGCAAATTACCCTCAGGAGCGGTGTATCTATCAGTTGTTTGAGGAGCAGGTACAGCGCAACCCGAATGCTATAGCAGTGACATTTGGCGATCGACAACTAACCTATCAACAGTTGAACGTCCAAGCCAATCAAGTGGCGCATTACTTGCGCTCGTTGGGTGTAAAAGCCGATATGCTGGTGGGTATTTGTGTGGAGCGATCGCTCTTAACGATCGTGGGCATACTAGGCATTCTTAAGGCAGGTGGAGCTTATGTACCACTCGATCCCGAGTATCCCCAAGAGCGTCTTAGTTTCATGTTAGAAGATGCTCGAGTGGGAGTGCTGTTAACTCAACAGCAATTGGTAGAGTCTCTACCTAAACATCAAGCGCATATCGTTTGCTTAGACACCGACTGGGAAAAAATTGCTCGAGAGTGCTCCTCAAACCTGGAAAACACCGCCACACCCGAGAACCTAGCATACGTCATTTACACTTCAGGGTCTACAGGGAAGCCCAAAGGTGTTTTAGTCAATCACTCCAACGTAGTTCGTCTATTTGCAGCAACAGATTGGTATAACTTTAACTCTCAAGATGTCTGGACATTGTTCCACTCTTATGCATTCGACTTCTCAGTATGGGAAATTTGGGGTGCTTTGTTTTATGGTGGACGACTGGTCGTTGTGCCCTACCTTGTGACGCGATCGCCCGAATCCTTCTATAATTTATTGTGTCAAGAGAAAGTCACAATTCTTAACCAAACACCTTCAGCCTTCCGCCAATTAATTCAAGCCGAACAAGCAATAGCAACTGCTAACGCCCTAAGTTTGCGCTTAGTGATTTTTGGTGGGGAAGCCCTGGAACTCAAGAGTTTGCAGCCTTGGTTCGAGCGACACGGCGACCAAATACCCCAGTTAGTCAATATGTACGGAATTACAGAAACCACCGTACACGTTACCTATCGTCCCCTAAGCAAAGCCGATTTGTACGATACAGCCAGCGTCATTGGTCGTCCAATTCCCGACTTACAGGTGTATGTCTTGGATAAACATTTACAGCCAGTGCCCATTGGTGTTCCTGGGGAGATGTATGTTGGTGGTGCTGGGGTGACGAGTGGCTACCTGAATCGTCCCGAACTGACAGAACAACGATTTATCTCTCATCCCTTTGGGGATTTTGGATTGCCGATTTTAGATTTTGGATTAGACAACAGGAGTGAGAATTTAGAATTTTCTCAAACTATTGAATCAGAAAATAAATCTCAAAATCCAAAATCCAAAATCCAAAATCCAAAATTGGATCGTCTCTACAAAACTGGGGATTTAGCGCGGTATTTGCCCAATGGCGAGTTAGAGTATTTAGGACGCATAGATAACCAGGTCAAGATTCGCGGCTTCCGCATTGAGTTGGGAGAAATTGAGGGATTGCTGGCGCAACACCCAGCCGTTTGGGAAAACGTGGTGGTGGTTCGAGAAGATGAACCGGGGGACAAACGTTTAGTTGCTTACGTAGTGCCAAAACTGGAACAATCTGCCACAGTTCAAGAACTGCGTCAGTTCCTCAGCAGCCAACTGCCAAGCTACATGGTGCCAAACACCTTCGTGTTGCTGGAATCCTTACCCCTCACCTCTAACGGTAAAATAGACCGCCGCGCCTTACCAAAACCAGACTTAGACAGCACGCAGCTAGAAAAATTTGTTTCCCCACGCACTCCCATTGAAGAAATGCTGGCACAAATTTGGGCGCAAGTGCTGAAACTAGAGCAAGTGGGCATTCACGATAACTTTTTTGAACTGGGGGGACATTCTCTACTAGCAACGCAACTTGTTTCACGCATCCGCAACCTTTTTAAAGTGGAACTACCATTGCGTGAGTTGTTTACCAATGCAACAGTAGCGCAATTAGCGCGATCGCTTCAGCAGTTGCAACAACAAGAGATCGCCCTGACTTCCCCGCCCATCCTCAAGCGAGCGGAGAATGTAGAACTACCACTTTCATTTGCTCAACAGCGTTTATGGTTTTTAGACCAATTTGAGCCGAATAGTCCATTTTACAATATCCATGTTGCTTTGCGTCTAACAGGAACTCTCAAAGTTACTGCCTTGGAACAAAGTTTACAAGCGATCGTTGAGCGTCATGAAGCTTTACGCACTAACTTCAGGACTGTTGATGGACAAGCAAAGCAAATTATTAGGGAATGGGGAATAGGGAATGGGGAATGGGAAACAGTTTCCGTTGTTGACTTGCAACATCTGTCTAAAGAAGAACAAGAACTAGCTGTACAGCAATTAGCGCAAGCACACGCTGTTCAACCTTTTGACCTAGCAAATCAGGCGTTATTCAGAGCGAATTTACTGGTGCTGAATGAGACAGAAAATGTCTTGTTAGTTTCCATGCACCACATTGTCTCGGATGGCTGGTCAATGGGTGTGTTTGTTGAAGAATTGGCGGTGCTGTACGATGCTTATGCTCGAAGTAAATCACCCAATTTATTACCACTACCGGTTCAGTATGCAGACTTTGCACTATGGCAGAGACAGTGGTTGCAAGGCTCGGTACTGCAAAGTCAATTGAATTATTGGCAAAAACAACTCCAAGATGCACCAGCTTTATTACCGCTTCCTACAGACCGACCCAGACCAGCGGTGCAAACCTTTGCTGGCGCACGTCAAGAGTTTTCGATTTCTCAAAAACTCACCCAAAAACTGACACAACTGAGTCAGCAACAAGGTTGTACTCTCTTTATGACGCTGTTAGCAGCGTTTGATACCCTACTTTACCGCTACACGGAACAAACAGATATTTTGGTGGGGACACCAATTGCAAACCGCGATCGCACGTACTTGGAAGGGTTAATTGGCTTTTTTGTCAATACCTTAGTCATGCGTACCAACTTGGCAGGTAACCCCAGTTTTAGCGAATTATTGGATCGCGTTCGGTTCATGGCAGTGGAAGCATACACGCATCAGAATTTACCGTTTGAAATGCTGGTGGAAGCATTGCAGCCAGAACGCAATCTCAGTCATACACCACTGTTCCAAGTGATGTTTGTCCTGGAAAATGCGCCTATATCAACCGTGGAGTTAACTGGGTTAACTGTCAATCTACTTAAAATCAAGAGTAAAACTGCCAAGTTCGATCTTACCTTAGCAATGGAGAACACTGCTACCGGACTGGTGGGTGTGTGGGAGTACAATACTGACTTGTTTGATACGGGTACTATTGAACGGCTGGCGAATCATTTTGTGACACTGCTAGAATCCATTGTGGCGAATCCACAACAGCGTATTTCTCAATTGCCTTTGTTGACACAACCCGAACAACATCAACTGTTAGTTGAGTGGAATGATACTCAAGTAGATTATCCTCAGGATAAGTGTATCCATCAGTTGTTTGAGGAGCAGGTGCAGCGTACTCCTGATGCAGTGGCGGTGGTGTGGGAAAATCAACAACTGACCTACCATGAACTGAATTGCCGTGCTAACCAGTTGGCGCACTACTTGAAGTCCTTGGGTGTGGGGGCTGATGTACTGGTAGGGTTGTGTGTAGAGCGATCTTTGGAAATGATGGTGGGATTATTGGGTATTCTCAAAGCAGGTGGGGCTTATGTACCACTTGACCCCGAGTATCCCCAAGACCGCTTAAGCTTCACGATCGCAGATGCTCAGCTTTCGATCCTCTTGACTCAACAGCATTTAGTAGAAAGGCTACCTGACCATCAAGCACAGCTTGTTTGTTTAGATACTAACTGGCAATCTATTGCTCAATCGAGTGATACTGCTTTGGTTAATAGCATCAGCAGCAAAAATTTAGCTTATGTAATTTACACTTCTGGTTCTACAGGTCAGCCCAAGGGTGTGATGATTCAACATCAATCCCTAGTGAATCTTACTCAATCGACAATTGTTGAATATGGTATAACGAATAGCGATCGTATACTACAATTTGCCTCCATTAGCTTCGATGTAGCAGCAGTAGAAATTTATCCTTACCTAAGTTGTGGTGCGACAGTAGTGCTGCGAACTCAAGAAATGCTGAGTTCAGTGCAGACGTCGAGCCAAAAATGCCGCGATTGGAATTTAACGGTTTTAAGTTTCCCAACCGCATACTGGCATCAACTAACTTTTGAATTAGTCAATGCCAATTTGCGGTTACCTGATTCCATCCGATTGGTAATTATTGGCGGCGAGCATCCACTTGAACAACGATTTAGAATGTGGCAGCAACATATAGGTGAATATCCGCAACTTATCAACGCTTATGGACCTACTGAAGCAACTGTAGAAGTGACGTGCAAAAAACTAGGTGTTGATGAGCAAAAGATAACTATTGGACGACCCATTCATAACACTCAGATATACATTCTCGATCGGTATTTACAACCAGTTCCCATTGGCGTACCGGGAGAACTGCTCATTGGTGGTGCTTCCGTGGCAAGAGGATATCTCAACCGTCCGGAGTTGACCGATGAGAAATTTATTTCCCATCCGTTCTTGGGGTCAGGAGGAGATAGATTATATAAAACGGGGGATTTAGCACGCTATTTACCTGACGGCAACATCGAATACTTGGGACGCATCGACAATCAAGTTAAAATCCGTGGCTTCCGCATTGAGTTGGGAGAGATTGAAACAGTTCTGAGCCAATATCCTCACGTACAAGCTTGTTGTGTCATCGCCCGTCAAGATACACCTGGTGACAACCGCTTAGTCGCCTACATAGTACCGCAAAAAGGTGTAACACTTACAACTAGCGAACTGCATCAGTTTTTGTCTCACAAACTGCCTGACTACATGATGCCCCAGGCTTTTGTGATGTTGGAGTTCTTGCCACTAACTCCTAACGATAAAGTAGACTACGGCGCTTTACCAGCACCAGATTTACAGAGCGGCGCAGACAAATATGTTGCCCCACGAACTCCCACCGAAGAAATGCTGGCACAAATTTGGGCGCAAGTGCTGAAAGTAGAGCAAGTGGGCATTCACGATAACTTTTTTAGCTTGGGAGGACACTCGCTACTAGCAACGCAACTCGTTTCACGTATCCGCAAAATTTTCCAAGTGGAGCTACCATTACGCGAGTTGTTTGCTACAGCCACAGTTAGCGAATTGGCGCAATCCATCGACCATTTGCAGCAACAGGATTTAGCGACTGCCCCACCCATCTTAAGGCGGGCAGAGAATGTAGAACTACCACTGTCATTTGCTCAACAGCGTTTGTGGTTTTTAGACCAGTTTGAGCCGAACAGTGCCTTGTACAACATTCCCTTTGCTTTGCGTCTAGCAGGAAATCTGAATCAAGCTGCGCTACAACAGAGCTTACAAGCAATTATTCATCGTCACGAAGCTCTACGCACCAACTTCATCAGCGTTGATGGACAAGCAACGCAAGTTATTAGGGAATGGGGAATAGGGAATGGGCAATGGGAAACAGTCAAAAGTTCCGACCTCTTAGCACTTACAAATTGGCAACTGTCAGTTGTTGAATTGCAACATCTGTCTGCCGATGAAAAAGAAAGAGCTGCACAGCAATTAGCCCAACAACAAGCTCTTCAACCTTTTGAGCTAGCAACACAAGCATTAGTGAGGACAACGTTACTAGTGCTGAATGAGACAGAGCATATCTTGTTAGTCTGCATGCACCACATTGTCTCAGATGGCTGGTCAATAGGTGTGTTGGTCTCTGAATTAACGACGTTGTACAATGCTTATGCTCGAGGTCAATCCCCCAATTTAGCACCACTCCCGATTCAGTATGCCGACTTTGCACTATGGCAGAGACAGTGGTTGCAAGGGGATGTACTACAAAGCCAATTGGATTACTGGCAAAAACAATTGGCAGATGCACCTACTTTATTAGCGCTTCCTACTGACCGACCAAGACCAGCCCAGCAAACCTTCGCAGGCGCACATCAGGAGTTTACACTCTCTGTTGAGTTAACTCAAAAACTAACAAAACTCAGCCAAGAGCAAGGGTGTACTCTCTTCATGACGCTGTTGGCAGCATTTGATACATTACTTTATCGCTATACAGGACAGTCAGATATTTTGGTGGGGACACCAATTGCTAACCGCAATCGTAATGAAATAGAAGGGTTAATTGGCTTTTTTGTCAATACTTTAGTTTTGCGGACTGATTTATCAGCCAATCCTAGCTTTAACGAATTACTGACTCGTGTTCGGTTGATGGCAATGGATGCTTATGCTCATCAGGATTTGCCGTTTGAAATGTTGGTGGAAGCATTACAGCCAGAACGAGACCTCAGTCACTCACCACTGTTTCAGGTAGATTTTCTGCTGCAAAACGATCCCCTATCAACCGTAGAGTTGACTGGATTAACTGTCAGTTCGTTGCTAATAGATACTGCAATGGCCAAATTTGATTTGACCTTGGCAATGCAGAACACTGCTAACGGACTGGTGGGTGTGTGGGAGTACAACACTGACTTGTTCAACCATACCACTATCGAGAGGATGACTGGTCATTTTGTAACTCTGCTGGAAGCAGTTGCTACCGATCCCTCTGAGCGAATTGACCAATTGCCAATATTAACAGCAGTTGAGCAACAGCAATTACTTGTTGAGTGGAATGATACTCAGGCTGATTATCCTTGGGATAAGTGTCTCCATCAATTATTTGAGCAGCAGGCAGAACTAACTCCTAATGCAGTAGCAGTGGTGTTTGACAATCAACCACTGACATATCAGGAGTTGAACGCCCAAGCGAATCAATTAGCACATTACCTACAGTCTCTGGGTGTAGGGACAGAGACTTTAGTGGGGATTTATTTGGAGCGATCGCTATCCATCATTGTGGCATTGTTAGCCGTTCTTAAAGCAGGTGGCGCTTATGTGCCTCTAGACCCCGATTATCCCCAGCAGCGATTGGCTGATATATCGGAAGATTCACAAGTTTCGGTACTGATTGCACAGCAGAAATTGCTCAATTCCTTGCCAATCCAAGGGGTGAAAGTTATTGTCTTAGACGCGGAGTTTGAGCAATTAGCGTCTCAAAGTCAAGAAAATCTGGTGAGTGAAGTAGAACCAGAAAACTTGGCTTGTTTGTTGTACACTTCTGGATCTACTGGCAAACCCAAAGGGGTGATGCTGACTCACGCTGCGTTAGTAAATCATAGCAGTGCGATTAGTGAAGTCTTTGGTTTGACGAGTCGCGATCGCGTTTTACAATTTGCTTCTTTTGGCTTTGATGTAGCCGCTGAAGAAATCTACCCAACTTGGTATAAAGGCGGAACCGTGGTCATTAGACCCGTGCAAATGTTTTCTGACTTTGCCAATCTTGCCAAATTTATTGAAGAACAAAAGCTGACTGTTTTAAATATTACCCCAGCTTACTGGCATGAATGGACGGTGGCGGTATCTCAATCCTATGCAACCGTACCGCAATGTTTGCGCGTAGTGGCTGTGGGTGGCGATGCAGTGCTACCAGAAACAGTGACTATGTGGCGGCAATTGGTAGGCGATCGCATCACTTGTCTCAATGTTTACGGTCCTACCGAAGCGTCGGTAACAGCTGTAGTCCACGATTTGCTAGATCCCAAATCGGAAAAAACGAATACAGTTCTTATTGGTCGTCCCATCGCTAACACAGAAATCTTTATCCTCGATCGTCATCTCCAACCAGTACCTGTTGGCATCAAAGGGGAATTGCATATTGGTGGCGTGCGTTTAGCCAGAGGATACTTCAACCGCCCTCAATTGACAGACGAAAAATTTATCCCCAACCCGTTTAGTGATTTTGGATTGCCGATTTTAGATTTTGGATTGGGGAGTAGGAATGAGAATTTAGAATCTTCTCAAACTACTGAATCGGAAAACAAATCGAATCATCTCAAATCCAAAATCCAAAATCCAAAATCAAATAATCCAAAATCCAAAATCCAAAATCCAAAATTATATAAGACTGGAGATTTAGCACGCTATCTACCCGATGGCAACATTGAGTGCTTCGGACGCATTGACAATCAGGTAAAAATCCGGGGCTTCCGCATTGAGTTGGGAGAAATCGAAGCCGTACTCAACCAACATCCTGATGTTCAGACATCTTGTGTCGTCCTCCGCGAAGATACAATAGGTGATAAACGCCTGGTCGCTTACGTTGTACCTTATTCTCAAGACATACCCGCAATTAGCGAACTGCGTCAATTCCTCTCCAATCGGCTGCCGCTTTACATGGTGCCGAATACTTTCGTGGTGATGGAGTCCCTACCGCTAACACCGCACCGCAAAGTAGATCGCCGCGCCCTACCCGTACCAGATTTACACAGCGCACAAACAGACAGCTATGTTGCACCGCGCACTCCCACCGAAGAAATGCTGGCGCAAATTTGGGCGCAAGTGTTGAAATTAGAGCAAGTAGGTATTCACGATAACTTCTTTACTTTGGGAGGACACTCGCTGCTAGCAACACAGCTAGTTTCACGTATCCGCAACATTTTCAAAGTAGAACTACCATTACGTAGCATTTTTGCAGCAGCAACTGTTGCTGCATTGGCGGATGCGATCGGGCAATTGCAGTCACAAAATTTAGAATTAACTTCCCCACCCATTTTGCCAAGAGCAAAGGACGCTCAATTATCACTGTCATTCGCTCAACAGCGTTTGTGGTTTTTAGAACAGTTACAGCCGAACAGTGCCTTATACAACATTCCCGAAGCTTTGCGTCTGGTAGGAACTTTGAATCAAACTGCGCTACAACAAAGCTTGCAAGAAATCATTCAGCGCCACGAAGCCTTACGTACTAACTTCATCGTCGTTGATGGACAAGCAACGCAAATTATTAGGGAATGGGGAATAGGGAATGGGGAATGGGAAACAGTAAGAACTTCCGACCTCTTAGCACCTACTGATTGGCAACTTTCAATTGTTGACTTGCAGCATCTACCTGCAAACGAGCAAGAAATAGCTGTACGGCAACTAGCGCAACAACAAGCTCTGCAACCCTTTGACCTGGCAACACAGGCATTAGTGAGGACGACATTACTGGTGCTGAATGAGACAGAACACATCTTGTTAGTGTGTATGCACCACATTGTTTCTGATGAGTGGTCAGTAGGTGTGTTTGTCCAAGAATTAACAGCGTTGTACAATGCCTATGCTCAAGGTCAGCCCTCACCGTTAGCGCCACTACCGATTCAGTATGCTGACTTTGCACTGTGGCAAAGACAGTGGTTGCAAGGTGATGTCCTGCAAAGCCAATTGAACTACTGGCAACAACAACTCAAAGACGCACCAGCTTTATTACCGCTTCCCACAGACAGACCCAGACCTGCGGTACAGACTTTCGCTGGCGCACACCAAAAGTTTGAACTTTCACCAGAGTTAACCCAAAAGCTGACACAACTGAGCCAGCAGCAAGGTGCAACTTTGTTCATGACGCTATTGGCAGCGTTTGATACTCTACTCTACCGCTACACGGGGCAATCAGATATTTTGGTGGGGACACCAATTGCAAACCGCAATCGCAGTGAGATAGAAGGGTTAATTGGCTTTTTTGTCAATACTTTAGTGATGCGGACAGATTTATCTGCAAATCCCAGTTTCCAAGATTTACTAGGTCGCGTTCGGGAAGTAGCTTTGGGAGCCTATGCTCATCAGGACTTGCCCTTTGAAACGCTGGTAGAAGCGTTGCAGCCTGAACGCAACCTCAGCCATACACCACTGTTTCAGGTAGCGTTTGTATTTCAAAATGCGCCCAGGTCTGCTGTAGAACTGAATGGGTTAACTATCAGTGAATTGCCAACAGAAAATCTTACTGCCAAGTTTGATTTAACTTTAGCAATTGGGAACACTGCGACTGGATTGGCAGGAGTGTTGGAGTACAATACCGACTTGTTTGACCATAGCACCATCGCCCGGATGCTGGGTCATTTTGTCACACTGCTAGAATCCATTGTGGCAAATCCTCAAGAGCGCATTTTCCAACTGCCAATGTTAACAGCAGTAGAACAGCAGCAGTTATTAATCGACTGGAACGATACTTTTGTAGATTATCCCTCTGATAAATGTATTCATCAGTTGTTTGAGGAACAGGTAGCGCGTACCCCTGATGCAGTGGCAGTGGTGTTTGGCAATGAACAACTCACATACCACGAGTTAAATAGTCGAGCGAATCAGTTAGCCCATTACTTACGGTCTTTAGGTGTGGGAGCAGATGTACTGGTAGGGTTATGTGTCGAGCGATCGCCCTTAATGGTCATAGGACTGTTGGCGATTCTCAAAGCTGGTGGTGCTTACGTACCCCTTGATCTAGAGTATCCTAGCGATCGCCTCAGCTATATGCTAGAGGATACTCAAGTCCCGGTACTACTGACTCAACAGCACTTAGTTGATAAACTACCCCCAACATCAGCAAACCTTATCTTCATAGATAAAATCTCGTCACAAATTGACGAAAATAACCAAGATAACCTAACTAGTGGTGTCACGGCTTCTCATTTAGCTAATGTGATTTACACCTCCGGTTCCACAGGTAAACCTAAAGGTGTCATGGTTGAGCATCGAGGACTGTACAACCTAGCCATAGCACAGATTCAAGCTTTTGGTGTAGACTCCTCAAGTCGCGTTCTTCAGTTTGCCTCCTTCAGTTTTGATGCGTGTATCTCCGAAATTTTGATGAGTTTGGGGTCAGGCGCAACCCTTTACCTAGCATCAAAAGACGCAATCATGCCGGGTACACCGTTAGTTGAGAGCTTACGCAACTATGGCATCACCCATGTCACCTTACCACCATCGGCATTAACAGTCTTGCCAAATGAAGAACTTCCCAATCTGCAAACAATCATTGTCGCTGGTGAAGCTTGTTCTAGTGAACTCATAAAACTTTGGTCAGTGGGGAGAAACTTCTTCAACGCTTACGGCCCGACAGAAGCCTCCGTCTGCGTCACCATTACTCAATGCACTCCCCAAGACGAGAAAGTTACCATTGGTCGTCCCATTGCCAACGCCCAAATCTACATTTTAGACAGCCACTTACAACCAGTACCCATTGGTGTACCCGGAGAACTGCACATTGGTGGTGTGGGTTTAGCAAGAGGTTATCTCAACCGTCTGGAATTGACAACTGAGAAATTCATCTCTCATCCCTTTAGCAATCAGCCGCATTTACGACTTTACAAAACTGGGGATAAAGCACGTTATCTACCAGACGGCAACATAGAATATTTGGGACGCATCGACAATCAAGTCAAGATTCGTGGTTTCCGTATTGAGTTAGGCGAAATTGAAACTGTGCTGTCTGATTTACCTGAAGTACGGGAAGCAGTAGTTGTCGTACAGGAAGACCAACCGAATAACAAACGCTTAGTAGCTTATGTTGTACCGCAACAGAATAATGTCGAATCATCAAATAAACCAGAAAATTTATCAGCAGACAAAGTAGAACTATGGCCATCTGTAGCTGAATACTATGTTTATGATGACTTACTATATTACGCTATGACCAATGACTATCGACGCAACGATAGTTATAAAGTTGCCATTAATCAATTGGTCAAAGACAAAATAGTCGTTGAAATCGGCACAGGTAAAGATGCCATCTTATCGAGATTTTGTGTTGAGGGAGGAGCCAAGAAAATTTATGCAATTGAAAGAAGTGAGGAAACCTACCGCAAAGCAAGAGCTTGCGTTGAGAATTTAGGTTTAGCAGATAAAATCATAATCATTCATGGAGATGCAACTGTAGTTGATCTTCCAGAACTAGCTGATGTTTGTGTTTCCGAAATTGTGGGGGCAATTGGTGGCTCTGAAGGTGCAACGGTAATTATTAATAACGCAAGAAGATTTCTCAAGCCTGATGGTTTGATGATTCCTGAAAGAAGCGTGACTAAAATGGCGGCTGTCACCCTCCCAGATGAAATATTACACAACCCCACATTTGCTAAAACTCCTGCACATTACACCAGAGAAATCTTTGAGCAAGTCGGCTATCCCTTCGACTTAAGAGTATGTATTAAGAAATTTCCACAAGCAAATGTCCTCTCCACAGTGGATGTTTTGGAAGAATTGAACTTCAATGAATATATTCATCCAGAATTTTCCCATACAGTTAAATTGGAAATTCAGAAAAATGGGCGAATGGATGGCTTTTTAGTTTGGCTTAATTTGCATACTATTTCTGGCGAAGAAATAGACATTCTCGAACACGAGCATTGCTGGCTACCTGTTTATTTTCCAGTATTTGAACCAAGAATTGAGGTTGAGCCTGGTGATGTCATCCAAGCAGTTTGTTATAGAACAGTTTGCGAAAATAATCTCAACCCAGATTATAAAATAAAAGGTTGTTTGTTGAAAAAAAATGGAGAGAATATAGAATTTGAATATATCTCTTATCACTATAAAAATAATTTCCGTCAAACGCATTTCTATCAAAGATTATTTGCCGATTATGGCAATGTAGAAAATAATCAACCTGATAATTTGGCTCAATTTTTAAGAGCTAATCTCAAAGAAATTTTGCCAGAATACATGATACCCTCTAGCTTTATAATGCTAGAGAAACTGGCCTTAACACCAAATGGTAAGGTAGACCGTCGCGCCCTAAGAGTACCAGATTTACAAAGTGAAATAGCAGACACATTTGTTGCACCTCGCAATTCCATTGAGGAAACGTTAGCGTTGATTTGGGCGCAAGTGTTGGGGTTAGAGCGAGTAGGTATTCACGATAATTTCTATGAACTAGGCGGACATTCCCTACTAGCTACTGGGGTAATTTCTCGCTTGCAGGAAGCTTTTGGAATTTCATTACTGTTGCGTTCTTTGTTTGAATCACCAACAGTTGCTCAGTTAAGTGAAGTAATTTCCAGTCAGCTAGAAACTGGTTATAGTCTAACAGTACCGCCGATCGCACCTGTTTCTAGAGATGCAGGCATACCCCTGTCATGGGCGCAGGAACGCTTGTGGTTTGTCAATCAGTTAGAAGGCGAAAGCGGTGCTTACACAATAGATTTAGCCTTGCGTTTGGTGGGGCAACTCAATGTTAAAGCTTTGGAACAAGCTTTTGCGGCGATCGTGCAACGCCATGAACCTTTGCGGACTCGCTTTGGGATGAAGGATAATAAGCCAGTACAGGTAATAGACCCCTATACAACCTTCACGTTACCAGTAGTGGATTTACAGAATCTGCCAGACCCTGCCAAACAAGTAGAGCAACTGATGGCAGAAGAAGCGTGCAAACCTTTCGACCTGGCTAATGGTTCTGTGCTGCGAGTCAAGCTGTGGCAAATTGCAACTGACGAGTATGTATTGGTATTCGCGATTCACCATATTGCAGCTGATGGTTGGTCACTGGGCGTATTCATCAGTGAATTATCAACCTATTATCGCGCGATCGCCGCAGGTACTCCTGTGATGTTACCAGAGTTACCCATACAGTATGCCGACTTTGCTGTGTGGCAGCGTCAATGGCTGACAAATGAAGTGCTAGAGCGTCAGTTAAGCTACTGGAAGCAACAATTAACAGGTGCGTTACCTCTGTTAGAACTACCCACAGACCGCCCCCGCCCAGCCGTACAAACTTTCCGAGGCGGTACAGAACGACTGCAATTAGATGCCAAGCTAACGCAACAGCTGAAAAAGCTCTCGCAAGAGTCTGGCAGTACGCTGTTTATGACATTGCTGACGGGTTTTGTGGTGTTAATGTCTCGCTACAGTGGACAAACAGATTTGGTGGTTGGTTCACCGATCGCCAATCGCAACCGCACCCAAATAGAAGGGTTAATTGGCTTTTTTGTCAATACCTTGGCACTGAGATTCGATTTATCCCAAGAACCAACCTTTGAAGCTTTACTAGCGCAGGTACGACGGGTAACTCAAGAGGCTTACGACCATCAAGATTTGCCCTTTGAGATGTTAGTCGAAGAGTTGCAAGTGGAGCGAAACTTGGATCGCAACCCTCTCGTGCAGGTGGTGTTTGCCCTCCAAAATGCTCCTTCCGCACCTTTAGAACTGCCTGGGTTAACAGTCGAAGGGATGGCTTCGGGACTTGACTCAGTGCGGCTTGACCTAGAACTTTACTTGTGGGATGCACCATCTGGACTTGGGGGCTTCTGCTCTTACAACAGTGATTTATTTGATGCGGTAACGATCGCCCGCATGATGCAGCATTTTCAGATTTTACTTGAAGCGATCGCCACTAACCCAGCACAACCAGTAGCATTACTTCCCTTGCTTACCCGGCAGGAACGCCATCAATTGTTGGTGGAGTGGAATGATACTCAAGCAGATTATCCTCAAGATAAGTGTATTCATTCCTTGTTTGAGGAACAGGTAGCGCGTACACCTAATGCAGTAGCGGTAGTGTTTGGAAATCAACAACTGACTTACCGCGAGTTAAATTGTCGTGCAAATCAGTTAGCCCATTACTTACGGTCTAGTGGTGTAGGAGCAGATGTACTGGTAGGGTTGTGTGTAGAGCGATCTCTTTTCATAGCGATCGGGCTGTTGGCAATTCTCAAAGCGGGTGGTGCTTACGTACCGCTTGACCCAGAGTATCCTCAAGATCGTCTGAGCTTTATGCTAGATGACACTCAAGTTCCGGTACTGTTGACCCAACAGCACTTAGTTGATAAACTACCCCCAACTCAAGCACGACTGGTCTTTTTAGATAAAGTTTGGTCAGAAATTGATGAAAACAACCAAGATAACTTGACTGGGGTCGTGACTGCTTTGAATCTAGCAAATGCAATCTACACGAGCGGTTCTACAGGTAAACCTAAAGGGGTGATGGTTGAGCATCGGGGATTGTACAACCTAGCTTTAGCACAGATTCAAACTTTTGGCGTGCAATCTCGCGATCGCGTTCTTCAGTTTGCCTCCTTCAGTTTTGATGCTTGTATATCGGAATTTTTGATGACTTTGGGGTCAGGAGCAACACTTTACTTAGGTACAAAAGACTCGCTGATGCCCGGTAAGCCGTTAATTGAGCGATTGCGCGATGATGGCATTACTCATGTTACTTTACCCCCATCAGCATTAGCAGTCTTGCCCACTGAAGAACTCCCAGCCCTACAAACGCTCGTTGTTGCAGGCGAAGCTTGTTCTACTGAACTGATAAAACAATGGTCTGTTGGCAGAAATTTCTTCAACGCTTATGGACCGACAGAAGCTAGCGTCTGCGCCACCATCGCCAAATGCACTCCGGGGGATGAGAAAGTTACCATTGGTCGTCCAATTGCCAACACGCAAATCTACATTTTAGATTCGCACAATCAACCAGTTCCCGTTGGTGTACCAGGAGAACTACACATTGGCGGTGTGGGATTAGCACGCGGTTATCTCAACCGTTTGGAATTGACACAAGAAAAATTTATCCCTAACCCGTTTAGCGATGAGCCGCACTCCCGACTCTACAAAACTGGGGACAAAGCACGTTATCTACCAAATGGTAATATTGAATACCTGTGTCGCATTGATAACCAAGTCAAGATTCGTGGTTTCCGTATCGAGTTAGGCGAAATTGAAGTCGTTTTGACTCAACACTCCTTGATACAAGAAAGTATTGTCGTCGCTAAAGTTGATAGCACTGGCGATAAACAACTGGTGGCTTACTTAGTACCTGCGCTGAAAAACAAAGTCTTACCCCAACAGCTGGCTCAATGGCAAAGCGAGTACGTCAGTGATTGGCAAATGCTCTATGAACAAGCTTATGGGCAACCTCAAGCATCCGCCGATGACCTGACTTTCAATATCAGTGGTTGGAACAGTTCGTACACAAAACAAGCTCTCCCAAACTGGGAAATGCGGGAGTGGGTGGAGAATACCGTCACCCGCATTCTGTCGGTGTCACCACAGCGAGTCTTAGAAATTGGTTGTGGTACGGGGTTACTATTATCCCGCATTGCTCCAAACTGTCAAGAGTACTGGGGAATAGATTATTCCAGTGCCGCTTTACAGCATGTCGAGCAGATGTGTAAAACAGTGCCCGGTCTGGATAATGTGCGTCTGCTGCAACGAACGGCAGATAACTTTGACGCTATCCCCACTGGAGAGTTTGATACTGTAGTTATCAACTCAGTGGTGCAGTACTTTCCCAGTGTTGAGTATTTGTTGCAGGTCATCGAAGGAGCAATGGCTGCGATCGCCCAACAAGGTACAATCTTTATGGGTGATGTCCGCTCCTTGCCTCTGTTGGAGCCATTTCATGCCGCAGTGCAGTTGTCCCAAGCTCCTGAAGACAAAACGATTGAGCAATGGCAGCGAATGGTACATTCTAGTGTGGCTTCTGAAGAAGAATTGGCGATCGATCCTGGTTTCTTCATCGCCCTAAAACAACGTTTTCCTCAGATTACTTGGGTAGAGATTCAGCCCAAACGCGGTGACTCTCAAAATGAGTTAACTCAATTCCGCTATGATGTCACCCTGCATATCGGTACTGATATCAAAACAACGGTAGTTCCTTGGTTAAACTGGCAATTAGATCGGCTGTCATTGACACAAATTGAAAATCAACTGCACCAAGAACAGCCAGAACTTTTGGGAATCAGGGGTGTACCCAATCAACGGGTGCAGCAAGCACTACAGATTTGGCAATGGTTGGAAAGCCCCCCAAATGTCGAAACAGTGGGGCAACTGCGGCAACTGCTGGCACAACAGCTAGACGTTGGGATTAATCCCGAAGAGTTTTACCAGTTGGGGCAGCATCTCGGTTACACCGTCCACCTAAGTTGGTGGGAAAGCAGTCAAGATGGTTCTTATGATGTGGTGTTCTGCCGCGATCGCGCAGACAAAGCGACTTTCTGGGATAATTCAACCATCACTGCCAAATCTTGGACTGATTACACTAATAATCCTTTATACGGCAAGTTAGTCCAGAAGCTAGTGCCGCAAGTGCGCTCCTTTATCCAACAAAAGCTACCAAACTACATGGTGCCGCAAGCTTTTGTTCTTCTCAAAGCAATGCCGTTAACACCTAACGGCAAAGTCGATCGTCGCGCCCTACCAACACCAGATACGGCGACTAGAAATCTCGCCACTGGCTTTGTATCACCCCGCACGCCTCTTGAAGCTCAACTGGTGCAAATTTGGAGTGAAGTCTTGGGAACCGAACGTATTGGCGTGAAGGATAACTTCTTTGAACTTGGCGGTCATTCCTTGTTAGCAACTCAAGTGGTGTCACGAATCAACTCAGCTTTTAAACTTGACCTATCTGTACAGATGATCTTTGAGTCTCCCACAGTGGTTGGTATAGCAGCTTATATTCAGGCAATAGATTGGGCAGCACAAGATTTAGCAGTACTTGATATCAGTAGTGAGGTAGTGGAGTTTTAAGCATGACTAACAGCATTGTTGAATTCATTTGTCACCTGAGCAACTTGAGTATTAACCTGGAGATCGATGGCGATCGCCTGCGTTGTCGCGCACCTGAAGGAGCTTTAACACCAATGCTGCGCCAAGAAATAGCTGGGCGTAAAACAGAAATTATGCTGTTTTTACAGCAAGCAAAGCAGGTAAAAGCTACTCATCAATTACCCATTCAAAGAGTGCCACGAGATGCGGAGTTACCGCTATCATTTGCCCAGCAGCGACTCTGGTTTGTCCAACAACTCTCACCGGACAATGATTCTTACAATATGTTGGAGGCATTGCGGCTGGATGGTGCGCTCAATATAGTGGCACTGGAGCAGAGCCTCAATGAACTTGTCCGCCGCCACGAGGTCTTAAGAACCACTTTTCCCACGTTAGACGGAAAACCTATCCAAAAAATTGCCCCAGATACTGCCGTAACTTTGCCCATCCATGACTTACAGGAGCTGTCAACCCAGGAACAAACTGCCCAAATTCGACAAATGGCGGAGTCTCTTGCATCTGCGTCCTTCGATTTGGCGGTTGAACCACTGGTACAATTCACCCTACTCCAACTGAGTCACAAGGAGTATGTACTGCTGTTGAAGATGCACCACATCATCTATGATGGCTGGTCTTTAAACATCTTCTTTAGTGAATTATCTCAGTTATATGCAGCTTTTACCCAAGGATTGCCCAACCCACTACCCGAACTACCCATCCAGTATGCTGATTTTGCCTTTTGGCAACGCCAGTGGTTAACAGGCTCAGTCCTAGAACGCCAACTTAATTACTGGCAACAACAGTTAGCAGATGTTCCAAACGTACTAGAACTGCCTCCCGATAAACCGCGTCCCCCAATCCAAACCTTCCAGGGTGGAGCTAAGTCTTTTGTGCTCGATCGCGACCTCACGCAACGCCTCCAGCAATTGAGTCAGGAGTCGGACGCAACATTATTTATGACCCTACTGGCAGGTTTTTTCGTTTTAATTTCTCGCTATAGCGGTCAGCCAGATATTGTTGTGGGATCGCCCATCGCCAACCGCAACAGCCCCCAAATTGAGAAGTTAATGGGGTTTTTTGCAAATACTCTAGCATTAAGAGGCAATCTTTCTGACAACCCCAGCTTTACTGACTTTTTGGCACAAGTGCGGCAAACCACTTTATCAGCCTATGCCCACCAAGACTTACCCTTTGAAATGTTGGTGGAAAAGCTACAGCCAGAGCGAGATTTGAGCCGCAACCCTTTGGTGCAGGTGATGTTTTCCCTCCAGAATGCACCCCAGTCTTCTGGCAATTTATCAGGGTTAAATATCCAGAACCTGCCCTTGCCCATTGATGTCAGAGCTAGGTTTGACCTGGAGGTGAACTACTGGGAAGTCCCTTCTGGTTTAGAGGGCGTTTGGTGTTATAATACCGATTTATTTGAGGCAACCACAATTGCACGCATAGCCCAACATTTTCAAACTTTACTCAAAGCAATTGTGGCTAATCCAAAAGTGCGAATTTCAGAATTACCACTGTTGACTCCAGCACAGCGTCATCAATTGTTAGTGGAGTGGAACGATACTCAAGTAGATTATCCCCACGACAAGTGTATCCATCAGTTGTTTGAGCAACAGGTAGCGCGTACTCCAGATGCCGTGGCAGTGGTGTATGAAAACGAACAATTAACTTATCATGAATTGAATTGCCGTGCGAACCAGTTGGCACACCACTTACGTTCTTTGGGTGTCGAAGCAGATGTACTAGTTGGGTTGTGCGTCGAGCGATCGATAAACGCGATTGTGGGAATGTTAGGCATTCTCAAGGCGGGTGGGGCTTATGTGCCGCTTGACCCTGAGTATCCCCAAGAGCGTTTGAGCTTTATGCTTCGTGATGCTCAAATTTCCGTGTTGTTGACAGTGCGATCGCTCGTTCACAAATTGCCAGAGCATACTGCACAAGTGGTTTGTTTGGATACTGACTGGCACTTAATTGAGCAATGCAGTCAGGATAATGCGATGGCATTTGTACAAGCAACTCACTTGGCTTATGTAATTTATACCTCTGGTTCTACAGGTCAGCCTAAAGGAGTTGAAGTTGTACACCGTGGTGTGAATCGTCTGTTGTTTGGCGTCAACTACGTTCATCTCGATGCTACACAAACATTTCTTCAACTAGCCCCAATTTCTTTTGATGCGTCTACATTCGAGATTTGGGGAGCTTTGCTACATGGTGCAAAATGCGTTCTTTCCTGTGGATCGATTCCCACATCTCAAAAGCTGCGCGAGGAAATCCACAAACATGGCATTACTGTTGTATGGCTGACGGCAGCATTGTTTAACTCCATCATTGACGATGACCCACAGGCATTATCAGGAATTAAACAGCTACTCATTGGTGGGGAAGCACTTTCAGTAGCACACGTCCGGAAAGCTTTAGAAAATCTGCCATTGACACAAATTATTAATGGATATGGACCGACAGAATGCACAACCTTTACTTGTTGTCACCCTATCCCCAGACAGATTGAGGCAAATATAGAATCAATCCCCATTGGTCGCCCTATTGGCAATACACAAGTCTACATCTTAGACGCATATCTGCAACCAGTTCCCGTTGGCGTACCAGGAGAATTGCATATTGCTGGTGCGGGTTTAGCACGCGGCTATCTCAACCGACCGGAGTTAACCAATGAAAAATTTATTCCCAATCCTTTTGAAGTAGGAGAGAGTAAATTATATAAAACTGGGGATTTAGCGCGTTATTTACCTAATGGTAACATCGAATACTTAGGACGCATTGATAACCAAGTAAAAATTCGAGGCTTCCGCATCGAGTTGGGAGAGATTGAAGCCGTACTCAATCAACACGATCGCGTGCAGGTCTCTTGCGTCATTGTCCGCGAAGATAGCCCTGGTGAGAAGCGGTTAGTTGCTTACGTAGTACCGCACAAACAGGAGACACTTACCACAAGCGAAATCCGTGAGTTTCTCAGCAATAAACTGCCTGGGTACATGATAGCAAATGCTTTTGTCATCCTGGAGTCCCTACCACTGACACAAAATGGTAAGATAGATCGCCATGCCTTGCAAGCTCCTTCCCACATCAGTGACTCTGACAGATTTATTGAAGCACGCAACCAATTAGAGTTGAAACTAGTGCAAATTTGGTCAAAAATTCTGAAAATTGACAAAATTGGGGTACAAGATAACTTTTTCGACCTGGGAGGTCATTCCCTTTTAGCTACCTACTTAATGACTCAAATTAAGCAGCAGTTTGATAAAGATATTTCCTTAACAACTCTTTTCCAAAACCCAACTATTGAACAGTTGGCGATAATTATCCAACAAGATTCGCATGACTCAAATTCTTCTTGTTTGGTAGCCATTCAACCCAATGGAACAAACTTACCTTTCTTCTGCGTTCCAGGTGCAGGAGGTAGACCTTTCTATTTTTATCATTTAGGACGTTATTTAGGAGAGGAACAACCATTATATAGTTTTGAAAACGATCTGTACGAGAAAGTAGGTTCCATCGGTAGTATTGAGGAGGTCGCTAGTATTTACGTTACAGCAATGCAAACAGTTCAGCCACAGGGACCATACTTTTTAGGAGGTCATTCCTATGGGGGAAACGTTGCTTTTGAAATGGCTCAACAGTTGCACAAACAAGGACAAAAAGTTGCTTTGCTAGCAATAATTGATTCTTCAGCACCAACCTATAAAGATAAGCAAATGCTTGTTGATTACCTAAATTGGGAGCATGCGAGGTGGTTAGCGGAAGTGAGCAAAGGCATAGAAATTTACTTAGACAAGGAGGTAGATATTTCCTACGAAACTCTGCAACCCTTGTCGGTAGAGGAGCAACTAAAATACGTTTTACACTATTTCAAAATAGCTAATATGTTAGCTCCAAATGCCGAAACGACTCAACTGACAAATATTGTACAAGCTTATAAAACTAGTTGTTTGTGTCTGGTTGATTATGTACCAAAAGAGCTTTATCCGGGTAAAATAACTATTCTACGTGCTAACGAGGATTTGCCGGACGATCCCAATAGTGAGTTAGCATCTGAAGTTGCCAAAGATTTTTCCTTAGGCTGGAGTGAGTTTTCTACAGAGCCAGTGGATATCCATTTTGTGCTGGGGAATCATGTCTCAATCATGGCGGAACCCCATGTTCAAGTTTTAGCGGAACAGTTAAAGGCTTGTATCCAGAAAGCAAGGGAGTAGGGGGTAGGGACAAGGGGGACAAGGGGGACAAGGGGGACAAGGGGGACAAGGTAGACAAGGAGGACAAATGACAAATGACAAATGACAATAGTTTCTTGATGCAGAAGAATAAACCAACTCCAACATCTCGCTCGAATCGCTATCCTATATAAAAAGTTAATCGGAAAATGACTGAACAATCTTTTAACGATCCTAATTCTCATTTCCAAGCAAATTCTACGGAAGCGGGACGTGCGTTGGAAAAAGAAGCTAATTTACCGCTTACAGGCTGGCAACAGGAAGTTTCTAGAGGACTAGAATTAGGGTTAGAAGCAGCAGAAAGTATACGCGATCGCTCGATTCCTACCTTTTCACGCGGTGAACTTCCCCATTATGCTGGGATTAATACTTTCTTGAAAGCACCGTATTTAGAGGATGTGCGTAGGGTAGGTGAATATGATGTAGCGATCGTTGGTGTTCCCCATGATTCTGGAACGACTTATCGACCGGGGACACGTTTTGGTCCACAAGGTATTCGTCGGATCTCCGCATTATACACCCCCTACAATTTTGAATTTGGTGTAGACTTGCGCGAGCAAATTACTTTATGTGATGTCGGTGACATTTTCACCATTCCAGCTAATAATGAAAAATCCTTTGACCAAATTTCCAAGGGCGTTGCTCATATCTTCAGTTCTGGGGCATTCCCGGTAATTTTGGGAGGGGATCATTCAATTGGTTTTCCTACAGTGCGTGGTGTTTGTCGTCATTTAGGCGATAAAAAAGTAGGCATTATTCACTTCGATCGCCATGTGGATACCCAGGAAACAGATTTAGATGAAAGAATGCATACCTGTCCTTGGTTTCATGCAACAAATATTAAAAATGCCCCAGCAAAAAATCTAGTGCAATTGGGAATTGGTGGCTGGCAAGTGCCGCGCCAAGGTGTTAAAGTTTGTCGAGAAAGGGCAACAAATATCCTCACAGTGACAGATATTACCGAAATGGGCTTAGATGCAGCCGTTGATTTTGCTTTGGAAAGAGCATTAGACGGTACGGATTGTGTTTATATCAGTTTCGATATTGATTGCATTGATGCTGGTTTTGTTCCTGGGACTGGTTGGCCGGAACCCGGTGGTTTATTACCGCGTGAAGCCCTATATTTGTTAGGTAAAATTATCCGAAATGTACCTGTTTGTGGTTTAGAAGTTGTGGAAGTTTCACCTCCTTATGATATTAGTGATATGACATCTTTAATGGCAACACGAGTTATTTGTGATGCCATGGCACATCTAGTTTTATCTGGTCAATTACCACGCAAACAAAAGCCTGCATATATTCATCCTGCTTCCCAACCAGAATTAATTGAGGAATGGAGGTAAATTTTGCACGAAACTGATATGACAAAGGCACTGATTTTAACAGTAAAAGATTGGTGGGAATCTCAACCAGAGCGTCTAGAAATTTCTCAAGTTCACTTAATTATCGGTAAGTTTACTTGCGTTGAACCCGCTAGTTTACAATTTGCTTTTGAAGTCCAAACACGCAATACCTTTTTAGAAAAAGCCAAATTGATCGTTCAAGAAACACCACTGATTGCTTTCTGTCATCGTTGCCAACACGAATATTCACCACAAATTGGTTTGCGGTACGCTTGTCCTGACTGTAATTCTCCAATGGAGGATATTCGTTCGGGTAGAGAGTTGAAAATTGATAAAATAGAGTACGCTTATGCATCAAACATTTGACGCAGCATTAGGAATTAACCTACTTCATGTTAATCAACAAGGTGCTGACCACAACCGAGCACATTTTGATGAATGGGGAATTACTTGTTTCAATATTATGAGTAGCCCTGGTGCTGGAAAAACGGCATTATTAGAACGCACGCTAGAAGCTTTAAGTAATGAGTTAAAAATAGCTGTGATTGAAGGCGACATGACAACTCATTTAGATGCCGAACGTTTAGAAAAATATAATGTTCCTGTATTTGCCATAAATACAGGACGTTCTTGTCATTTAGATTCTAGAATGGTAGCTGGTGGCATTCATCGACTGGAAGATGAATACAATCCTTCAGATTTTGATATAGTTTTGGTAGAAAATGTTGGTAATTTAGTTTGTCCTGCTGAATTTGAAGTAGGAGAACACGCAAAAGTTGCTTTATTAAGTATTACTGAAGGAGAAGATAAACCACTAAAATATCCGATTATGTTTCAAGAAGCAGATTGTTTGCTGATTACAAAAATAGATTTAGCTCCTTATTTAGACATTGATATTAGCCAAATTGAAGCAAACATCCGTCAGATAAATCCTGATGTGGAGATTATTCCTGTTTCTACTAAAACAGGTGAGGGATTAGAAGTTTGGTTAAATTGGCTGCGTATACAGACAAAAGCGAGTCAAATACTTGTCGATTAAACCTAAAAATACGAAAACACGTAGGTTGGGTTGAGGAACGAAACCCAACATTTATCAGCATTCGTTGGGTAACACTCTACCCAACCTCAAATTCCCTTATCCGAGCAGTATTGAAAGTGGTGATTATGGGCGCAATCTCGGGAATCGATCTGGCGATCGCCTTTGGAATAGTGGAGGATAAAAGCGTATGGAGCTATCACAAAATTCGGGTTGGCAACTTGTAACTGTACAGGATTATCAGACTCAAAAAGCAAACGATTGCAATTCCTCTACTTTGACCTATCCACAACGATGAATAGCTACAAAGTAGTTACAGTTGGTAATGATTCTTGATTAACTGTTTGAAATATTTTAACTATCGCTTAACTGTTTTAACGAGTTTAAATTTCCTCTAAACATTAGCTTAAGTGTCTTAACTGTCTTAAATTTCCACTTAAGATTTGCTTAACCGTTTACTCAACTTTTTCAACTACTATTGCATTTGCTTAATAAAGCTGAGATAATTTACAATCATCCAATAAACGTCTAATTTAGAAAAAACCAGAGTAAATTTAATCAAAAATTGAGTTGTTCAACAAAACCATTGTTAGGGAAGCAAGGTTCCAGTCAATATACAACAGCAAGATCAACCACAAACATGGACTCAGGAGCGATCGCCAAAAACCATGAGTACGACAACTAGCCCCAAATATAAAATACTTGCCACTGATAAAGGTGGGATTCGAGGTATTATCCCAATAAGGATTTGAGGCGATCGCAATGGAAGATGGCCTAGTTTCGTTAAGGTGAGTAATTTCTTTCTAAGTTTTGAAAGATATTTGTTTGTTGGTAAAGGCTCCATTCGCACACTCTTGCTAGTGTTGTCATCAAGATTGTCAGAATTTTAAGGAACTTAAATGAACAAAAGTCTAAAAACAACTTACCCGCTCTCCTATGGTCAACAAGCAATGTGGTTTATCTACAAAATGGCGACCGAGAGTGTAGCTTATAATATATTTATTACAGTAAAAATTAATTCAACCTTAAATATTGCTACTGTCATCAGTGTATGGGAAAAAATTATTGAACGCCATCCTATTCTCAGAACCACATATATCACTCATGAAGACAAGCCAGTTCAGCAAATTAATGAAAAACAAAAATTTAGTATTTGGGTAACAGATGCTGACGGTTGGAGTGAAGATGACTTAAAAGAGAAAATATTTGCTGAAACTGACCGTCCTTTTAACTTAGAAAAAGATTCAATTTTGAGGGTTAATTTATTTACTCGATCGGAAAAAGAACACGTTCTCTTGCTAACAATGCATCATATTGCAGGTGATATGTGGTCTTTTGATTTGCTGCTGAGTGAATTTCAAGCTTTGTATGCTAATGAAATTGAGCAAGTTAGTCAAGAGCAGACAGAGGTAGCAGCAGATTTTTTAAGTGGGAATAAATCTTATGCAAATTTTGTCCACTGGCAATCAGAAATGCTATCGGGTTCCAAGGGAGAAAAACTGTGGCAATACTGGCAAGAACAATTAGCTGGCGAATTGCCAATTTTGAATTTGCTCGCAGACAAACCCCGCCCCCCAGTACAGACTTATCAAGGGACATCATATATTTCACCGCTAGATGAACAGTTAATTCAAAAACTCAAGCATCTAGCTCTAGTTTCTGGAACAAGCCTTTATCAGATTCTGTTAGCAGCATTTTACGTGCTACTTTACCGCTACACCAATCAAACAGACATTCTCATAGGAAGTCCAATGAGGGGTCGGTGGAGTAGAGAGTTTAAAGAGATTGTCGGCTACTTCGTTAACCCGATCGTTTTACGAACTTCCGTACAGGAAAACGCTACATTCACAGAATTTCTGGCTCAAGTCAGCAAGACAGTTAAACAAGCCCAAAAGCATCAAGATTACCCATTTTCTCTGTTAGCAGAACAACTCCGGCCACAACGCGATCGCAGTCGTTCTTCTTTATGTCAAGTTAGTTTCACTTGGCAAGCACACCGTTGGTGTGAATCAACCCAAAATTTATTGCACAGTCGAGAACAAGTTCTTCAGATGGAGCCATACTTGCTCGGACATCAACGCGGTGCTGACTTCGATCTGAATTTAATGGTGATGGAAGCTCAGGGAGTGTTGCAACTCTGCTGGCAATACAATACTGACTTGTTTGAGGCTACCACGATCGCGCGTATGGCTCAACATTATGAGACCTTGCTTGAAGGTATTGTAGCTAATCCTATTCAGCAGATTCGGCAATTACCTCTGCTAACAGAAATTGAGCAAGAGCAGTTATTAGTTGAGTGGAATAAGACTCAGGCGGATTATCCCCAGGATAAGTGTATCCATCAGTTGTTTGAGGAGCAAGTTCAGCGCACCCCCGATGCAGTGGCGGTGGTGTTTGAAAATCAACAACTGACTTACCACCAGTTGAATACTCGCGCTAACCAGTTGGCGCATTACTTACGTTCTTTGGGCGTGGGAGCAGATGTGCTGGTTGGTATTTGTGTGGAACGTTCTTTAGAAATGGTCGTAGGATTACTGGCCATTCTCAAAGCTGGTGGGGCTTATGTGCCACTCGATCCGGTGTATCCAACTGAGCGTTTAAGCTTTATGTTAGAAGATGCTCAGATTCAGGTACTGTTAACTCAACAGCAACTGCTGGAAAAACTACCCGAACAGAAAGCTCATCTTGTCTATTTGGATACTGCGGTTCAGGAGTTTACCCAAGCCAGCGAAATTCCTAATGCCTGTGAGGTAAAACCATCAAACCTAGCCTACGTGCTCTACACCTCCGGCTCTACAGGTAGACCAAAGGCAGTCGCCATACAGCATCACAGCCCAGTTGCTTTAGTGAGTTGGGCGCAAGAGGTTTTTACACCCAATGAGCTTACTGGTGTCTTAGCTTCTACCTCTATCTGTTTCGATCTCTCGGTTTTTGAGTTGTTTGTGACTCTGAGCACCGGAGGAAAAGTCATTTTAGCTAAAAACGCTTTACATTTATCCACTATTACTACTGCCAACCAAGTCACTCTGATTAATACAGTTCCTTCGGCAATCGCTGAGTTAATTCGAGAGAAGAATTTACCTGAGCAGGTATGCACAATTAATTTAGCTGGTGAACCTCTCCAAAATCAACTTGTGCAACAAATCTATCAGCAGAGTACAATCCAGCGTGTATTCAATCTCTATGGTCCATCAGAAGACACTACTTACTCTACATTTAGCTTGAGCAAAAAAGGGACAAGTGACTCACCGACCATTGGTCGCCCCATCTCTAATACACAAATCTACATCCTCGATCAAAACTTACAACCAGTACCGATTGGTGTACCCGGAGAATTGCACATCGGTGGTGCAGGTTTAGCACGGGGTTATCTCAACCGACCAGAGTTAACCCAAGAGAAATTCATCTCTAATCCGTTTGAGAAGCCAGGAGGGGGTAGATTATATAAAACTGGGGATTTAGCACGTTATTTACCTGATGGAAACATAGAATATCTGGGACGCATCGACCATCAAGTGAAGATTCGGGGTTTTCGGATTGAGTTAGGGGAAATTGAAGCAGTATTAAGCCAATATTCCCAGCTCCTGGCATCTGTCGTTATTGTTCGTGAAGATGAGAGCGGGGATAAACGCTTAGTTGCCTATATAGTACCGAAACCGGAAATAAAACCCATAATTCAAGAAATCCGCCAATTTTTGAAAGCTAAGTTGCCAGAATACATGGTTCCTAATGCTTTCGTCCTCCTCGAAGCTTTACCCCTAACTCCTAATGGGAAAATAGACCGTCGTGCTTTACCAGTACCAGAATTACACAGTGAAGACAAATATATCGCACCCCGTACCCCCATTGAGGAAATACTGGCAAATATTTGGTCACAAGTCCTAAAAGTCGAAAAAGTGGGAATAGATGAGAACTTTTTTGAATTAGGGGGGCATTCTCTCCTTGCAACTCAACTTATCTCCCGTATTCGCAACAGTTTCCACATAGAACTTCCTTTGCCAAGTCTGTTTGCAGCACCAACCATAGGGGAATTATCCCAACAGATTCCAAGGTTACAGCAACAAGAATTAGCGATCGCGCCCCCCATTTTACCCAGAGACCCAAACGCAGAATTAGCTTTATCTTATGCTCAACAGCGTTTATGGTTTTTAGACCAATTACAGCCCAATAGTGCCTTATACAATATGCCAATCGCTTTGCGTCTGGCAGGAACTCTAGAGGTGACAACCTTAGAAAAAAGCTTAATTGAAATTATCCAACGCCACGAAGCCTTACGCACTAATTTCCTGACAATTGCGGGAAAACCAACTCAAATCATCCAAACAGCAACAAATTGGACAATATCGGTTGTTGACTTGCAGCATTTAGCGACAACTGAACAAGAAATGAGTTGTCAGCAATTGATTAATACTCAAGCTATTCGACCCTTTGACTTAGCCAGCGAATCTTTAATCAGAGTCACATTAGTCACGCTTTCGCAGACAGAACACATCTTACTGATATGTATGCACCATGTGGTCAGTGATGGCTGGTCAATGGGTGTGTTCGTGCAAGAATTAGTAGCGTTGTATGATGCTGATACTCAAGGTCAGTCTTCTGGTGCATCCGCTACGCGTAGCTTGCTTCCCCAGAGGGGTACACCCTTAAACCCCCTACCGATTCAGTATGCGGATTTTGCCCTTTGGCAGCGACAATGGTTACAAGGGGAGGTACTAGAAACCCAATTAGCTTATTGGCGCAAACAACTCGCAGATGCCACCACGTTCTTAGCCTTACCGACAGATCGACCTAGACCTGCGGTACAAACTTTCGCAGGCGCACATCAAGAGTTTAGCCTCTCACCAGAGTTAACTCAAAAACTCACAAAACTCAGCCAAGAACAAGGAGTCACCTTGTTTATGACCCTTTTGGCAGCATTTAATGTCTTATTGTATCGCTACAGTGGACAATCAGATATTTTAGTCGGAACACCGATTGCTAACCGGAATCGGAGTGAAATCGAAGGGTTAATTGGCTTTTTTGTCAATACTTTAGTTTTAAGGGCTGATTTATCAGAAAATCCCAGTTTTGAAGAATTATTGGTACAGGTGCGAGAAGTAGCGTTAGGAGCTTATGCTCATCAAGACTTGCCTTTTGAAATGCTAGTGGAGGCATTGCAACCTCAACGAGACCTCAGTCATACCCCCCTGTTTCAAGTGTTGTTTGCTCTTCAAACTCCTCTGTCAACGGTAGAGTTAACTGGGTTAAGTGTACGTCCTTTCTGGGTAAAAACACCAGTGGCTAAATGTGATTTATCTTTAGCAATGGAAAATACATCTACTGGACTGATGGGAGTATGGGAATATAATACGGATTTGTTTAACCCTGATACTATAGAGCGGATGACAGGTCATTTTGTCACACTGCTAGAAGCAATTGTGTTCAATACTCAAACAACCATTGCTCAATTGCCTTTATTGACAGAATTTGAACAAAAACAATTATTAATTGATTGGAATAATACCGAAACTGACTATCCTTCTGATAAGTGTATTCATCAGTTGTTTGAGGAACAAGTAGAACGCACCCCAGATGCAGTAGCAGTGGTATATGAAAATAAATCTCTAACTTACCATCAATTGAACAGTCGCGCTAACCAGTTAGCCCATTATTTACAGTCTTTAGGTGTGGGTGCAGATGTATTGGTGGGTTTATATGTAGAACGTTCTTTAGAGATGATGATAGGAATACTGGGTATTCTCAAGGCGGGTGGGGCTTATGTTCCTCTCGACCCGGATTATCCCCAAGAACGATTAAACTTTATGTTAGAAGACTCTCAGGTGAAAGTCTTATTAACTCAAGAGAAATTAGTCCAGTCTCTACCTCAACATCAGACGCGTGTCCTCTGTTTAGATACAGAATGGGAAAGAATTGCTCCAGAGAGTACATCAAACCCAGAAAACGGAGTAGACCCCCACAATTTAACTTATATTATCTATACTTCTGGTTCCACAGGTAAGCCTAAAGGGGTTTTAGTCAACCACAATAATGTAATTCGTCTGTTTGCAGCAACGGAACTTTGGTACCACTTCAACTCTCAAGATGTGTGGACATTATTCCACTCTTATGCATTCGATTTCTCTGTTTGGGAAATGTGGGGTGCATTGCTTCATGGTGGACGACTGATAGTCGTGCCTTATATAGTGACGCGATCGCCTGAATCCTTCTATAAGTTATTGTGTCAAGAGAAAGTCACAATTCTCAATCAAACACCTTCCGCCTTCCGCCAGTTAATTCAAGCCGAACAGTCAATAGCAATTACGGCTGATTTGAACTTACGCTTGGTAATCTTTGGTGGAGAAGCTTTAGAACTTAACAGTTTGCAGCCTTGGTTTGAGCGTCATGGCGACCAATTCCCTCAGTTAGTGAATATGTATGGGATTACGGAAACCACTGTTCACGTCACTTATCGCCCGTTAAGTATAGCTGATTTGAAGGGTACAGTAAATGTGATTGGTACTCCGGTTCCAGACTTACAGGTGTATGTGCTAGATGAACATTTACAGCCGGTACCCATTGGAGTACCCGGTGAGATGTACGTGGGGGGTGCTGGAGTAACAAGAGGCTACCTCAACCGTCCAGAATTGACAACAGAACGGTTTATCTCTAGCCCATTTTCTCAGTCAAAATTGTACAAAACGGGAGATTTAGCCCGTTATTTACCCAATGGAGAGTTAGAGTATTTAGGACGAATTGACCATCAAGTGAAAATTCGGGGCTTTCGGATTGAGTTAGGGGAAATTGAAGCAGTATTAAGTCAATATTCCCAGATCCTGGCATCTGTCGTGATTGTTCGTGAAGATGAAAGCGGGGATAAACGCTTAGTTGCCTATATAGTACCGAAACCGGAAATAAAACCCATAATTCAAGAAATCCGCCAATTTTTGAAAGCTAAGTTGCCAGAATACATGGTTCCTAATGCTTTCGTCTTGCTCGAAGCTTTACCCCTAACTCCTAATGGGAAAGTAGACCGTCGTGCTTTACCAGTACCAGAATTACACAGCGAAGACAAATATATCGCACCCCGTACCCCCATTGAGGAAATACTGGCAAATATTTGGTCACAAGTCCTAAAAGTCGAAAAAGTGGGAATAGATGAGAACTTTTTTGAATTAGGGGGGCATTCTCTCCTTGCAACTCAACTTATCTCCCGTATTCGCAATAGTTTCCACATAGAACTTCCTTTGCCGAGTCTATTTGCAGCACCAACCATAGGGGAATTATCCCAACAGATTCCAAGGTTACAGCAACAAGAATTAGCGATCGCGCCCCCCATTTTACCCAGAGACCCAAACGCAGAATTAGCTTTATCTTATGCTCAACAGCGTTTATGGTTTTTAGACCAATTACAGCCCAATAGTGCCTCATACAACATCCCTCTAGCGTTGCGTCTGGTGGGAACTCTAGAGGTGACAACCTTAGAACGAAGCTTACAAGAAATTATCCAACGCCACGAAACCTTACGCACTAATTTCCCGACAATTGCGGGAAAACCAACTCAAATCATCCAAACAGCAACAAATTGGACAATATCGATTGTTGACTTGCAGCATTTAGCGACAACTGAACAACAAAAGAGTTGTCAGCAATTGATTAACACTCAAGCTATTCAACCCTTTGACTTAGCAAGCGAATTTTTAATCAGAGTCACATTAGTAATACTTTCGCAGACAGAACACATCTTACTGATATGTATGCACCATGTGGTCAGTGATGGCTGGTCAATGGGTGTGTTTGTGCAAGAATTAGGAGCGTTGTATAATGCTTATATTCAAGGTCAATGTTTACCCTTAAACCCCCTGCCGATTCAGTATGCGGATTTTGCCCTTTGGCAGCGACAATGGTTACAAGGGGAGGTACTAGAAACCCAATTAGCTTATTGGCGCAAACAACTCGCAGATGCCACCACGTTCTTAGCCTTACCGACAGATCGACCTAGACCTGCGGTACAAACTTTCGCAGGCGCACATCAAGAGTTTAGCCTCTCACCAGAGTTAACTCAAAAACTCACAAAACTCAGCCAAGAACAAGGAGTCACCTTGTTTATGACCCTTTTGGCAGCATTTAATGTCTTATTGTATCGCTACAGTGGACAATCAGATATTTTAGTCGGAACACCGATTGCTAACCGGAATCGGAGTGAAATCGAAGGGTTAATTGGCTTTTTTGTCAATACTTTAGTTTTAAGGGCTGATTTATCAGAAAATCCCAGTTTTGAAGAATTATTGGTACAGGTGCGAGAAGTAGCGTTAGGAGCTTATGCTCATCAAGACTTGCCTTTTGAAATGCTAGTGGAGGCATTGCAACCTCAACGGGACTTAAGTCATACCCCCCTATTTCAGGTGTTATTTGCCCTCCAGAATACGCCCACGTCGCAAGTAGAGTTGAGTGGGTTAAGCATAAGTTCTTTCCCAATAGAAAGCACAACTGCAAAGTTTGATCTTACCTTAGTAATGGAAAACACTGCAGCTGGACTAGTGGGTGTGTGGGAGTATAATACTGACTTGTTTAACCCTGATACTATAGAGCGGATGACGGGTCATTTTGTCACAATGCTAGAGGGGATTATTGCTAACCCCAAACAGCGAATTTCCCAATTGCCAATGTTAACAGAAGTTGAGCAACGGCAGTTATTGATTGAGTGGAATGATACTCAGACGCATTATCTTTCTAATCAATGTATCCATCAATTATTTGAGTTACAAGTAGAGCATACCCCGAATGCAGTGGCAGTAGAGTTTGAAAATCAACAACTGACTTACCAGCAATTGAATAGTCGTGCTAACCAATTGGCACATTACTTGCGCTCATTGGGAGTGTCCGCAGATGTACTGGTGGGTATTTGTGTGGAGCGCTCTTTAGAAATGATTGTGGGACTACTGGGTATTCTCAAAGCGGGTGGTGCTTATGTGCCGCTTGACCCAGAGTATCCCACCGATCGGTTGAGCTTTATCTTAGAAGATGCTCAACTTTCAGTGCTGCTGAGTCAACAGCATCTAGTTGAGAAATTACCCGAGCATCAAGCGCGTGTTGTCTACTTAGACAGTGAGTGGGACAAAATTGCTCAATTGAGCGAGTCAAACCCTGGAAATGAGGTAACAGCCACTAATTTAGCTTATGTCATCTACACTTCTGGTTCCACAGGCAAGCCTAAAGGGGTTTTAGTCAACCACAATAATGTAATTCGTCTGTTTGCAGCAACGGAACTTTGGTATCACTTCAACTCTCAAGATGTGTGGACATTATTCCACTCTTATGCATTCGATTTCTCTGTTTGGGAAATGTGGGGTGCATTGCTTCATGGTGGACGACTGATAGTCGTGCCTTATATAGTGACGCGATCGCCTGAATCCTTCTATAGGTTATTGTGTCAAGAGAAAGTCACAATTCTCAATCAAACACCTTCCGCCTTCCGCCAGTTAATTCAAGCCGAACAGTCAATAGCAATTACGGCTGATTTGAACTTACGCTTGGTAATTTTCGGTGGAGAAGCCTTAGAACTAAAGAGTTTGCAACCTTGGTTCGAGCGTCATGGCGACCAATTCCCTCAGTTAGTGAATATGTATGGGATTACGGAAACCACTGTACACGTGACTTATCGTCCATTGAGCTCTTCCGATTTGAATGGCACAGCCAGTGTCATTGGTCGTCCGATCCCGGATTTACAGATGTATGTGCTAGATGAACATTTACAGCCAGTACCAATTGGGGTCAGGGGCGAGATGTATGTTGGTGGTGCTGGAGTGACTCGTGGCTATCTCAATCGTCTGGAACTGACAGCACAACGTTTTATCTCCAGCCCATTTTATCGGTCAAAATTGTATAAAACGGGAGATTTAGCCCGTTATTTGCCCAATGGAGAGTTAGAGTATTTAGGACGAATTGACAATCAGGTGAAGATTCGTGGCTTCCGCATTGAGTTGGGAGAAATAGAAGCATTACTGACGCAACACCCCGGCGTTTGGGAAAGCGTGGTGGTGGTACGAGAGGATGAACCGGGCGACAAACGTCTAGTGGCTTACGTGGTGCTCAAAGGGGAACAATCTCTTACAGCCCAAAAACTGCGGGAGTTTCTCGCCAACCAACTACCAGCCTATATGGTGCCAAACACTTTTGTGGTGCTGGAGTCCTTACCCCTGACATCTAACGGTAAAGTAGACCGTCGCGCTTTACCCACGCCAGATTTCAACAGCCAAGCATCAGACCAATATGTTGCACCCCGCACACCGCTCGAAGAAATGGTAGTTCAAATTTGGGCGCAAGTGCTGAAAGTAGAGCAAGTAGGAGTTTATGATAACTTCTTTGAACTGGGGGGACATTCCTTACTCGCCACCCAACTGGTTTCACGCATCCGCGATTGCTTCAAAGTCGAACTTCCTTTACGCGAATTGTTCACTGCTGCAACACTAGCTGAATTAGCGCAATCAATTGGGAAGTTACAGCAACAAAACTCAAACCTAACTCTTCCACGCATTCTACCAAGGAGCAAGAGATGAAAACTGAAGAATTCCCCCTATCTTATGCTCAACAGCGTTTATGGTTTTTAGCCCAATTTGAGCCAAACAGTGGATTATACAACATCCCTCTAACTTTGCGTCTAAAAGGAACTTTCCATCAAGTTGCCTTAGAACAAAGCTTACAAGAAATAATTGCTCGCCACGAAGCCTTACGTACCAACTTCATCACCGTTGATGGAAAAGCTTCACAAATCATTCACACAGAAACAACCTGGAAAGTATCGGTTGTTGACTTGAAGCATTTATCGATAGATGAACAAAAAATTACTGCACAACAATTAGTACAAAAACAAGCGATTCAGCCGTTCGATCTGGCAAGTGAGTCATTAATCAGAGCCACAATAGTTATGCTGTCACAGACAGAACAACTATTGTTAGTGTGTATGCACCACATTGTGAGTGATGGCTGGTCAATGGGCGTGTTTATGCAAGAACTAACAGCCCTATACAACGCTTATGCTCAAGGTCAACCTTCTCCCTTAACCCCACTGGAAGTTCAGTATCCAGATTTTGCTATCTGGCAGAGAGAGTGGTTACAAGGGGAGATAGTGGAAACCCAACTAGCTTATTGGCAAAAACAACTAGCCGATGCAGCTACTTTCTTACCCTTACCAACAGACCGCCCCAGACCGGCAGTACAGACTTTTGCAGGGGCACATCAAGAGTTTACCCTTTCTGTGGAACTCACTCAAAAGCTGACAAAACTAAGCCAGGAGCAAGGATGTACTCTCTTCATCACCTTACTGGCAGCCTTTAATACCTTACTTTACCGCTACACTGGACAAGAAGATATTCTAGTTGGTTCACCCATTGCCAACCGAAATCTGAGTGAAATAGAAGGGTTAATTGGCTTTTTTGTCAATACTTTAGTGATGCGGACTGATGTATCAGGTAACCCCAGTTTTAGCGAGTTACTAGGTCGCGTTCGGGAAATGTCTCTGGGAGCATACACTCATCAAAATTTGCCATTTGAAATGTTGGTGGAAGTCTTGCAGCCAGAACGCGACCTTAGCCATACACCTCTGTTCCAAGTGACGTTTATTCTCCAGAATACGCCCACATCTCAACTAGAGTTGACTGGGTTAACAATAAGTGAATTGCCAATAGCAAGTGTAACTACAAAGTTTGATTTAACTTTAGCAATGAAGAACACTGCTACTGGATTAGTAGGTGTGTGGGAATATAATACAGACTTGTTTGATTCGAGCACGATCAAGCGCATGACAGGTCATTTTGTCACCATGCTTGAAGCAATTGTGGCGAATCCACAGCAACAAATTTCCCAACTGCCAATGTTAACACCAGTTGAGCAGCAGCAGTTATTAATTGACTGGAATGATACTCAAGCAGATTACCCTGTCGATCGATGTATCCATCAGTTGTTTGAGGCGCAGGTTGAGCTGAACCCGAATGCAGTAGCGGTAGTGTTTGAAAACGAACAACTGACTTACCACCAATTGAATTGTCGTGCGAATCAGTTGGCCCATTACTTGCAGTCTTTGGGTGTGAAAGCCGATATGCTAGTTGGGTTGTGTGTGGAGCGTTCTTTAGAAATGATTGTGGGACTGTTAGGTATTCTCAAAGCAGGTGGAGCTTATGTACCGCTTGACCCTGAGTATCCAACTGAGCGCTTACAATTTATGCTTCAAGATGCTCAACTTGCAGTGCTACTGACTCAACAACGACTCGTTAACAAACTCAAGGAGTCTCAAGCACAGCTTGTCTGTTTGGATACTGAGTGGGCAGTCATTTCCAACTCCAGTCAAAAGAACCCAGACACTGCTATCACAGATCATCACTTAGCTTATGTGATTTATACCTCTGGTTCTACAGGTCTGCCTAAAGGAGTATTGGTTACTCATGATAATTTGCTAAATCTAGTGTTCTGGCATCAACGTGCTTTTGAAATCACTTCAACTGACAAAGCTACTCAGTTAGCTTCCACAGCATTTGATGCGGCTGTTTGGGAATTATGGCCTTATCTGAGCGTAGGAGCAAGTATCTATTTAGCTAAACCGGAAATCCTTGTATCTCCAGTAGATTTGCAAGATTGGTTGAAATCGCAACAAATCACCATCAGTTTTCTACCAACACCACTGGCAGAGCAATTATTATCTCTGGAGTGGACAGAAGATACAGCCTTGCGAACTGTACTCACTGGAGGAGATAAACTTCATCGATATCCATCAAATTTACTCCCTTTCCAGGTAATCAATAATTATGGTCCAACGGAAAATACTGTTGTCGCAACTTCAGGCATAGTTGTTTCTGATGAACGCGAGCGTAAGATCTCACCACCTATCGGTCGTCCCATCGCCAACACACAAATCTACATTTTAGATGAGTATTTGCAGCCAGTACCGATTGGTGTACCAGGAGAATTGCATATTGGTGGGGAATCCTTAGCGCGAGGCTATCTCAACCGCGCAGAGTTAACACAAGAGAAATTCATCCCTAATCCCTTTAGTGACGAGCCGCATTCCCGTCTCTATAAAACTGGAGATTTAGCACGCTATTTACCGGATGGCAACATTGAATACTTGGGACGCATCGACAATCAGGTAAAAATTCGTGGCTTCCGAATTGAATTGGGAGAAATTGAAGCAATACTGAACCAAAATGGTGATGTCCATGCATCTTGTGTTATTGCACGCGTTGATACCCCAGGAGAGAAGCGCTTAGTCGCCTACGTAGTACCGTGTCAGCACTGTACGCTTACAATTAGCGAACTGCGCCACTACCTGAAAGCAAAAATCCCTCCTTACATGATGCCCCAGGCTTTTGTGATGTTGGAGGAAATGCCACTCACTCCCAATGGGAAAGTAGACCGCCGTGCATTAAAAGCACCGGATTTACATCATGAACTCAAAGACAAATATGTAGCCCCACACAACCTAATTGAAGAACTGTTAGCACAAATTTGGGCGCAAGTGTTAAAAGTAGAGCAAGTGGGTATTTATGATAACTTCTTTGAACTTGGAGGACACTCGCTACTAGCAACCCAATTGGTCTCACGTATCTGCTCTCACTTCCAAGTAGAACTACCATTGCGCGAGTTGTTTGCCACAGCAACAGTTGCCGAATTAGCCCAATCTATCGAGCAGTTACAGCAACAAAAGTTACAACTGACTTCGCCACCCATCTTACCAAGGTCAAAAACCGCAGAATTACCACTATCATTTGCCCAAACACGGCTGTGGTTTTTAGATCAGTTCGATCCCAACAGTGCCTTCTATAATATACCTATAGCTTTACGTCTAATTGGAACTCTTAATGTCGCCGCCTTAGAACAAAGCTTAGAAGAAATTATTCGTCGTCACGAAGCGTTACGCACCAATTTCATCACAGTTGATGGAGAACCTTCTCAAATCATTCAAACTCAAACGAATTGGATGGTATCAATTGTTGACTTGAAGCATTTATCTACAACCGAACAAGAAATTGTTTCACAGCAATTAGCGCAACAACAAGCCACTCAACCATTCGATCTAGCAAGACAAGCATTAGTGAGAGCAACATTAGTCGTGCTGTCCGAGACAGAACACATATTTTTAATGTGTATGCATCATGTTGTCTCCGATGGTTGGTCAATGGGTGTGTTTGTACAAGAACTAGCAGTGCTGTATAATGCATATTCTCACGGTCAGCCCTCGCCTTTAGCGCCACTGCCCATTCAGTACGCAGATTTCGCCATTTGGCAACGAGAGTGGTTGCAAGGGGATGTACTGCAAAACCAATTAAGTTACTGGCAAAAACAATTGGCAGATGCACCAGCTTTATTGTCCCTACCCACAGACCGACCCAGACCGGCTGTGCAAACTTTCGCTGGCGCACATCAAGAGTTCGCACTGTCAATTGAACTCACTCAAAGGCTGACAAAACTGAGCCAGGAGCAAGGTTGTACTCTCTTTATGACGCTGTTGGCAACGTTTAATACCTTACTTTACCGCTACACAGAACAAGAAGATATTTTGGTGGGGACACCAATTGCTAACCGCAATCGCACGTACTTGGAAGGGTTAATTGGCTTTTTTGTCAATACTTTAGTTTTGCGGACTGATTTATCAGGCAATCCCAGTTTTTTGCAGTTGTTGGGTCGTGTTCGGCAAATGGCAATGGAGGCATACTCTCATCAGGACTTGCCATTTGAAATGTTGGTGGAAACATTGCAGCCAGAACGAGACCTCAGCCATGCACCACTGTTTCAGGTAGATTTTCTCCTCCAAAACGATCCCCTATCTCAAGTAGAACTGACTGGGTTAACTGTCACTCCGTTGCCAATAGAAAGCGCAACGGCAAAATTCGATCTTACCTTAGCAATGCAAAACACTGCTACTGGACTGGTGGGTGTCTGGGAATACAACACTGACTTGTTTGATGACAGTACCATCGTGCGGATGACGGGTCATTTTGTAACACTGCTGTCAGCAATTGTGGCTAATCCCCAAGAGCGCATTTCCCAATTGCCAATGTTAACAGAAGTTGAACAACGGCAGTTATTTGTAGAATGGAACGATACTCAGGCGGATTATCCCAGGGATAAGTGTATTCATCAATTGTTTGAGCAACAAGTAGAGCTTACCTCAAATGCAGTAGCAGTGGTGTTTGGCAATCAACAATTAACTTATCAACAGCTGAACACCCAAGCTAATCAATTAGCACACCACCTACAATCTCTGGGTGTGGGACCAGAGGTTTTGGTTGGGATTTATCTGGAGCGATCGCTATCCATCATCGTGGCATTATTAGCCGTCCTCAAAGCTGGTGGCGCTTATGTCCCCCTAGACCCCGATTATCCCCAGCAGCGATTAGCTGATATATCGCAGGACTCACAATACTCCGTGCTGATCGCACAACAGAAATTGCTGGATTCTTTGCCAGTCTCTGGGGTAAAAGTCATCGTCTTAGACGCAGAATCTGAAGTGCTGACTCTTCAAAGTCAAGAAAATTTGGTGAGTGAAGTAGAACCAGAAAACTTGGCTTGTCTGTTGTATACTTCTGGGTCTACCGGCAAACCTAAAGGTGTTATGCTGACTCATGCTGCGTTGGTGAACCATAGCAGTGCGATTAGTGAAGTCTTTGGTCTGACTGGCCGCGATCGCGTCTTGCAGTTTGCTTCCCTCGGCTTTGACGTAGCTGCCGAAGAAATCTTCCCCACTTGGTATAAAGGCGCAACTGTCGTCTTAAGACCCGCTCAAATGTTCCCTGACTTCGCCAGCTTTGCCCAATTTATTGAACAACAAAAGCTGAGTGTGTTGAATATCACCCCAGCCTATTGGCATGAATGGGCGGTGGCGGTATCTCAACAGGATGCAACTGTGCCGCAAAGCCTACGCTTAGTCGCTGTGGGTGGGGATGCAGTGCTACCGGAAACAGTGACAATCTGGCAGCAATTAGTAGGCGATCGCATCACTTGTCTGAATGTTTACGGACCCACCGAAGCGTCGGTTACAGCCATAGTCCACGATCTACTACATTCCAAATCAGAAAAAACCAATACAGTCCTCATTGGTCGTCCTATTGCCAATACGCAAGCATACATCCTGGATCGTCATCTGCAACCAGTACCGATTGGAGTCATAGGCGAACTGCACATTGGCGGTGTTCGTTTAGCAAGAGGGTATCTCAACCGCCCTCAATTAACAGACGAAAAATTTCTGCCCAACCCGTTTAGCGATTTTGGATTGCCGATTTTAGATTTTGGATTAGGGAATAGGAATGAGAATTTAGAATCTTCTCAAGCGACTGAATCAAAAAACAAATCCAATCATCCAAAATCCAAAATCCAAAATCCAAGATTATATAAGACTGGGGATTTAGCACGTTATCTACCCGATGGTAACATTGAGTGCTTTGGACGCATCGACAATCAAGTAAAAATCCGGGGTTTCCGCATTGAATTGGGAGAAATCGAAGCCGTACTCAACCAACATCCCCAGGTACAGACATCTTGTGTCATCATCCGAGAAGATACGCCAGGTGATAAGAGATTAGTCGCCTACGTAGTATCCCACAAACAGATACCCACCATTAGCGAATTGCGTCAGTTTCTTGCCAATAAACTGCCGCTTTACATGGTGCCAAACACTTTCGTGATGCTCGAGTCTCTACCTTTAACACCAAACCGCAAAGTAGACCGTCGCGCTTTACCCGCACCAGATTTACATAACGAACCCAAAGACAACTATGTTGCACCACGTACCCCCAACGAAGAAATGCTGGCACAAATTTGGGTGCAAGTACTGAAACTAGAGCAAGTCGGTATTCACGATCACTTCTTTGAACTTGGGGGACACTCGCTACTAGCAACGCAATTGGTTTCACGCATCCGCAACATCTTCAAAGTAGAACTACCATTACGTAGCATTTTTGCAGCACCGACAGTTGCTGCACTGGGGGAGCTGATTGGGCAGTTGCAGCTACAAAACTTAGAACTAACCACCCCACCCATCTTAAGACGCGCAGAGAATGTAGAACTATCACTGTCATTTGCTCAACAGCGTTTGTGGTTTATAGAACAGCTACAGCCCAACAGTGCGTTATATAACATACCCTTGGCTTTGCGTCTAGTAGGAAATCTTGAAGTTGCTGCCTTAGAACAAAGCTTAATTGAAATAATTGCGCGTCACGAAGCGTTACGCACCAACTTCATCGCCGTTGATGGACAGCCAACACAAGTCATTCAAACACAAACAAATTGGACACTATCAATTGTTGATTTGCAACATCTGCCCGTAAGCGAACAAGAAGTAGCTGCTAAGCTTTTAGCTCAACAAGAAGTTCTGCAACCCTTTGACTTGACAAGCCAAGCATTAGTTAGGGCCAAATTAGTCGTGCTGTCCGAGACAGAACATGTGTTGTTAGTGTGTATGCACCACATTGTCTCTGATGACTGGTCAATGGGTGTGTTGATCGCAGAACTCACAGCACTCTACAACGCTTATTCTCAAGGTCAGCCTTCTCTACAAGACGCTACGCATAGCTTGCTTAAGAAGAGGGGTACACCGTTAACCCCACTACCGATTCAGTACGCAGATTTTGCAATCTGGCAAAGACAGTGGTTGCAAGGGGAGGTATTGCAAAGCCAACTCTCTTACTGGGAACAACAATTGGCAGATGCACCACCCCTCTTAGAGCTTCCCACCGACCGACCCAGAGGAGCTGTGCAGACCTTCGCTGGCGCACATCACGAGTTTGCACTCTCTGTCGAGTTAACTCAAAAACTAACAAAACTCAGCCAAGAGCAAGGTTGTACTCTCTTTATGACGCTGTTGGCAGCGTTTGATACATTACTTTACCGATATACGGGACAATCTGATATTCTGGTGGGGACACCAATTGCTAACCGGAATCACAGTGAGATCGAAGGGTTAATAGGCTTTTTTGTCAATACTTTAGTGATGCGGACTGATTTATCTGAAAATCCGAGTTTCTCATCGTTATTGACTCGCGTTCGGTTGATGGCAATGGATGCCTATGCTCATCAGGACTTGCCATTTGAAATGTTGGTGGAAGCATTGCAACCAGAACGAAACCTCAGCCATACACCCCTGTTCCAGGTAATGTTTGTACTTCAGAATACACCCATGTTACAAGTAGAACTGACTGGGCTAACTATAAGTGATTTGCCAATAGAAAGTGCAACTACAAAATTCGATCTTACCTTAGCAATGGGAAACACTGCTACTGGATTAGTGGGTGCGTGGGAGTACAATACTGATTTGTTTGATAGCAGCACGATCGCCCGGATGGCAGGTCATTTTGTGACTTTACTTGAGGGAATTGTGGCGAATCCTCAAGAACGAATTTCCCAATTACCTCTGCTGACAGAAGCTGAGCAGCAGTTATTGGTTGAGTGGAACGATACGCGGATAGATTATCCTGTTGATAAATGTATTCATCAGTTGTTTGAAGAACAGGTTCAGCGTACTCCAGATGCAGAGGCGGTGGTGTTTGAAGATCGACAACTGACTTACGAGCAGTTAAATTGTCGTGCTAATCAGTTAGCGCATTACTTGCGCTCATTGGGTGTGGGGGCGGATGTGCTGGTGGGTATTTGCGTGGAACGCTCTGTGGAAATGATTGTGGGACTGTTGGCAATTCTCAAGGCGGGTGGTGCTTATGTACCGCTTGACCCTGAGTATCCCCAAGAGCGTTTGAGCTTTATGCTTGAAGATGCCCAGGTGAAGGTACTGTTAACCCAACAGCAATTAGTAGACTCTATTCCTAAACATCAGGCGCGTGTCGTCTACTTAGACACTGACTGGGAAAAAATTGCTCAACAGAGCGAGTCAAACTTGAAAAACTCGGCAACATCGGATAACTTAGCATACGTCATCTACACTTCAGGTTCTACAGGTAAGCCCAAGGGTGTTTTAGTCAACCACTCACATGTAGTGCGTCTATTTGCAGCAACAAACTCTTGGTATCAATTTAACTCTGAAGATGTGTGGACAATGTTCCACTCTTATGCATTCGATTTCTCGGTTTGGGAAATTTGGGGTGCTCTGCTGTATGGTGGACGACTGGTAGTCGTGCCATACTTCGTAACGCGATCGCCAGAATCCTTCTACCAATTACTGTGTCAAGAAAAAGTCACAATTCTTAATCAAACTCCTTCCGCTTTCCGCCAGCTAATTCAAGCAGAACAGTCAATCGCAACTGTTGGGGAAGTGAAGTTGCGCTTGGTAATTTTCGGTGGAGAAGCCTTAGAACTGAAGAGTTTGCAGCCTTGGTTTGAACGCCATGGTGACTCCTCACCCCAGCTAGTAAATATGTACGGGATTACAGAAACCACCGTACATGTAACTTATCGTCCATTAAGCAAAGCCGATTTGCATGGTACGGCAAGTGTAATTGGTCGTCCGATTCGGGATTTACAGGTTTATCTGTTAGATGGGGATTTACAGCCAGTGCCAATTGGGGTTCCAGGCGAGATGTACGTTGGTGGTGCTGGGGTGACTTGTGGTTATCTCAATCGTCCCGAACTTACAGAACAACGGTTTATCTCTAACCCCTTTGGCAAGTCAAAATTATATAAAACAGGGGATAAGGCGCGTTATTTGCCGAATGGCGAGTTGGAGTATTTAGGGCGAATTGACAATCAAGTTAAGATTCGCGGCTTCCGCATTGAATTGGGAGAAATTGAGGCGTTATTGGTGCAACACCCAGGCGTTTGGGAAAGCGTGGTCGTGGTACGAGAGGATGAACCAGGCGACAAACGTCTAGTGGCTTACGCAGTACCGAACACAGAACAATCTCCAAAAGTCGAAGAACTGCGTCAGTTCCTCACCAACCAACTACCGAGCTACATGGTTCCCAATGCAATAGTCATCCTGGAGTCCTTACCACTCACTCCCAATGGCAAAGTAAACCACCGCGCTCTTCCCGCACCGGATTTACACAGTCAAATCGCAGACAAATTTGTTGCACCCCGCAACTCTACTGAAGAAATGCTGGCACAAATTTGGGCAGAAGTACTGAAAGTTGAGCAAGTAGGCATTCACGATAATTTCTTTACCTTGGGAGGACATTCCCTGTTAGCGACTCAAATAATTTCTCGTTTGCAGGATGCCTTTGGGACTTCGTTACCGTTACGTTATCTGTTTGAATCACCGACAGTTGCTCAGTTAAGTCAAGTCATCTTCAATCAGCTAGAAACTGGTTCGGGTCTGACGCTACCAGCGATCGCTCCGATTTTGAGAGACACAGACATACCGTTATCTTGGGCGCAGGAGCGGCTGTGGTTTGTGAATCAGTTGGAAGGCGAAAGTGGTGCCTATACCATAGATTTCACCGTGCGTTTGGTAGGGAATCTCAATATCAAAGCTTTGGAACAAGCCTTTGGTGCGATAGTGCAACGCCATGAACCCCTGCGGACTTGCTTTAAAATTAAGGATAACAAACCGATACAGGCAATCGCACCCAGTATGACGATCGCTTTACCAGTGGTGGATCTACAGAATCTGCCAGATCCCTGGAAACAAGTGGAAGCGTTGGCGACAGCAGAAGCCTGCAAACCCTTCGATTTAGCTAATGGTCCTGTATTGCGAGTCAGACTTTGGCAAGTGGCGACTGAAGAGTATGTCTTGCTATTTGCAATTCACCATATTGCTGCTGATGGTTGGTCGATGGGGATTTTAATCGGTGAACTCTCAACCTATTACCGATCTATTTCAACAGGGAGTTCTGCTGAGTTAGCTGAGTTACCTATACAGTATGCCGATTTCGCTGTCTGGCAACGTCAGTGGCTAACAAATCGGGTACTAGAGCGTCAGTTAAGCTATTGGAAGCAACAGTTAACAGGAGCGCCACCATTACTAAAATTACCCACAGACCACCCTCGCCCAGCGATACAGACTTTTCGAGGCGGTACAGAGCGACTGCAACTAGATAGCAAGTTAACGCAGCAGCTCAAAAAGCTATCTCAAGAATCTGGAAGCACGCTGTTTATGACATTGCTGGCGGGTTTTGTGGTGTTAATGTCGCGCTACAGCGGACAAACGGATCTTGTGGTAGGCTCACCAATAGCGAATCGCAACCGCAGAGAAATCGAAGGGTTAATTGGATTTTTTGTCAATACTCTAGCACTGAGATTTGATTTATCCGAAGAACCGACCTTTGAAGCTTTACTAGCACAGGTGCGACAAGTTACCCAAAACGCCTATGACCATCAGGATTTGCCCTTCGAGATGTTAGTCGAAGAGTTGCAACTAGAGCGAAACTTAGATCGCAACCCACTTGTGCAGGTGGTGTTTGCTCTCCAGAATGCTCCCACCTCCCCTTGGGATCTGCCTGATGTAAAGGTTGAAGGGATGCCGTCAGGATTTGACTCAGTTCGGGTTGACCTAGAAGTTCACTTGTGGGATTCACCACAAGGACTTGGGGGTTTTTGCTCGTACAACAAGGATTTGTTTGATGCAGCAACGATTGTCCGCATGATGCAACATTTCCAGACTTTATTAGGGGCAATTGTTGACAATTCCCAGCAATCGGTGGCAAGACTCCCCTTGCTCACTCAACAGGAACGCCATCAATTGTTGCTGGAGTGGAATGATACTCAAGCAGAATATCCCCAAGATTGGTGCATTCATCAGTTGTTTGAGGAGCAGGTAGCGCGTACCCCAAATGCCGTAGCAGTGGTGTTTGAAAATCAACAACTGACGTATCAGCAGTTGAATTGCCGTGCGAACCAGTTGGCACACCATTTGCAGTCTTTGGGTGTGGGAGCAGATGTACTAGTAGGGTTGTGCGTGGAGCGATCCCTCTTCATGGCGATCGGACTACTGGGGATTCTTAAAGCAGGTGGGGCATACGTGCCGCTCGATCCTGAGTATCCTCAAGAACGCCTACAATTTATGCTAGAGGACACTCAAGTTCCGGTACTGCTGACCCAACATCACTTAGTCGATAAACTACCCCCACTTCCAGCACGGCTGGTCTTTTTAGATGAAATCTGGTCAGAAATTGACGAAAGCAACCAAGATAACTTGACTGGGGTCGTAACAGCTTCTCATTTAGCGAATGCGATCTACACGAGCGGTTCTACAGGCAAACCCAAAGGGGTGATGGTTGAGCATCGGGGATTGTGCAACTTAGCTCAAGCTCAGATTCAAGCATTTGGCGTACATTCTCAGAGTCGCGTTCTCCAGTTTGCTTCCTTCAGTTTTGATGCTTGTATATCGGAAGTCTTGATGACTTGGGCATCAGGGGCAACACTTTACTTGGGAACAAAAGACACTCTCATGCCCGGTATGCCGTTAATGGAGCAATTACGCGATAATGGCATTACCCATGTCACCCTACCACCATCAGCCCTGGCAGCTCTGCCAACTGAAGAACTCAGATCCCTGCAAACAATTATTGTCGCAGGAGAAGCTTGTCCTGTTGAACTTATAAGACAATGGTCTGCTGGTAGAAACTTCTTTAATGGCTACGGACCAACAGAAGCTAGCGTTTGTGCCACGATCGCTAAATGCACTTCAGAGGACGAGAAAGTAACCATTGGTCGTCCAATTGCCAACACGCAGATCTACATTTTAGATTCGCACAATCAACCCGTGCCGATTGGTGTACCGGGAGAATTGCACATTGGTGGTGCAGGATTGGCACGCGGCTATCTCAACCAACCTGAGTTAACCCTTGAGAAATTTATTTCCAATCCTTTCAGCGATTTTGGATTGCCGATTTTAGATTTTGGATTAGGGAATAGGAGTGAGAATTTAGAATCTTCTCAAACTATTGAATCAGAAAACAAATCTAATAATCCAAAATCCAAAATTCAAAATCTAAAATTGAGTCGCCTCTACAAAACAGGGGACTTAGGACGCTACTTAAGCGATGGTAATATCGAATACTTGGGACGCATTGACAATCAAGTAAAGATTCGAGGTTTTCGGATCGAGACGGGCGAAATTGAAGCGAATTTAAATCAACATCCCTTGGTGCAAGGGAGTGTGGTAGTAGCAAGAGAAGACATCAGGGGTGATAAACGTCTGGTGGCTTACTTAGTTCCAGCTCTTAAGGGTCAAGTTTTACCAGAACAGTTGGCGAAATGGCAAAGCGAGTACGTGAGTGATTGGCAAAATCTCTATGAACAATCTTATAGCCAACCGCAAGCAGTAACGGATGACCCCACCTTCAATATCAGTGGTTGGAACAGTAGTTATACTGGGCAAGCCATTCCAGCGCCACAAATGCGGGAGTGGGTTGAGAGTACGGTGAACCGAATTCTGGCAGAAAAACCGCAGCGAGTGTTAGAAATTGGTTGCGGTAGTGGGTTACTGCTATTTCGCGTGGCTAAACACTGCCAAGAATATTGGGGAGCCGATTATTCCAGTGCCACTATTCGCAATCTTGAGCGGTTATGTGGGGAGATCGAGGGTCTAGGAAATGTGCGACTGCTGCACCGAAAGGCAGATAACTTTGAAGGTATCCCCCAAGGAGCCTTTGATATGGTGGTTGTCAACTCCGTTGTGCAGTATTTCCCCAGTGTTGACTATTTGTTGCAGGTTTTAGAAGGAGCAATGGCAGCGATCGCCACTACGGGTAAGATTTTTGTGGGGGATGTCCGCAGCTTACCGTTGCTTTTGCCATACCATGCTGCCGTACAATTAGCCCGTGCCGAGTCAGACAGAACAGTTGAGCAATGGCAACAGCAGGTACATCAGACTGTGGCTACCGAAGAAGAACTGCTCATCGATCCCAAGTTTTTCATCGCTCTCAAACAACGTTTTCCCCAAATTACTTGGGTGGAAATTCAGCCTAAGCGCGGTCATGCTCAAAATGAGCTAACCCAATTCCGTTATGATGTCACCTTGCATCTTAATACTAATGTGCAAAAAACGGCAGTGCCTTGGTTAAATTGGCAACTCGAGCGACTTTCGTTGCCACAACTGCAAAATCAGCTGCAAGAAGAGCAGCCAGAATACTTAGGAGTCAGGGATGTACCCAATCAACGGGTACAACAGGCACTACAAATTTTAGGCTGGTTGGAATATCCTCCTGCGGCTTCGACGGTGGGAGAGCTCCGGCAACAGTTAGCCGCACAGTCAACAGTCGGGATCGATCCCGAGCAAATTTGGCAACTGGGACAGCAATTAGGTTACACAGTTCACCTCAGTTGGTGGAAAAGTAGTCAGGATGGTTCCTTTGATGTGATATTGAACCGCAACAGTTCAACGCCAGTGTCTGATGTCCAACCATACCCAAGTTTTTGGGATCGTGAAACAGTTACAGCTAAACCCTGGACTGACTACACGAACAATCCTCTGTATGGTAAGTTAGTCCAAAAGCTTGTGCCGCAAGTGCGGGAATTTATCCAACAAAAGCTACCTAATTACATGATTCCTCAAGCTTTTGTCCTGCTCGACTCTCTGCCGTTAACCCCCAATGGCAAAGTAGATCGCCAGACCTTGCCCGCACCTGATACAGCTGCCAGAAATCTGGCAACTGGCTTTGTGTCACCTCGTACCCCGATTGAGGCTCAAATGGCACAAATCTGGAGTGAAGTCCTGGGAACCGAACGCATTGGGATCAAGGATAATTTCTTTGAACTAGGAGGACATTCTCTGTTAGCAACTCAGGTGATCTCTCGTTCCCGCGATATTTTCTCGGTAGAATTGTCCTTACAAAATTTGCTTGAGTACCCAACTATCGACAATTTAGCCCAAATCATTGAGGTACTTGGGGTTGTACAGGATGGTCAACTGGCGCTTACTGAAACCTCAGAAGATTACGAAGAGGGAGAATTATAGAAAACTCTTTCCCCCCTTTTAGAGTAGGTAGGGGGGATTCTTAGACGTTTGTGTACACCGTAGTTTATTCAGGTTAGTGCCTATAGGTCGGTAGATATTACAAATTTTAATGCTTACTTACCCAAACAAATTTGTTATATTTTTGGGAAATTCAAAACGATGAAAACAGTTGAATTTTTGTCTTATATCAATAATTTAGGAATAAATGTCTGGGTGGAAAACGATAAGCTGCGCTATCGTTCATTGCCGGGAGTAATGACTCCAGAATTACTGCAAGATTTAAAAGAACACAAAGAGGAATTAATCGCTTTATTGCGCCAACAAGCGGAGGATTTAAGTCAAGCAGAATCCTATGATGTTGTTATTTGTGGCGGTGGATTAGCCGGGTTAACCTTAGCACGACAGTTAAAACTTCAAAATCCTCATATTTCGATTGTTGTTCTCGATAGAATAGCTCGTCCTTTACCTGAAGCTAGTTTTAAAGTGGGAGAGTCAACTGTTGAAGTTGGAGCCTTCTATTTAGCGAATACTCTTCAGTTAACCGATTACTTTGAAGAGCAACATTTAGTAAAGCTGGGATTACGATATTTCTTTAACAATAGTGCTACTAATTTCCAAGAAAGACCCGAATTAGGACTTTCAGAGTTTCATGCTCCCAATTCTTATCAAATAGATAGGGGTAAATTGGAAAATGATTTACGCAAATTTATTGTTGAAGCGGGAGTCGAATTACAGGAAGATTCTTTAGTTAACGAAATCGATCTCGCGGCGGGGTTACAGCAACATCATAAAATTGTTTACACCCAAGGCGATGGAGATCGTAAAAAAACTAACATCATTAAAGCCCGATGGGTAGTTGATGCAATGGGTCGCCGTCGATTTCTACAAAGGAAACTAGAGTTAGATAAACCTAACAACGAGCAATTTAGTGCTGTTTGGTTTCGGGTTGAAGGTCGCTTTGATGTCAGCGATTTTGTTCCTAATAGTGAAGAAAAATGGCATAATCGCGTTCCTAACAAAAACCGTTATTATTCTACCATTCATTTATGCGGCGAAGGGTACTGGGTTTGGACAATTCCTTTGTCTACTGGTCATACCAGTATTGGGATTGTTGCTCGCCAAGACATTCATCCTTTAAAAAATTACCATAACTACGAACTAGCCTATCAGTGGTTACATAAAAATGAACCTATTTTAGCTTTTCACTTAGCAAGTAAACAACCTGAAGACTTTAGGAAAATGCCCAAGTATAGCTACTCCTCTAAACAAGTATTTTCCTACAATCGCTGGGCTTGTGTGGGTGAAGCAGGTACATTTCCCGATCCATTTTATTCTCCGGGTACAGATAATATTGGTTTTGGCAATTCATTAACTGCCCAGATGATTGAACTCGATCTTGAAGGTAAACTTGTTCGGGATACAGTTGAAGATGCTAATCACTTTTATCTAACCTATAGCGATGGAGTAACCTTTAATATTCAAAACGCCTATTATTGTTTGGGTAACGGCACAGTGATGTCCATGAAATTCATTTGGGATGTTTTGTCAGGATGGACATTCAGTGGTTTGATGATGTTTAATTCTATCTTCCTCGATCGAGAATTTAGAATTAAAGTTCAACAAATAAATAGCAAATTTTTCCCCCTTTCCTATCGGATGCAACAGTTATTTCGACATTGGGCTAATAAATCTTTGCATCGGGTTAATTTTGAATTTATTGATTATTTAGCAATTCCTTTTGTTGATGAACTGCGATCGCGGAACTTAAAATATAACCAAACGCACTCGGAAATCATTGAGAATTATGTGATTAGCCTAAAATTGTTGGAGGAAGTGGCGCAAGTTATGTTTCACTTAGCTCTAGAAGATACTATGCCAGAGATGTTACCTAAAGTTAGCTCGCATTCATGGTTAAATGCCTGGGCAATTAGTCTTGATGCTAGTAAATGGGAGGCTGATGGACTGTTTGAGCCTAAGAGTGAACCGCGAAAATTAAACATGATTAAACAACAACTTTGGGAGGCAATTGGCAAATGAAAGTATTTGAATTTTTGTCTTATTTAAATAGTTTAGATATTAAAGTCTGGCTTGAGGAAGAGACGCTACGCTATCAGGCTCCCAAGGGAGTGATGACATCAGAAATTAAGCAAGCAATAGGGACTAGAAAACCCGAAATTCTCGGCTTTTTGAAACAAGCGAAAAAACCTTCTAGTGCTTTTGAATTAGCCATTATTCCTGTCTCACGGGATGAAGATTTACCCCTATCTTTTGCTCAACAGCGACTCTGGTTTGTGCAGCAGCTATCACCCGACAGTAATGCTTACAATCTGTTGGAGGCTCTGCGGCTAGAAGGTGCGCTCAATCTAGTTGCGCTGGAACAGAGTTTAAGTGAACTCATCCGTCGCCACGAGATCTTAAGAACCAATTTTCCAATGGTAGAAGGAAAACCGATCCAGCGAATTGCTCCGCCCAAGGCAGTAACCTTACCAATCCAGGATTTACAAGGTTTATCGACAGAAGAACAAACGGCTCAATTTCGACAGATGGCGATCGCCGCCTCATTAAAACCCTTCGATCTAGCAGGAGAACCCTTAGTACAGTTTACATTACTGAAACTGAGTGACCGGGAGCATATACTCCTGTTGAAGATGCACCACATTATCTACGATGGTTGGTCATTGAGCATCTTCTTCCGTGAATTATCTCAACTCTATGCAGCGTTTGCCCAGGGTTTGCCCTCTCCCCTAACGGAATTACCGATTCAGTACGCGGATTTTGCAGTGTGGCAACGGCAGTGGCTAACGGGTGAAGTCCTCGATCGCCAACTTAATTACTGGCGAGAACAACTAGCAGGGTTAACTCCCATCTTAGAACTGCCAACGGATTATCCTCGTCCCCCAGTTCAGACCTTCCAAGGTGGAGTTGAATGTTTTCGACTGGATCGCGACCTAACGCAACGCCTCAAGCAGTTGAGCCAAGAGTCAGACGCAACGTTGTTTATGACCCTACTGGCAGCTTTTTTGGTCTTAATTTCTCGTTATACTGGTCAGTTAGATATTGTTGTTGGCTCGCCGATCGCCAACCGCAACACTAAGAGCGTCGAGCAGCTCATGGGATTTTTTGCTAATACCTTAGCAATAAGGGGCGATCTCTCTGGAAACCCGAGCTTTCAAGACTTCTACGCCCAAGTGCGGCAAACAACGTTGTCAGCCTATGCCCACCAGGATTTGCCGTTTGAAATGTTGGTGGACAAGTTACAGCTAGACCGAGATTTAAGTCGTAATCCCTTGGTACAGGTGATGTTTTCTCTCCAAAATACCCCCCAGTCTTCTGGCAATTTGTCAGGTTTAACTATGGAGAATATGGCCTTGCCACTTGATGTCAGAGCCAGATTTGACCTGGAAGTAAACTTCTGGGAAGTTCTCGGAGGTCTGGAGGGTGTTTGGTGCTACAACACTGATTTATTTAATGCCAGCACAATTACTCGGATAGGGGAACATTTTCAAACTTTACTAAAAGCAATTGTGGCAAATCCCACGTTGCGAATTTCTGAACTACCCCTGTTGAGTCCAGCAGAGCGTCATCAATTGTTGGTGGAGTGGAACTCGACTCAAGTAGACTATTTCCAAGATAAGTGTATTCATCAGTTGTTTGAAGAGCAAGTTGAGAGGACACCGAATGCAGTGGCGGTTGTGTACGGAAATGAACAACTGACCTACCAGCAGTTGAATTGTCGTGCTAACCAGTTAGCCCATTACTTGCAATCTTTAGGCGTGGGTGCAGAGGTGCTAGTTGGGTTGTGCGTGGAGCGTTCTTTAGAAATGATTGTGGGATTACTGGGCATTCTCAAGGCGGGAGGAGCTTATCTGCCACTCGATCCAGAGTATCCCCAAGAGCGCTTAAGCTTCATGCTCTGTGATGCTCAAATTTCCGTGTTGCTGACCCAGCAATCACTCCTCGACAGATTGCCTGAGTATACTGCACGGTGCGTTTGTTTGGATACAGACTGGCACTTGATTGCTCAATTGAGTCAGGATAATGCGAGCGTAGATGTGCAAGCTAGTAACTTGGCTTATGCGATTTATACATCAGGATCTACAGGTCAGCCTAAAGGAGTTGAAGTTGTTCACCGTAGCGTTAATCGTCTGTTGTTTGGCGTAAATTACGTCGAGATCGATGCCACACAAAGATTTCTTCAGCTAGCCCCAATTTCTTTTGATGCTTCCACCTTCGAGATTTGGGGAGCTTTGTTGCATGGTGCTAGATGCGTTCTGTTCCCAGAGAGTATTCCCACATCTCAAAATCTGGGCGATGAAATCCGCAAGCACGGCATTACTATTTTATGGCTGACGGCAGCTTTATTTAACTCCATAATTGATGATGACGAAAAAGCTCTGTCAGGAATTAAACAGTTACTCATTGGTGGGGAAGCACTTTCAACTGCTCACGTTCAGAAAGCTTTAGCAGCTCTGCCATTGACGCAAATCATTAATGGATACGGACCGACAGAAAGCACAACTTTTACTTGTTGTCACCCTATCTCCAGACAGATTGAGGCAACTATAGAGTCAATCCCCATTGGTCGTCCCATTGCCAACACACAAGTCTACATCTTAGACGAATATCTGCAACCAGTTCCCGTTGGTGTACCAGGAGAATTGCACATTGGTGGTGCAGGATTGGCACGCGGGTATCTCAACCGACCAGAGTTGACACTTGAGAAATTCATCCCCAATCCGTTTAACGGGAGCAGGGAGCAGGGAGCAGGGGAGCAGAGGCGCAGAGGCGTAAAGGAGCAAGAGAGCCAGTGCCGGCGGGTTTCTCAACGTAAGGCGACTGGCGTGAGCACAGGAGAGACAGAAGACCAATTTTTTAATTCCGAGCGGCTTTATAAAACTGGGGATTTAGCACGCTATTTACCAGACGGTAACATTGAATACTTAGGACGACTTGACAATCAAGTAAAAATTCGGGGCTACCGCATTGAGTTGGGAGAAATTGAAACAGTACTGAGCCAACATGACAATGTGCAAGTATCTTGCGTCATTCTCCGTGAAGATACCCCAGGTGAGAAGCGGTTAGTTGCCTACGTGGTGCCGCAAAAACAAATGACACTCACAACAGGCGAACTGCGTCAGTTCCTTGCTAATAAACTGCCTCTCTACATGGTGCCCCAAGCTTTTGTCATCCTGGAGTCCCTACCTTTAACACAAAACGGTAAAGTAGACCACCGTGCATTAAGAGCAATTTCTCACACCAATAACTTAAAAAAATTTGTTGAACCCCGTAACCAATTAGAACTGCAACTCGTACAAATCTGGTCAAAAATTCTTAAGGTTGACTTGGTGGGAGTACAAGATAACTTTTTTGACCTTGGCGGTCATTCCCTTTTAGCTCCTTACTTAATGGCTCAAATTCAGCAGCAGTTTGGGAAAGATTTGCCCTTAACAACCCTTTTTCAAAATCCAACTATTGAACAGTTGGCGACAATTGTGGAAAACGACTCGGGTTACTCTGATTCGTCTTGTTTGGTAGCAATTCAGCCAAACGGTTCAAACTTACCTTTCTTCTGCGTTCCAGGCGCTGGTGGCAAACCTTTCTACTTCTATCACTTAGGGCGTTATTTAGGGATAGACCAACCGTTATATAGTTTTGAAAATAATCTATATGAATTAGAGCCAGCCCCCCGACTTGAAGATATAGCGAGTCATTACATTCAAGCAATGCAAGCTGTACAACCGCAAGGTCCATACTTTTTGGGAGGGCATTCTTATGGAGGTAACGTCGCTTATGAAATGGCGACTCAATTGGTTGAAAAGGGACATGAGGTTGCTCTACTGGTCATGATTGATGCATCTGCATCAACCTATAAAGACAAGCAATTCCTTGCTGATTATATTGATTGGGATGATGCTAGGTGGTTAGCTGAGGTGAGCAAACAAATAAAACTTTATTTAGAAAAAAACGTCGATGTTTCCTACGATACTCTCCAAACTTTGACTACGGAGGAGCAACTAAAATACGTTTTACACTATTTCAAAATGGCTAATATGTTGCCTCCTAATGCTCAAACTACGCAGCTTCAAAATATCGTACAAACTTATAAAACTAGCTGTTTATGTCTAGTTGATTATGTACCAAAACAGATTTATCCTGGTAAACTTACGCTTATACGAGCCAATGAAGATCTCTCGGAAGACCCTAATAGTCATTTAATTGCTGAGGATTCACAGGACTTATCCTTGGGCTGGAGCGAGTTTTGTACCGAACCAGTGGATATCCATTTTTTACTAGGCAATCATATCACGATTATGGCTGAACCCCATGTCCAGGTTTTAGCCGAACGGCTGAAAGCTTGCATTGAGGAAGTGAGGGAGTGAGGGAGTGAGGGAGTGAGGGAGTGAGGGAGTGAGGGCAAGAACGATACCCAATGACAAATGACAAATGACAAATGACAAATAAGTGAGTAAAAATGGATAAAATCGAATACATTAACCAATTTGACAGTTTAATTTTAAATCCGGAGACTAGAAAGATATACGGTCAAAAAGAGTTTTTCAATGTAGGTTATTGGCTCTCGGATACTCAGAATCAGGAGGAAGCCTGTTTTAACCTGATGGAAAAGCTTTTAGCATTTATTCCAGAAAAGAAGGGCACTATCCTTGATGTTGGCTGCGGTTTGGGAGCAACTACCGGTTATCTACTCAAGTATTACTCGCCCCCTGACGTTGTTGGCATTAATATTTCCACTAAGCAACTCGAAAGAAGTGCAGTTAACGCTCCCGGCTGTAACTTAATTTGCATGGATGCCGTGCAGATGGAATTTGAGGATAATTTTTTCGATAACATTATATGTGTTGAAGCAGCATTCTACTTTGATACCAGGGAGCAGTTTCTCAAAGAGGCAGCTCGTGTATTGAAGCCGGGGGGCAATCTGATTCTCTCTGATATCATCTTTGAAAATACACAGTATTTCGGTGATTGGATTGTGACTCCAAAAAATATTGTCAAAGATATTGAGGAGTATAAACATCTTTACCAACAGACAGGATTTCAACTCTTAGAATTTGTAGATTTAACAGATGAATGTTGGAAAAACCACTTCCGCTTTCTAAAATCTTGGTTTGTAAAAGAATTTGAAGTGGGAGATGTAGATGAAGAAACTTATCAGGTAAATGTGGGTGCTATAGATGGTTTGCTAAATACTTCATCTATAGGTTATTTGTTAGTTTCAGCAAAGAAGCCAGTAAAAGTTATTTGATACATAACGGTTTTCTTGATTGAAAAATAGATTGCATACTTTTAGGAGGCAAAACAATGTTTCAGTTGCTATCAGGCAAGAAAGTGGTGATTATTGGCATCAGTTCAGGAGTCGATCTGGCGATCGCCCAAAAAATGGTAGAAGTGGGGGCAAAAGTTATACTTTCCCACTCATCTCAAGAAAAATTAAATGAGGCGATGGCGTTGATTTCTGGAGAAATTGAGGGCAAAACTGTTAATGTGTTGAATGAGGATTCAGTCAATGCTTTTTTTGAGCAGATCGGAAATTTCGATCATTTGGTTGTAACGGCTATGGGAGACAGAAATATGCCGCGATCGCTTTTAGCAGAGATGACTACACAAACTGCTCAAGGTGGGATAGACAAATTCTGGGGAACGTTCTTTGCCGTGCGTGCATCGCTGAAAAATATAGCGACTGACGGCTCCATTACTTTAACATCCAGTGTCACTATGTTCAAATCTTCAAAAATGGGGGGGATTTCAGCGATCGCAGCCGCAAATGGAGCAGTTGCGGCGTTCGGGCGATCGCTGGCGTTAGAAATTTCACCAATTCGGGTCAATGTCATTGCCCCTGGAATAATAGAAGATACAAGTATCTGGAGCAGTCAAAGCGAGTCTGAACGCTCAGATCTAACCAAGTGGGCGATCGCAGCCTTACCTGTCCAGCATCTCGGGCAAGCAGAAGAAGTGGCGCAAGCAGTGTTAAGTTTAATGACGAATCCCTATGTCACAGGGGTTATTTTGCCTGTGGATGGCGGTGTAACCTTGTTGTGATCGCAGTTGGCTCAAATTATGAATTATGAAAAATAAATTTTCTGTAATTCAGCATTTAGGATACATAATTTATTTGATGATTAAGATATTTCAGTTGATTTTTCAAATATGCCTAGCCAAGTTCTTCAAGCTCAACCCTCAAAAAATGCTTTTTCAAGTTTTATTGAATTCTGGAAAGATGTCAAAGCGATCGCTGGTTCTTACTGGTATCCAACAACCCCAGGGGAAAGAGCATTTTCTGATGTGATTCGTTCATGGGGAATGCTGATTCTCCTGATATTACTAATAATCGCGCTTGTTACTACAACTGCTTTTGAAAGTTTTGTTGGTCGCTATTTGGTCGATAGTCTTATTCAAGAAAAAGATTATTCCAAGTTCACTAACACTTTAGCAGTCAATATTGTTGTGCTTGTCTTGGTAACGCTTTTAGTAGGATTTACTAAATTTGTCAGAAAACAAATCGCTCTTGATTGGTATAAATGGCTAAATCATCAAATTTTAGATAAATATTTAAGCAATCGTGCTTATTATAAAATTAACTTTAGAGCCGATGTTGAGAACCCAGATCAACGCATATCCCAAGAACTTGAACCTATTACCAGGAGTGCTCTGAGCTTTTCAGCTACTTTCCTAGAGAAAGTGCTGCAAATGATAACTTTTTTAATAATCATCTGGATAATTTCTCAACAGATCGCTGTTATTATGCTTATTTATACGATTCTAGGAAATTTAATCGCTACTTACCTGAATCAAAAATTGAATAATATTAATCAAGAGGAAATCGCATCTAAAGCTGATTACAATTATTCCTTGACTCACGTGCGGAATCACTCTGAATCGATAGCTTTTTTTCAAGGAGAAAAACAGGAATTAAATATAATTGAGCGCCGATTTAATAATTTTGCCAAAAATATCGACGACAAGATCGGTTGGGAGAGAGGGAGAGATATTTTTAGCAGAGGGTATCAATCTGTGATTCAAATATTCCCCTTTTTAGTACTCGCACCTTTATATATTAGAAATGAAATTGATTTTGGACAACTAGGACAAGCCGCTTTAGCTTGTAATATGTTTGCTATTGCTCTAGGAGAATTAATAACTGAATTTGGAACTTCCGGACAATTTTCTAGTTATGTTGAACGTTTATCTGAGTTTTCAGATGCTTTAGAAGCAGTGACTAAACAACCGGAAAAGGCCAGTACTATTAAAACAATAGAAGAAAACCATATCGCTTTTGAGAATGTCACCTTACAAACGCCCAACTATGAGCAGACAATTGTTGAAGATTTGTCCCTGTCTGTGCAAAAAGGAGAAGGTTTATTGATTGTTGGACCAAGTGGTCGAGGGAAAAGTTCTATCCTACGAGCGATCGCTGGTTTGTGGAATGCGGGAACTGGGCGTCTGGTGCGACCTCCTCTAGAAGAAATTTTATTCTTGCCTCAACGTCCTTACATAATCTTAGGGACTTTACGCGAACAGTTACTCTATCCGAACACGAATCGTCAAAGAACCGACACAGAACTTAAAGAAGTTTTGCAACAAGTCAACTTGCAAAACTTGCTGAGTCGAATCGATGGCTTCGATACAGAAGTTCCTTGGGAGAATATACTATCGTTGGGAGAACAACAACGCCTTGCTTTTGCAAGACTATTAATTACCCATCCAGGCTTTACTATATTAGATGAAGCAACCAGTGCTTTAGATCTGAACAACGAAGGCAATTTATATCAACAATTGCTATCGACGAAAACAACTTTTATCAGTGTTGGACATCGAGAGAGTTTATTTAATTATCATCAATGGGTTTTGGAACTAACACAAGATTCTAGCTGGCAGCTTTTGACTGTGCAAGATTATCGGCAGAAAAACGGCAAAGAAATTATTCCTAATCCTCCTAACAACCCTCAAATTACAATAGATGTTTCACCACAGAACCCATCTCTAAATCAACCAGAAACAAGCACAGTTTCAGGGCTTTCTCATAAAGAAATGCAGAAATTAACAGGCACTTCCATTAACACTATCAGAAGCAAGGCAAGCCTTGGCAAAACTATCACTACTAAGGACGGCTTTACCTACCGCTATAACAAAGATCCCAAGGTGTTGCAATGGGTTAGAGTTTAGAACCATTTAGAAGCGGTAAGCTGAGACGCACTTAAATTTTAAAGCTGAAAACCTTACAGCAAGACTTTCAAGCTCCAAAAAGTACAATTTAGATGCGCGACAGCTTATGAACTACTATGAGCAGAAATACCAAGCCCTGAATCATCTGAAGAAAAAGGCTTAGTCTAATAGAGGCTGTAGTGGTGTATGGTCGCGGCTCACTAAGAATTCTGGTCTGGGTTTCCCTTTAAAGCTTGGTATATTGTTGATGCTGTTATAAGTGATAATGAGAAGCCTGCGGTCGTAAGGAGAAATGTTGGGTGCCGATCCGTGTACTAAATTACAGTGAAAAAAAAGGACAGACCCTGAAGGACCTTTTGGTGCAACAAGACCTTTTTCATTAGCTAGTTTGGCGATCGTTTCTTTACCGAGGGAGTACTTGAGAGCCGCACTAACATTAGATTTCCAGTCATTTTTTTGACCATTAACTTCAGACGACTCTATTTGTCCCAAGTGAACAAGACTCTCTTTGTGAGAACCAGGAATAAAATACATAGGTCCGTTAAACTCATTAAATTCATCCAAAAAAACGGCTACATTCAATGCTTTAGGAGATGGCATACCATCTTCTCGATCCCAAAATACAAAGTCTTGATGCCACGGCCACAAATCTCCTCCAAAAGCTGCTTTAAAATTGATTTTAAATTGGTAAACATAGACATCACTATTGAGAATTTCGCAAGCAGATGTTAGGAGACTGGGGTGACGAACCAAGGAATCAAAAATTTCTGTTGTGGTGTGGCATCCGTGAAGAGCGCGAACTGTTTTGTTATCTTTTTCTAAAATCCGTCCTGGTGTATCTTTTACTATCAAATCCTCAACAGCAGCTTGCATTGCCGCGACTTCTTTTGTTGAGAAAAGCTCTAGGATAAATAGTAGACCATGTTCTCCATAATATTCTATTTGCTCTTGTGTTAATTTCATGGTTTTCTCCATTTGATTGGTATAGGACATACATAACTATTGTTTTGATGCTTCAAACCAACTCATCACTAATAAACACTTTAGTTGATTCATACTCTGTAAATTGCAAACCTTTTCTCAATGGCGATCGCTCTTTTTAAAAAAATCCTCTTGATAAGTTTTTGGCTCATACAACTTCGACGATGCCCGCTTATTCAAGCAACTATGTAGTGCATTTCAATCAAAACGTGGTGGCTTTTTCCAATCAAACGGTTCTGTAGTATCAAGAAGATTAATTTTTAATTAAACTCGTTTTTTAGAGAATACGCTTAACTTCGACCTAAAAATTATCTCTCCTTCATCAACAAAATGCAATACTAATTAAAAAATGTCAGGAGACAGTTAAGACAGTTAAGACAGTTAAGACAGTTAAGCAGATAATTAAAATATTTACAACATTCAATAAAGAATAATTACAAAATCTAAATTTATCTAATTTTTTTACGACTCTATTGCTGTTTAGGGGAGGGTAGGAACAATGGAATTTGGGCTAATTGCGCTCATGATTTGATGCGCTAATTCTCCATTGTATTCGATATAAATCTGCCACGAAAGAAGGTAAAATTCGTGGAGCGAGGACATTAAATATTTGATTTTTCTGCATACCTAGTTTTCAGTATCTAGTTCCCAGTATTATTACTTGATATTGTGTTTCTTGTGTTATTATTGAAGGAATGGTATAAATAAATCGCTCAAACAAAATTTTCAGGAGGAAATAAATATGTCTACAAAGACAGTAGAATCAGCAGGTATCGAAGCTGTACCATTTTTTGCACGCTTCTTGGAAGATCAATCTGTATTAGCGAAGTCAGAAGAGCCTCCTGCAGAGCCTCCTGCAGATCGTCCTCCAGTTCCTCCTTATCCTCCTCTTCCTTTCACCATCAAATATCCTTCTGATTGGGAAGATCGCTAGATCTAGTACAAAAAGGCTGACGTATGAAGGCTGAAATGAAAGTAGTGAGCCTATACTGCAAGCTGTATACAAATTTGCAATGGTAGTCTTATTTCTGCGGGCTATTACCACCTCGTTCCCAGGCTCCGCCTGGGAACGAGAGTTGGGGAGCTACCCATCAGAATTAATGTAGCTATCATAATTAAATCTTAACACTTGCTCAGAAAAGGTTTTATGCACCTGTCGCGTGATGTTGTTTTATTAATCACCCATAGCGGTGATTTCTTCACAATAGATAGAGTGGCAGAAGCTTTGTCAAAAAGAGGAGCGCAACCATTCCGCTTGGACACTGATAAGTTTCCTCTGGAAGTACAATTAACAGCGCACTTTGACAAGTCCAAAAGCTACCATAGGCTAGAACATGGTATCGACTCTATCAGCACAGAGCAGGTGCAAGCTGTTTGGATGCGTCGCATTTGGGAACCAGAATTAAGTCACGAATTAGCACCAAAGTTCCAAGCAGCCTGTGTTCGAGAATCACAGGCAACTTTAGATGGTTTTTGGGACAGTCTTAGGGAAGCTCATTGGGTAGATAATTTAGAGCGGATAAATTTTGCACACAATAAGCTGCGTCAACTGCGAGTCGCTTCTGAAGTAGGTTTTGTAACTCCTCGGACTCTTATCACTAATAAAGCTGAAGCAGTACGAGAGTTTTTTCAACACGTCAACGGAAGAATGGTGAGCAAACTGTTAACTGCTCTTTCCCGCAGTATGGAACCTACCTCGTTCTTCCTTTACACCAGTGTTGTTAAAGAGGAAGATTTGCATGATGCTGAGTCACTGCGCTATTGTCCAATGGTTTTTCAAGAACAAATTCCCAAGCAGTGGGAATTGCGGGTGGTGTATGTGAACGGCAATGTCTTTGTAGGGGCGCTAGATGCGTCTGTTTGTCCAGCATCACAAGTGGATTGGCGGATTCCTGGTGCTGAAATTGTTTCATGGCAACATCATCAGATCCCTGATGAAGTCGTTCGTCGTCTTAAAACCTTTATGGCTAGATTTGGGCTTTTGTTTGGAGCCTTTGATTTTATCCTCACACCATCAGGAGAATATGTGTTTTTGGAAATTAACCCCATAGGAGAGTGGGGAATGTTGGAACGAGATTTGGACTTGCCGATATCTCATGCGATCGCAGACACTTTACTCCAAAGGAAGGATAATGGCTAAAATTTCATAATTCATAATTCATAATTCATAATTTTTATGACAGTGTTAATAGTTACTTTTAGCCAAGACAACGAGAGCATTGCTCTAGTCACTAAAGCAATTGAGGCATTAGGAGAAAAAGCATTTCGTTTTGATACAGACAGATTTCCTATCGAAGTGCAGTTAGATATTTACCATGGTGAATCAGAGCGCGGAATTATTACTGATGGCGAACAGAAGCTAGATTTGAATGAGGTGTCCTCAGTTTGGTATCGGCGAATGCGCTATGGGGAAAAAATTCCCGACACGATGGACAAGCAATTTAGAGAAGCCTCTATTAAAGAATCTCGCGCTACTGTTAGGGGTTTGATTGCTAGCATCAAGGGATTCCACTTTGACAAAATGTCAAATGTGGATCTGACTAATAATAAGCAACTACAGCTGCAAGTCGCACGAGAGGTTGGTCTTTTAACTCCGCGTACCTTAACTTCAAATAATCCAGAAGCTGTGAAGCAATTTGCCTCTGAGTGTAAGGAGCAGGGTATAGTTACAAAGATGCTTTCTTCCTTTGCTATCTTTGGCGATAAGGGGGAAGAGTTTGTGGTTTTCACGAATCCAGTGACAGATGACGATTTGGAAAATCTTGAAGGATTGCGTTTTTGTCCGATGACGTTTCAAGAAAATGTGCCAAAGGCGCTAGAGTTGCGGACTACTATTGTGGGACAGCGTGTATTTACTGCTGCAGTAGACTCCCAACGTTTGCAGAGAGCTACTTACGACTGGCGCAAAGAGGGGAAAGCTTTATGCGAGAGTTGGCAACCTTACGACTTGCCTGAGAGTGTTGAGAAAAAGCTTCTTAAACTGATGGCTTATTTTGGTTTAAACTATGGAGCGATGGATATTATCGTTACACCCGATGGTCGGCATATCTTCCTTGAGGTTAACCCAGTTGGGGAATTTTTCTGGCTGGAGATGTTTTCACCACACTTCCCAATTTCTCAAGCAATTGCCGAAATTCTGCATACTGGTGTGGGCTTGTCAAGAAATTGAGAAGTTCGTCCGATGCTTTATTCAAAATTCTATTTTTGGAATATGCAAACTCAAGTTGCTCGCGATCGAGATATGACAAATCCTCTTTCAGGTTTTACTCAATTTTGGGAGGATGTCAGCGTAGTGGCTCAACCTTACTGGTATCCAACAGAACCTGGGGACAGAGCATTTTCAGACGTGATTCGCTCGTGGGGGATGCTTGCTCTCCTGATATTATTAATAATCTCGCTCGTGGGCGTAAGTGCTTTCAATAGCTTCTGGAATCGCCATGTGCTTGATATAGTTATCGAACAGAAAGACCTGTCTAAATATATTGATACGCTATGGATTTCTACCCTTGGTATTTTGGTAGTAACCCTCTTGGTAGCATTTTCTAGATATGTCAGAAAAAGAATCGCTCTTGATTGGTACACATGGCTGAATAACCACATTTTAGAACAATATTTGAGCAAGCAAGCCTATTATAAAATTAATTTTAAATCCGATATTGGTAACCCAGATCAACGCATATCTCAAGAAATTGAACCAATTACTAGCAGTGCTTTACTCTTTTCAGCAACTTTCCTAGAAAAAATGCTGGAAATGATAAGTTTTTTAGTCATTCTCTGGACAATTTCCTCACAAATTGCTATTTATCTAGTTATTTATACGATTGTCGGTAATTTGATAGCTGTTTACTTGACTCGAGAACTAAATAAAATTAATCAAGAAGAACTTGAGTTTAAAGCTGACTTTGCTTATTGTCTGACTCACGTTCGGAAACACGCTGAGTCGATAGCTTTTTTCCAAGGAGAAGAGAAAGAATTAAATATAATTAATCGAAGATTTAATAATGTTCTGAAAAATGCAGAACGCAGGCTGAACTGGGAAAGAGGTCAAGATATTTTTAACAGATCGTATCAGTCGGCTATCACTGTATTTTCAATGTTTATACTTACACCTTTATTTATTACAGGGAAAATTGATTATGGAGAAATTAACCAAGTCAGTTTTTGTTGCTTTCTGTTTTCTAACGCTTTGGGAGAATTAATAGCTCTATTTGGAAATTCAGGGCGGTTTTCTAGTTACGTTGAGCGCTTGGCTGAGTTTTCGGATGCGTTAGAAGTTGTTACTAAACAACCAGACAATGTCAGTACTATTAAAATCATAGAAGACAAGCGTTTGGCTTTTGAGAATGTCACCTTACAAACACCAAACTATGAACAGGCGATTGTCGAAAACTTGTCACTGTCTGTTCAATCAGGAGAAGGATTATTGATTGTTGGACCAAGTGGAAGAGGAAAAAGTTCTCTATTGAGAGCGATCGCTGGGTTATGGAATGCGGGGACTGGGCGTCTGATGCGACCTCCCCGAGAAGAAGTTTTATTTTTGCCCCAACGTCCTTATATAATTTTAGGAACTTTACGCGAACAGTTACTCTATCCTCATACAAGACAAATGAGCGACCCCGAACTTGAAGAAGTTTTGCGACAAGTTAATCTCCAAAATTTGCTTCCCCGTGTGGATGGCTTTGACACAGAAGTTCCTTGGGAAAATATATTGTCGTTAGGAGAACAGCAACGTCTTGCTTTTGCACGGTTATTAATTACTCACCCTAGCTTTACTATCTTAGATGAAGCAACGAGTGCTTTAGATTTAAACAATGAAGAGAATTTATATCAAAAATTACACCAAACGAAAACAACTTTTATCAGTGTTGGGCATAGGGAAAGTCTCTTGAATTATCATCAATGGGTTTTAGACCTTTCCGAAGGTTCTACTTGGCAACTTCTGACTGTAGAGGATTATCAATTACAAAAAGAAATTGTCGTAGCTCCACCCGGTAAAGGCTCAAATCACAAAAGACGGTCTATCGCTACTAAGAAGGCGTAACCGCTCGCTACAACGAACACTTAAAGGTGTTAAAATAAGAGATACATTAGTGAGGATGCCAACTACAGGTTCATTGGAACTTGGCGATCGCATAGTTCCATCATATCAACAGCAATGCTAATTCGAAACAAAAAAAAACTAATTACTTTTGAAACTATTAGAATTTATGAAAAAACTTATCAATTACCCATTCTAAAAAATCCTAAATTAAAAAAAATTCAAAAAAAAATTCAAGAATGTCAAATCTTACTGAAAGAAGGTATTAAATATCATTCTTACTTTTGGGACAAAATTAAACGAAAACAAGAAATAAGTCAAGGGCAAACTTTTATAGAAATTAAATCATTAATGAGAGATTATACTCAAATTATTGATTTTGTAGAGAATTATAAAGATAGTTATCAAGAGTTTTTGTTAAAACTTACAGATGACTGGAAAGATTTATGCAATCAAAAATCCCTTGAAATTAAAAAGATAAATGATGAAAGAAATAAATTAGAAATAAAAAATTATAAAAACGATCAAATTCTTGAGAAACTGAAATGGGAAAAACAAGAAAATTTAAAATCGATTTTACTATTAAGCAATACTAACTTTTTAATGTTAGAAAAAATTCAGTTATTGACTGAAGGAATTAAAAATATAGCAGAAGATACTAAAAAGCAAAAAGACACTATTCAGCAAATAGTTAAAGATTTGGAGGTGTATCAAGAGATTTATGAATACCAGATAAGAGCTACCAAAATTCGTCAAGAAATAGCAAAAATAGCTGAAACTGCAATCAATCTTGAAAATTTTTTACAAGATTACTTTAGTCCCTTTCAATCTTTAATAGATGAAGTGGTAAAATTAGATGCAGATTTTTACATAACTGTAGGGGAAATTAAAAATTTAGCAGATAGTGCTTTAAATTCTCCATTGAGTTTATTAAAACTACAAGAATCTAATATAATTTCTGAAAAACTTATCGATTTATTAGTGGCAAGTTATGAAAAAAAAGATAGATTAAAAGATGCTTTTAATAAGTCACAACTATTAGACGGACAATTTCAGAATTTTGAATTAAGTGATGATGTAATCAATTTAGATAAAGTTATTTACTTAATATCTAATTACACATCAGATCGACTTGTCGTACAAAGAAAATTGCTGGGAATAGAAGAGACAAATGTTGTCGATACAAATTCTATACTTTCTCTTGAAAAAATAGAATTGGTGGACACAAGCAATAATGATGTTACGTTGCTCGAAGAATTTAAAAGCAGTAAAAATATCGATTACAGTCAACTACAGAATCTCCTCGAACAGTACAAGTGGAAAGAAGCCGATATTGAAACTGCTAAATTAATGCTAAAAATTATGGGTAGGAATGATTGGAATGAAGTTTACAAAGAAGATATTAGTAACTTTTCTTGTAAAGCTCTTCATACCATCGATCGCCTTTGGCAACAATACAGCCGTGGTTATTTCGGCTTTAGTATTCAGCAAAGTATTTGGAACGAAATAGGTGGTCAAGTAGATTATGAAACAGAAAAGAGACTTGGCGATCGCCTTGGTTGGCGAAAGGAGGGAATCTGGTTAGAATATGACCAACTTACTTTTAATTTATCCCCCATGATACCCATGGGACATCTACCAGTCAAATGGTTACATTATGACCAGAATATTTTTGACCTATCCCTAAATTCATCTGCAGAACCCCTTTCAATGGGAGCTTGGCGGGTGGGGTCTTGGCTGGTGTGGCAGATGCACTTATTCTTTTCTCGTGTAAAAATTTGTAACGATACATTCTCATGACTAACGAGCGCTCAAAAATAGAGCTAATCAAGAATATGAATCTCTCTGATGTAGAAATAGAAATTTTACTTTTTGGAAAATGGCGTTTTAATACAGATTGGGAAAAATTTGCTATCTCATTTAAAGATGATATGACCTATGAGCAAACCAGAATTCAAACATTCTTTTTATCCAAACCTAAAGAATTGATAACAGGTAACAAATTTACTGGCGTGTGGCATATAAATGACAGAAAATTGTGTTTAATTGTTAAAACTGTTCCCAAGTCATTTTTCAATTTCCAGTTACCAATATTACCTAGAGTATATCTTGCGGATATGGTAGCTAGTGTCAGTTCTTTGCTGATAACAGAAGTGTATGAAATTATTCAAATCAATAGTTCTTACTTTCTAGCAAGGGATGTAGATAAATTTTTGGTAGGTACAAAGGTAAGTTAATTATTGTCGGCTTTTCCGATAATTTTTATGCCAAAAACTTTTAAACTTTTACCTCGCTCGCTAACAGCGATTGAAGTCAACTCTTTGCCCAACAAATAAAAACTACCTGCAATGCTGACAGAACTGTACAGTTCATTCTTGGCTTTGTTAATTGTTATGATTGCATTTTTCTTGTTGTTAGCTCCTTTGAGCATTAAAACACCAAAATTGAAGCTACCAGAAATAGTTAATCTGCTGCTATTAACGCCAGCAGTGACGTTAGCAAAATTATACCCTAGAAACTTGAGGTTTCCCGCAATACTAGCAGAGTTATCGATATTACCATTAGTCTTTTTGTTTAAAGTAACTGTAGCACCACTAAAAGCTAAAATGCCAAAATTGATATCACTCTTAGCCTGAAATCCACTTTGATTAAGGCTGATACCTGATGAGGTGAATTGTTTGCCAAGGAGAGTAATATCACCGATCCCAAAAATCTTTTTATTTGTCAAGTCAAGTTTGAAACTGGGAACATTCAGCTTTAAAATCTCTCCTAAACCAAGAGAAACCTTATCAAGGGTGACTTTCTGAGTATTAAATGATAAGATACCCCTCCCCAAAGATTGATTAAAAGCTGCGATATTTGCCTCTCCCGACGCACTCCGATTTGTCAAGCTAACCGTGAGAGTTGGAATATCGACAGTCAAGAAACCTGCTAAATTCAGCTTGGTGTTCTTCAGCGTCAGACTATCCTTGGTAACATTAAACGTGCAACCTGCTAAAGTATTACCCAACACTAAAATCGTGCCAGTACCACTCCCACAGCCAGATTTCAACTCGATACTTAGGGTATCAACATCGATCGCTACCAGATTAGCCAAACTCAGGTCAAAGTTTTTAAAGACGGCATTAGTAGGCGTAATCTGAAATTCAACATTTGCAATTTCATTGTCAAGAAGCTTAACATAACCATCCCCCATGAGATATTGCTGATTGGGCGTTACTTTCAAAGCTAAGTCTAAACTATTGTCATTCGTTCCCCCAATTTTTAGAAATCCTAAATCAATTTCAGGAACATTCAAAGAACCTTCAACTTTACTGAAAGTTTTGTCGCCTTGAAGGATTAAGGTTGCTTCATGTCCCCAAGCAGTCATCTTGCCATTAATTTCTAACCCTTCTGAGATCGGTTGACTCGCAATTGTCGTTGGGAAAAGAACATACTTTACTAAGGGATCGAGTTTTCCGTCTCCATGGCGATCGATGGATTCGATATTTAAGTCCAGAAAGGTATTTAAAAATTCTAATGTTTTGTTTACTAAACCGATTGAGGAACTTGCTTGCTTTAAAACACCAGAAGCGATTGGTCCTTGCCACAAATCTACTAAGTTAACTGGCTGATAGGTAGTTAAAATAAAAGCTAATTTCTTAGGATCGTTAGTGTCCAAGAGAAATGCTACCTCAAGGTCTATGTCTTGCCATTTTAAATCTCCAATGAAACCAAAGTTATCGAAGTAGGGAGGTAAATAAGTTCCACCTCCTTGAAAACCAATATTGCGAAGTTCAGTTCCCATCAAACCATAGGGATTATACCAAGAGTTTTGGCCTTCTTGAAAAAAGCATGCACTTATGGATTCAGGTTCGAGGACAAGTTTACCAGCAAGAAATAATACAGGTTCGCCGTTTTGCGTGGGATCGTAGCCTTGGATAGCCAAGTTTCCGGTTACTCCAAAACTTGGTTTTAAATCAGATCCAATATCTAGCCCTATAAGCAGATTACTAAACGTAGCATTAAAATCGTTTAGGGAATATAGCAGAATATTTCTTTGAATATTACCCGTTAAATTTACTAATCCTACCGGATTGAAACTAATATAAACCTTTAAACAACTAACTCCTAACTGACTGTGAAGAAAATTAGCAAAATTTGCATGGATATTGGCAAAATTAGTATCTCCAATAAAGTTAAAGCCTTCGCTTAAACTAATTCGACCTAACTCTGAATGTGTGAAACAATGGCTGAAATTGGTTATAATCAATTCTGGATTCATTAACTGCAAGCTTTTAAGGATAGGAATTCCACTTGTTAAGCAAGCAAAATCAATATCCTTAGATAATTTATAAGTTAATGTAGTTTCGTTTTCAAATTTCAAGTGAACCTTTTGGCAGTTTAATAATCCTTCTAAACTGAATTCGACTCCTCGTTCTTTTTTGAAAAAACCGATCTTTGGTTCAGATAGTTCAATTTCAGGTTTGTCAAAAATTCCGCTAATAATTCCATCAATTGCCATTTTCATGTATGGGACATTAGTATCAAAAATAAAAATATCCTCTAAATTGAAATTAAAATTATTGATAAATTTTAAGTAAATTCCTGTATTTGACAATATTAAAGCTACATTCTCTCTAGATTCAAGCTTTAATTTGAAAGCATCAGGTAAAGTCATTCCTCCTAAATGGTTGAATAACCTAATAATATTCTTTGGATTAACATCAGGGATAGTCACTTGATAGGACAAATTGCTTGTATCAAATCCCATAATATTTAGACTGGGATTCCAGACAGGAAAAACACTAAAGAGATCGTTATTTTTTTTGAAACCTAAGTTAACAGATAAGTTCTCCAACATTCCCCGAATATCAACTTCTCCCCAGAAGTTAAGGTTAAGAAAATCACTGCCAATTTGCAATTCAATATTAGTGTTCGTTGCTGCTAATAAGAAGTCATTAATATCTCTGGGCAATGGCTCAAAACTCTTCAACAATCTCATGATTTCTTCTTGGGATATCTGCTGTATTTGAGTATCAAAACTCGTATTTGTTGGTTGAAAATCTTTAAGAGTAATAACTGGATTGTTAATCATAGATAAATACTTAGAAATATTCATGGTCGAGAATGAACTTGGTAATCAAGTTAAATTAATTGTTAATATTGTGCTATTCAGTCTACTCTGAAAATAAATTTTTATCTATAGTCCTGTTCCAGTGTCTCTGGCTGTGAACTCTACCACAGAATGCAGAAAGCAAGCCTCTCTTTCGCTATACAGGAGGCTCCGCCTCACATAAGTCATTCCCAGGCTGAGCCTGGGAACGAGGTGACTGGTGGTTCGCCACATAAGTTTTGATGGGTAAGTGGACAGACCCCCCTCTCTTGTTCCCAGCTTCTCAAAGCAAGTGTGGTGGAGTAGTAGTTACAGAGAAGTTACAATTTGTCATGTTTATTTATAAAAGGTTTTAAATATCTTAACTATCTTCTTAAAGATCTTAACTGTCTCCTTAAACGTCTTAACTGTTTTAACTTTCTGCTTAACTATATACAGAACTTTCTTAACCGCTATTGCATTTGATTGAGAAAACTGAGAAGATCTGTTTGCTCAGTATGCAGAAAAATCAATAAGTAAAGAAAAATTGTATTCTAAATTAGGGTAAATGATAGGTTTTACTAATATTAGTAATGCTTAAGTCACAGTATAAAGTTTGAGGTTGATAAAATGAACAAAATTGTAGAACACTCATTGATATGAGTCTTCCAGGTGTAACTCTTGTCATTTAAACAGGTGCATTGTGTAGTAAGACGGGTGTTTAAAATATAAGTATGTTGGCTTATGACTGTTTGTTTGGCTAATTTCCAAAATCCTCTAGAGAAATTTTCAACTTTAGTAGAACTGTTAACCTACAGAGCGCAAAGTCAGCCAGATCGAAAGGCTTATACTTTTCTGCGAGATGGTGAAACTGAAGAAGTCAGCTTGACTTACTCTAAACTAGACCAGCAAGCACGAGCGATCGCTACCCATCTTCAGTCTCTAAAGGCTTCTGGCGAACGCGTTCTGCTATTGTATCCACCAGGTCTAGATTTCATCGCTGCCTTCTTCGGCTGTCTGTATGCCAATGTTGTAGCGGTTCCAGTTTATCCACCCAAGCGCAACCAAAGTTTATCTAGATTGCAGGCGATCGCATCCGATGCTCAAACAAGAATAGCGCTGACTGTTAGCTCTACTCTCACCCAGATCCAAAGTCAATTTGCTCAAGAGCCAGAGTTTGCCAATATGCAATTGTCGGCTACTGATAGCATTGCTGTCGAGCGAGCATCAGATTGGCAAGAAGTGCAAATAGATAGAAATACCTTAGCTTTTCTCCAGTACACTTCTGGGTCTACGGGAACTCCCAAGGGTGTAATGGTAAGTCACGGCAATCTGCTACAGAATTCTAAGTATACGCAACAGATATGGGAGTATAACTCACAAAGTGTTATGGTAACGTGGTTGCCTGTTTTCCATGACATGGGGTTAATCTATGGGGTTCTCCAACCACTGTATCAAGGTTTTCCTTGCTACATGATGGCTCCTGTATCCTTTATTCAAAAACCGATACGATGGCTTCAGGCAATTTCACGTTACAAAGCTACTCATAGTGGCGCTCCCAACTTCGCCTACGAACTTTGTCTCCTCAAAACCACTCCCGAAGAACGCGCCAGCCTCGATTTAAGTAGCTGGCACATGACTTTAAATGGTGCCGAACCAGTCAGAGCACACACTCTCAAACAATTTACCCAAGTTTTTCAGTCTTGTGGTTTTGACTTAGCAACTTTCTGTCCGGGCTACGGTTTAGCAGAAGCAACTTTAGTAGTGGCTGGAGTGCAAAACCAAAAAGTCCCAAGTTTTTACACAGTTCAAGCAGAAGCATTGGCACAAAATCAGGTAAGAGAGAGTAACACTGAGAAGAAACTACAAACCCTTGTAGGATGTGGATATCCGGGAATTGATACCAAAGTAATTATTGTTCATCCCGAATCATTAAGCCAATGTGCATCAGATGAAATTGGAGAAATTTGGGTTTCTGGCTCTACCGTCGCCCAAGGATATTGGCAGCGTACCGAAGAAACTATGCAAACCTTTGGTGCTTATTTAGAAGACACCAAAGAAGGTCCGTTTATGAGGACAGGGGATTTGGGATTCTTGAAAGATGGCGAGTTATTCATTACTGGTCGCCTCAAAGACCTAATTATCATTCGAGGTAGCAATCATTATCCTCAAGATATTGAACATACCGTAGAACAAAGCCACCCTGCACTGCGATCTGGTTTTGGTGCAGCATTTGCTATTGAAGCAGATGGCGTTGAACGATTGGCGATCACATACGAAGTAGAACGAAGTTACTTACGCAAGCTCGATATTAATGAAGTCATTGGAGCTATCCGAAAGGCTGTGTTCGAACAGCATCAACTGCAAGTTTATGCCGTGTTGCTACTTAAAACTGCCACTATTCCAAAAACTTCTAGTGGAAAAATTCAGCGCCGTGCTTGTCGCAATGAGTTTCTCAATAGGAGTCTGGATATAGTTGGTGAATGGACTGCAGTAAATCCTCAGCAACTTGATTTAGAGCAGTTACAAATAGAAGTGGAATCTTTATGGGAGGATGTGCGAGATTCCTTACAGTACAATCTTGAAGAGAAAGTGCAAGCGATCGGTAAAAATAATACCGAACTAGATAGCCCAATCACAAAAGAAAGGATTCAAGATTGGCTGATTTCTCATCTCAGTCGGAACTTACAAATACAGCCGAATGATATAGATATTCAAGAATCCTTCGCTTACTACGGTATGGATTCAACATTGGCAACTAGTACTATTTATGAATTGATGAAGTTGCTAAAATCCGATTTGGAACCAACCCTTCCGTGGGAATACCCAAATATTGAGTCTCTTGCCCAGCATCTATCAGAACAATACAGTCAGCTGCAAACAGTTTCTTAATTTCACACTTAATATAAAGTAATAGGAAAATAATAACTTATGGCATTTTTAAAACAAAGATAAGGATAAGCAGTATGGATAGAGAGCCGATTGCAATTATCGGTATAGGGTGTCGTTTCCCCAAAGCTGAGGATAAGAAAGCCTTCTGGCAACTTCTGCAAGATGGGGTGGATGCCATTACTGAATTGCCTGCGGGGCGTTGGGATATAGAATCCTTTGATAACTTTGATGCAACAACGTCAGATAAGATAAATATCCGTTGGGGAGGCTTTTTGGAGAATCTGGATCGATTCGATCCCCAATTTTTCAAGATTTCTCCACGGGAAGCTATGAGTATGGACCCTCAGCATCGTCTTTTGCTAGAGGTGGCTTGGGAAGCCTTAGAAGATGCAGGTCAGCCGCTAGAGCGTTTAACTGGCACGAGAACAGGTGTATTTATAGGTATCAATGGCTTTGATTACTACACGCAACTGATAAAAAATCCCGTCAACCTTGACGCTTATACAGGATCGGGCAACATTAACTGTATGGCGGCAAACCGCATTTCCTACTTTTTTAATTTCATCGGTCCCAGTCTCGGTATTGATACAGCTTGTTCTTCTTCTCTGGTCGCAGTTCACCTTGCTTGTCAAAGTATCTGGAACGAAGAATCTACTCTTGCCTTAGCTGGAGGGGTGCAGATTATCTTATCACCTTGGATGACCCTTAGCTTTGCCAAAGCAGGTTTCTTGGCTGCTGATGGTCGTTGCAAAACCTTTGATAGTCGGGCTGATGGTTATGTCCGCAGTGAGGGTGCTGGTGTTGTAGTCTTAAAGCCTCTTTCTCAAGCTTTAACTGATAAAGATCCGATTTATGCCGTTATTAGAGGTAGTGCGGTTAACCAGGATGGTTACAGTAATGGGTTGACAGCCCCAAATCCTCGGGCGCAGGAAGCTCTTTTGAGAGAAGCTTATCGTCAGGCAGGAGTTTCCCCAGGTCAAGTACAATATATTGAAGCTCATGGTACCGGGACAAAGCTGGGAGACCCAATAGAGATGAAGGCTTTAGGAAAAGTACTAACTGAGAATCGTCCGACCGGACACTACTGTGCTGTAGGTTCGGTCAAAACTAATATTGGACACCTCGAGGTAGCTGCTGGGATTGCAGGGCTGATTAAAGTGGCGCTATCCCTTAAATATGGGCAGATTCCACCAAGCCTGCATTTCCAGCAACCCAATCCGTACATTCCTTTTGACAAGCTATTGCTACGCGTGCAAAAAACTCTAGAACCATTGCCACAGACAGAGAATACGGCAATTGCTGGTGTAAGTGCATTCAGCTTTGGCGGTACCAATGCTCATGTTGTTTTGGAAGAAGCTCCTTTACAAGCGAGTCAAAAAGTAAAAGACATCAAGCAAAAAGGACAAGGAATTGAACCCCCACTCCACCTACTGACGCTCTCTGCAAAACGCGAGCAGTCTGTGTCCGAGCAAAACAATTATGTTGAAGGAGAATTATGAATTTAACAGAGCTGCTAAAAAATCTTTCAGCAAAGAATGTGGAACTGTGGGTTGAAGGGGACAAGTTGCGTTACCGAGGACCAGAAAACGCACTCAGCCCGGAGTTATTGGCTTCAATGAAGCAATACAAATCAGAAATTCTCCAAATTCTATCCCACAGGAGCGATCGCACGGCAACTTATCCCCTCTCTCACGGTCAAAGGGCGCTGTGGTTCTTGTATCAATTAGCACCAAAAAGTTCGGCGTACAACATTACATATGCAGCCAAATTAGTCACAAATTTAGAGATTCCAGCCCTGAAGCAGGCAGCACAAGCACTAGTTGAAAGGCACCCAGTTTTGAGGACAACCTTTACAACCATTGACGGCGAACCCGTGCAAACAGTTCACAAAAACCAACCAGTTGACTTAGAAGTCGAAAATGCTTTTGCTCTGAGTCCTGAGGACATCAACAACTGGCTATTACAAACCAGTGCTCGCCCTTTCAACTTAGAAGTCGGGCCATTATTGCGCTTCAGAGTGTTAGTTAACCACACTCCAACAAAAGAATATATTCTCTTAATAACGCAACATCATATAATAACGGATTTCTGGTCTTCAGAAATCATGCTAGGTGAACTGAGAGTCTTGTATTCAGCAATTGCTCGAGATAGAGAGCCATTACTCCCAGTACAAAAGTGTGAGTATCGCGATTACGTCAACTGGTCAGAGCAAATGCTCAGTGGGTCATTAGGGGAGAGATTGTGGAATTACTGGCAGCAACAACTCTGTGGAGAGTTACCAGTGCTCAATTTGCCATCCGATCGACCCAGACCTCAGAGCCAAAGCCATAATGGATCTGACCGGTTTTTTACTATTGAAGAAAAACTGCGGCAATCGCTGACTCAATTGGCGAAAAGAGAGCGTGCGTCGCTGTACATGGTTTTATTAACAGCATTACAAATATTATTACGACGTTATTCTAATCAAGAAGATATATTAATTGGCTCGCCAACTATCAATCGCAGCCGTCCAGAGTTTGAAAAGATTCTGGGTTATTTTACTAACCCTGTGGTTTTGCGAGCTGACCTATCAGGAAATCCCACCTTTCAAGAGTTGCTAGGGCGATCGCGCTTATGTGTGTTAGATGCGCTAGAGCATCAAGAGTATCCGTTTCCCCTACTGGTGGAGCGACTGCAACCTGTGAGAGACCCAAGCATTTCACCACTGTATCAGGTAGCGTTTGCCTGGGATCGACCTCACCAAAGCGATCGAGAAGAGTCACCCATGGAAAGCGATGGGTTGGTTGTAGAATCAATCGTGACAGGAGCGAAAGGGGCGGCATTTGATTTAACGTTAAGCATTCTTCACGCGTCAGATGCTCTCAAAGGGACATGGAATTACAACACGGATTTGTTTGAGAGCAGCACAATTGAGCGGATGACTGGGCATTATGTGACACTGCTGGAATCGATTGTGGCAAATCCCACCCAGAGAATTGACCAATTGCCGTTGTTGACAGCATCAGAGCAACAGCAGTTATTAGTAGAATGGAATGACACTCAAGTAGACTATTCCTTGGATAAGTGTATCCATCAGTTGTTTGAAGAGCAGGTAGAGCGTACACCCAATGCAGTAGCGGTAGTGTATGAAAATCAACAACTGACTTATGAGCAGTTGAATAGTCGTGCTAACCAATTGGCGCATTACTTGCAGTCTTTGGGAGTGGGAGCTGATGTATTGGTGGGGATTTGTGTGGAGCGCTCGCTTGAGATGGTGGTGGGACTGTTGGGCATTCTCAAAGCGGGTGGAGCGTATGTGCCACTTGACCCTGAGTATCCCACCGAGCGTTTAAGCTTTATGCTGGAAGATGCTCGAGTTTCCGTGTTGCTTACCCAACAGCAATTAGTAGAGTCTCTTCCTCAACATCAGGCGCGTGTCGTCTGCTTAGACAGCGACTGGTTAGTAATTTGTGAGTCTAGTCAGGAGAGTCCGATCGCTGGTGTGCAAGCTAGTAACTTAGCTTATGCGATCTATACATCAGGATCTACGGGTCAACCCAAAGGGGTAATGGTTTCTCACAGTAACCTTTGCAACCATATGTTCTGGATGCAAGCAACATTCTCCCTAACCGAAAAAGACAAAGTCCTGCAAAAAACGCCCTTTGGTTTTGATGCCTCAGTTTGGGAATTCTACGCTCCGCTGTTAGTAGGTGGACAGTTGTTAATAGCTCAACCAGGAGGTCATACTGACAGTGCTTATCTGTTAAAGTTAATTACCCAACAGCAGGTAACGACTGTTCAACTTGTTCCATCGTTGCTGCAAATGCTTTTAGAACAAGAAGGAATCGAAACCTGTCACTCCCTCAGACAAGTTTTTTGTGGAGGTGAAGTCTTACCGATTACTCTGCAAGAAGGCTTGTTAAGTAAGCTAAATGTAAATTTGTACAATCTCTACGGACCGACGGAAGCTTGCATAGATGCAACTTTCTGGAATTGTTTGCAGCAGAGGTATGGGCAATTGGTTCCCATTGGTCGCCCGATCGCTAATACTCAGATCTACATACTCGATCGAGACTTGCAACCAGTACCTATTGGTGTACCAGGAGAACTGCACATTGGCGGTGCGGGATTGGCAAGAGGCTACCTCAACCGCCCGGAGTTAACAGAAGAAAAATTTATTCCCAACCCCTTTAATAATTCACTAGTTAAAAGTCACTCGTCAAAATTGTATAAGACGGGGGATTTGGCACGCTATAGGCCAGATGGTAATATAGAATACCTGGGACGTATCGATAATCAGGTGAAAATCCGGGGGTTCCGTATTGAATTGGGCGAAATCGAGGCAGTACTGAGTCAACACGAGGATGTGCAAGCGTGTTGTGCGATAAGCCGGGTACGGCTTGCGCCAAGGGCGATCGCACGCGTTGATACGCCTGGGGATCAGCGCCTAGTCGCCTACATCGTACCGCAGCCACAGGTAAGACCCACACTCAGTGTTCTACGTAGCTTCCTTAGCGAAAAGCTACCCCCTTACATGGTGCCAAATGCAATTGTTATCCTGGAAGCCCTACCACTCACCCCCAATGGCAAAGTAGACCGTCGCGCTTTACTCACACCAGATATGGGTGGCGAACTCCAAGAGCAATATGTCGCGCCACGCACCCCAATTGAAGAAATCCTGGTGCAAATTTGGACACAAGTGCTGAAAGTCGAGCTTATAGGTGTCCACGATCGCTTCTTTGAACTGGGAGGACACTCGCTACTCGCAACGCAATTAGTATCGCGCATTCGCAACATTTTCAAAGTCGAACTCCCCTTGCGGAGTGTATTTGCCACACCAACAGTAGCCGAATTGGCGCGCTTGATACAGCAACGACAGCAAGAAAACGTAGAACTCACTCACACTCCGGTATTGCCAAGGGCAGAGAATGCGGAACTCCCACTGTCATTTGCACAACAGCGGTTATGGTTTTTAGACCAGTTAGAGCCGCTGAGTGCTTTGTACAATATTCCTTTCACTTTGCGTCTAGTCGGAAATCTCAATGTTGTCGCCTTAGAACAAAGTTTGTGTGAAATTATTCAACGTCACGAAGGATTACGCACCAACTTCATGACGGTAAACGGACAAGCATCACAAGTCATTCACACTTCCCCGAATTGGACAGTATCAATTGTAGACTTGCAGCATTTATCCACAAGTGAAAAAGAAATCACTTCACAGCAATTAGCGCGACTTCAAGCGATTGAACCATTTGACTTAGCCACTGTTGCATTAATCAGAGCCACATTAGTCGTGCTGTCAGAAACAGAACACGTGTTAAATGTATGTATGCACCATATTGTTTCGGATGGCTGGTCAATAGGTGTGTTGGTCTCAGAACTAGCAGCGCTGTACAATGCTTATGCTCAAGAGCAACCGTCACCGTTAGTCCCACTACCGATTCAGTACGCAGATTTTGCCCTTTGGCAAAGACAATGGTTGCTTGGTGATGTCCTGCAAAGTCAATTGAGTTATTGGCTTCAACAATTAGCCAACGCACCGACATTCTTGCCATTACCCACAGACCGACCCAGAGGAGCGGTGCAAACTTTCAACGGGGCATATCAAAACTTTACACTTTCAGTGGAACTGACGAATAAACTGACACTCCTGAGTCAGGAGCAAGGAGTGACGCTGTTCATGACTTTATTGGCGTCATTCAAGACATTACTGTACCGCTATACGGGTGTAGCAGACATTTTGGTGGGGTTGCCCATCGCCAACCGCCATCACAGTGAAATAGAATCTTTAATTGGCTTTTTTGTCAACACATTAGTTTTGCGTACAGATCTCTCAGGAAATCCCAGCTTTAACGAATTACTGTTGCGGACTCGGGCAATGGCGTTGTCGGCATATGCACATCAAGATCTACCATTTGAAATGCTCGTGGAAGCATTGCAGCCAGAAAGAGACCTGAGTCATACACCATTGTTCCAAGTGATGTTTGTCCTTCAGAATGCGCCCATCTCACAAGTGGAGTTGAGTGGGTTAGAAGTGAGTTTATTGCCCATAGAAACCGCCACGTCCAAGTTCGATCTTACCTTAGGAATGGAAAATACTGCCACAGGACTCGTGGGAGAGTGGGAGTACAACACGGACTTGTTTGATAGCAGAACGATTGAGCGGATGACTGGGCATTTAGTGACACTGCTCGAAGCAATTGTGGCAAATCCGACTGAGCGAATTTCCCAATTACCGCTGCTGACACAACCCGAACAACAACAGCTATTAGTTGAATGGAACGACACTCAAGCGGATTATTCTCAGGATAAGTGCATCCATCAGTTGTTTGAGGAGCAGGTAGAGCGTACCCCGAATGCAGTCGCAGTTGTTTTTGAAGACCAACAACTCACTTATCAGCAGTTAAACTCTCGTGTCAACCAATTAGCCCATTACTTGCACTCATTGGGTGTGGAAGCAGATATGCTAGTGGGTATTTGTGTAGAGCGCTCACTTGAAATGGTGGTGGGACTTTTGGGAATTCTCAAAGCGGGCGGAGCTTATGTGCCACTTGACCCAGACTATCCTACTGACCGTTTGGCATATATGCTCAATGATTCACAAGTATCAGTCCTGTTGACTCAAGAGAAATGCCTCACTAGTTTACCGGAACATACTGCCCGTGTCATCTGCTTAGATCGAGACTGGAAAGACATATCTACTGAAAGTAAAGACAATCCTGTTACTGGTTCTACAACCGACAACTTAGCTTATGTCATCTACACCTCAGGATCTACGGGTCAACCAAAGGGTACTTTAGTCACCCACTCAAATGTAGTGCGTCTATTTGCAGCCACAGACTCTTGGTATCACTTCAATCAAGATGATGTGTGGACGTTGTTCCACTCTTACGCCTTCGATTTCTCTGTTTGGGAAATTTGGGGCGCTTTGCTGTATGGTGGACGACTAGTCGTCGTACCCTACCTAGTGACGCGATCGCCAGAATTGTTCTATAAGTTATTGTGTCAAGAGCAAGTCACAATTCTCAATCAAACACCTTCCGCCTTCCGCCAGTTGATTCAAGCAGAACAGTCAATAGCAAAGAAGAGCGATTTGAACTTACGTTTGGTAATTTTTGGTGGAGAAGCCTTAGAAATCAAGAGTTTGCAGCCTTGGTTTGAACGTCACGGCGACCAACTGCCTCAATTAGTAAATATGTACGGGATTACGGAAACTACCGTACACGTTACTTATCGTCCTTTAAGTAAAACTGATTTGAATGGTACTGCCAGTGCGATTGGTCGTCCTATTCCTGACTTACAGGTGTATCTGCTAAATGAACATTTACAGCCAGTACCAATTGGGGTTACTGGCGAGATGTACGTTGGTGGTGCTGGAGTGACCCGTGGCTATCTCAATCGTCCTGAACTGACAGCACAAAGATTTATTTCTAATCCCTTTGACAATTTAAAATTATTATATAAAACAGGTGATTTAGCACGTTATTTGCCCAATGGCGAATTAGAGTATTTAGGACGAATTGACAACCAAGTAAAAATTCGCGGTTTCCGCATTGAGTTGGGAGAAATTGAGGCATTACTGGCTTCTCACCCAGATATTTGGGAGAGTGTGGTGGTGCTACGTTCAGATGAAACGGGAGACAAACGTTTAGTAGCTTACGTGGTATCGAAGACAGAACAATTTCTTTCATCCGCAGAACTGCGGCGCTTCCTCATCAACAAACTGCCAAGCTACATGGTGCCAAGTGCTTTTGTACAGTTAGAAGCTCTACCACTGACAGCAAATGGTAAAGTAGACCATCGCGCTTTGCCTGAACCTGACACTGCAAGACCAGAATTAGAAAATATTTTTGTCGCACCTATCACTCCAGAAGAAAAAACATTAGCTTCTATCTGGGCTAACGTTCTCGGTGTTGAGCAGGTAGGTATTTATGATAACTTCTTTGCTTTAGGTGGAGATTCTATCCGTAGTATTCAAGTCTTGTCTGGTGCTAAAGAACGAGGTTTGAGTTTCTCTGTACAACAGCTATTTCAACATCAAACAATTCACGAGCTAATTCAAGCTCTGAAAACACAAGAGAATGGCACGACAACAATAAAATTAACTCAACCGTTCAGTCTCATTTCTGAAGCAGACAAACAGCAAGTACCTTCAGGTATAGAAGATGCATATCCCGTTGCTATGCTGCAAATGGGAATGCTTTACCACAGTGAGTACAGCCAAGACAGTGCAATCTATCACGATATTTTTAGTTACCACCTCAAAACCTCTCTTAATGTTCAACTTTTACAGGTTGCTATTCAAAATTTAGTCAATCATCACCCTGTATTGCGGACTTCCTTTGACCTTATTAATTTCAGCATTCCGTTGCAACTGGTTCATCAGCAAGTTGAGATTCCCTTGCAGGTGGAAGATTGGTGTCATTTGAATTCTTCAGAGCAAGAAGATGCCTTAAATGTTTGGTTTGAAGCTGAAAAGAAACAGTATTTTGATTGGACTCATGCTCCTTTATTACGCTTTTTTGTTCATCGTCGCACAGAGGAGACATTTAATCTGACTGTGAGCTTCCACCATGCTATTTTGGATGGATGGAGCGTTGCTTCGATGATGAGTGAGTTGCTGAAGCGTTACTTGTCGCTATGTCACGAAGGAGCCGAATATGTATCGTCACAATTCAGTATTGTCTTCCGAGATTTCGTAGCTTTGGAACAACAAGCGATCGCCTCATTAAAAACTCAGCAATACTGGAGTGAAAAGTTAAATGACAGCACTTTCACCAAATTGCCTCGCTGGTCTTCTGCACCGAAAAATACCAATTTTCGAGAAATTAGTGTGCAAGAAGTAACTTTATCTCCTGAAATTTTTGCAGGCTTAAAACAACTGGCTCAGACAGCAGAAGTTCCTCTTAAGAATGTGCTGTTAGCTGCCCATTTACGAGTGTTAAATTTCCTGAGTGGTCAACAAGATGTAGTAACGGGTGTAGTCGCTAACGGACGACCCGAACAAAATGATGGTGAACGAGTCCTGGGACTATTCCTCAACACATTGCCATTTCGCCTGCAATTGTCTGGAGGCACTTGGATAGATTTAGTGCGAGCCGTGTTTGCAGCGGAAAGAGAAATGTTGCCACACCGTCGCTATCCTCTAGCGGAAATTCAGAAGAGTTTGGGTGGTAAATCTTTGTTTGAGACGGCGTTTAATTTCACCCATTTCCATGTCTATGAACAGGTAATGGGACTTGATAATTTGCAGCTGCTCGGTGGAAAGTTTTTCGATCAAACAAACTTTACTTTTCTTGCTCAATTCAGCGTCAGTCCGAAATCGTCTGAGATAGCGCTGAATTTGGAATACGATCTTTGTGAGTTATGCGCCGAACAAATCAACAGGATTAGTCATTATTACCACTCAGTTCTTTTGGCAATGGCGAACGCGCCACAAGAGTGTTATGAATTGCACTCTCCTATTTCATTAGAAGAGCGTCATCAACTTCTACTAGAGTGGAACCAAACAGCAGTAGACTATCCACAAGATAAATGTCTCCATCAGCTGTTTGAGGAACAAGTAGAGCGTACCCCAGACGCAGTGGCAGTGGAGTTCGGCAATCAACAACTGACCTACTACCAATTGAACTGTCGTGCCAACCAATTAGCGCATTACTTGCGTTCAGCGAAGCTGTCGCGTAGCGATTCGCTTGGAGTGGGAGCCGATGTGTTGGTGGGTATTTGTGTGGAACGTTCTTTGTCCATGGTGATAGGACTGTTAGGAATTCTCAAGGCAGGTGGGGCTTACGTACCACTAGACCCAGAGTATCCTAATCAACGCCTGAGTTTCATGGTTGAAGATGCTCGAGTTCAAGTACTGCTAACCCAACATTCACTATCTACGAAATTTCCTCAGTATCAAGGGAGACTTATATGTTTGGATACTGAGGCTGAGTTAGTTTCTCAGTTCAGTCAAGACAATGTTTTCTCTGGCGTGCAAGCGAATCATTTGGGTTACGTGATTTACACCAGTGGTTCTACAGGACAACCGAAAGGTGTAGCCATGAGTCAGCGTGCTCTTTGCAATTTAATCTTTTGGCATATAGAAAACCTGAAAGTTTCTTGTGGAGCAAAAACGCTGCAATTTTCTCCTATCAGCTTTGATGCCTCCTTTCATGAAATGTTCTCTAGTTGGCATTCTGGCGGTACATTAGTCTTAATTCCGGAAGAATTGCGCCGAGATGCAGTGGCTTTGTTAGGCTTGATGGAAGACAAAGCGATTGAGAGATTGTTTATTCCCTTCGTTGGCTTACAGCAACTTGCGGAAGTTGCTGTAGGCAATGGATTATTTACGACTCATTTGCGGGAAATTATTACTGCAGGCGAACAGTTGCAAATAACTCCCGCCATTTCTTATTGGTTAAGCAAACTCACTCATAATTGTACTTTGCACAATCATTACGGCCCATCGGAGAGTCATGTCGTCACCACTTTTACTTTGACTAATTCAGTCGAGACTTGGCCGCTACTACCTCCGATTGGTCGTCCGATTGCAAACACGCAAATTTATATCTTAGACGAATATCTACAACCAGTGCCTGTAGGTGTACCAGGAGAATTATACATTGGTGGTGTTGCTTTGGCGCGGGGCTACCTTAACAGACCAGAGTTAACACAACAAAGATTTATCCCCAATCCCTTTAGCACCGATCCGAACTCCCGTCTGTATAAAACTGGGGATTTAGCGCGTTATTTACCAGATGGAAACATTGAATTCTTAGGGCGCATTGACAATCAGGTGAAAATCCGGGGATTCCGCATTGAATTGGGAGAAGTTGAAGCAGTATTGAGCCAGCATCAGGATGTGGAGGGATGTTGTGTCATCGCACGCGAAGACACTCCTGGGGATAAACGCCTAGTCGCCTACTTGGTAGCACATCAGAACTGTACACTCACAAGCAGTCAACTTCGGCAATTCCTGAAAGCAAAGCTGCCAGAGTATATGGTACCTAATGCTTTTACGATATTGGAGTCCTTGCCACTCACTCCTAGCGACAAGGTAGATCGACGCGCTTTACCCATACCGGATTTACAAAGCGATCGCCAAGAAAAATATATTGCGCCACGTACCCCCGTAGAAGAAATGCTGGCACTCCTTTGGGCGCAAGTGCTGAAAGTAGAGCTGGTCGGTATCCAAGATAACTTTTTTACCTTGGGAGGACAATCGCTACTGGCAACGCAACTGGTTTCCCGCATCCGCAACATTTTTAAGGTAGAACTCCCATTGCGTGAGTTGTTTGTCAGATCTACAGTGAGCGAATTAGCACCCCTGATTGAGCAGTTACAGCAACAGGACTCAACTTCTGCACCGCCGATCTTACCAAGAGCCAAAAATTCCAACTTACCACTGTCTTATGCTCAACAGCGTCTGTGGTTTTTAGACCAGTTGGAGCCAAACAGTTCCTCATACAACATACCCATCGCTTTGCGTTTGGTAGGAAATCTCAATCGAGCTGCCTTAGAACAAAGCTTACAAAAAATTATCGCTCGCCACGAAACGTTACGTACCAATTTCGTCACAATTGATGGCACAGCTTCACAAATCATTCAAACACAAACGAATTGGACACTCTGTGTTCTTGATTGGCAAAATATGCCAAAGAGCGAACAAGAAATAGCCACAAAGAAATTAGTGCAACAACAAGCTATTCAACCGTTTGACCTGGCAAAAGGAATATTATTCAGAACGACATTAGTCGTGCTCAGTAATACAGAACACATACTATTAGCGTGCATGCACCATGTTGTCTCTGATGCTTGGTCAATGGGTGTGTTTGTTGAGGAACTGGCAGAATTGTACAATGCCGATCGTGAAGGTAAGCCCTCACCGTTATTACCACTACCGATACAGTACGCAGATTTCGCCCTTTGGCAAAGACAATGGTTGCAAGGTAATGTCCTGCAAAACCAATTGAGTTATTGGCAACAGCAACTGGCTGATGCACCGACATTCTTGCCATTACCCACGGACAGATCCAGAGGCGCAGTGCAAACATTCAACGGAGCTTATCTTGAGTTTGCACTTTCAGCAGAACTCACCTCTGGACTCACCAAACTCAGTCAGGAGAAGGGATGTACTCTCTTTATGACCCTGCTGGCTGCATTCAAGACGTTATTATATCGGTACACCGGACAATCAGATATTTTGGTAGGGTCACCCATCGCCAACCGCCATCGCAGTGAAATAGAATCTTTAATTGGCTTTTTTGTCAACACCTTAGTTTTGCGTACAGATCTTTCGGGAAATCCCAGTTTTGAAGAATTACTGTTGCAGACTCGCTCAATGGCGCTGTCAGCATACGCACATCAAGATCTACCGTTTGAAATGCTCGTTGAAGCATTGCAGCCAGAAAGAAACCTGAGTCATACACCATTGTTTCAGGTGATGTTTGTCCTTCAGAATACGCCCATTTCACAAGTGGAGTTGAGTGGGTTAGAGGTGAGTTTATTGCCCATAGAAACCGCCACAGCGAAATTCGATCTGACCTTGTCAATGGAAAATACTGCCACAGGACTTGTGGGCGGGTGGGAGTACAACAGTGATTTATTTGAGAGCAGTACGATTGAGCGGATGACTCAACACTATGTGACTTTACTTGAGGCGATTGTCGCAAATCCCGCTCACAAAATAGACCAATTGCCGTTGCTGACAGCATCCGAGCAACAGCAGTTATTCGTAGAATGGAATGAGACATATGCAGAATATCCCCACGATAAGTGCATCCACCAGTTGTTTGAGGAGCAGGTGGCGCGTACCCCGGATGCAGTCGCAGTTGTGTATGAACATCAACAATTGACCTATGGTGAATTGAACTGTCGTGCAAACCAATTGGCGCATCACTTGCAGTCTTTAGGAGTGAGAGCAGATGTGCGGGTAGGCATTTGTGTAGAGCGCTCGCTCTTCATGGTGGTAGGACTGTTGGGAATTCTCAAGGCGGGTGGTGCGTATGTACCCCTTGACCCGACTTATCCGACGCCACGATTAAGTTATATGTTGGCGAATGCGGGTGTTGAGGTGTTGTTAACGCAACAGCCCCTCGTATCCGGTTTACCCCAGCATGGGGCTGTTGTGTGTTTGGATACCGACTGGCATGAAATCGCCCAGCACGGCGAGCAAAACCCTATCGCCAACACGACACCTGACAACTTGGCGTACATCATCTACACTTCCGGCTCGACAGGTCAGCCAAAAGGTGCGGGTGTCTACCATCGTGGTTTTGTCAACTTGGTGAATTGGTTGATGAATGATTTCCAATTGACCTCAAAAGACAGCACGGCGCTGATTTCATCTCTGAGTTTTGACCTAACTCAAAAGAATATCTTTGCCCCTTTGGCGATCGGTGGCAAATTACATCTACTCCCTGACGGATTCGATCCCTTTGTTATTCTTAATGTGATATTCCAGCAGCGAGTCAGTTGGGTCAATTGTACACCGAGTACGTTCTACGCCATCTTGACATCGAGCCATGAAAGTTTTGCTCTCACCCAATCCCTGCGATATGTATTTCTGGGTGGTGAAGCGATTTCAATAGCGAGTTTGTTCAGTTGGCTCAACAGTGAGTCTTGTGGTGCCAAAATCGTCAACAGCTATGGACCGACAGAATGTACGGATGTGTGCGCGGCTTATCTCGTCCAGCGAGTGCATGAATTTTGCCACAAACCCGTACCCATAGGAAAACCTCTTCCTAATGTCAAGCTGCACATACTTGATGACAATTTGCAACCAGTCCCAGTAGGAGTCACGGGAGAGTTATGTATAACAGGAGTCGGAGTGGGGATGGGGTATGTGAATGACTCGGAGCGAACGGCGGAAAAATTTATCCCCAACCCATTCGGTGAAAGCAAATTAGAACGGCTCTATAAAACAGGCGACCTGGCAAGGTACTTAAGGGATGGAAATATAGAATACATGGGGCGGCGGGATAACCAAGTGAAGATACGCGGCTTCCGCATCGAACTTGGAGAAGTAGAAACAGTCCTCAACGCTCACCCGCAAGTACAACAAGCTGCGGTCATTGCTAGAGAAGATGTTCTTGGAGATAAACGCTTAGTCGCATATTTAGTTCCAACTGATAAATCACTCACTACCCAGCAACTCCGAGAATTCCTCAAGCAGAAGCTACCAGAATACATGGTGCCAAATGCGATGGTGATTCTGGAGTCCTTACCGCTAACTCCCAGTGGCAAAGTAGACCGTCGTGCTTTACCCACACCAGATATGGGTGGCGAACTCCAAGAGCAATATGTCGCGCCACGCACCCCGATAGAAGAAATCCTGGTGCAAATTTGGATACAAGTGCTGAAAGTCGAGCGTATAGGTGTGCGCGATCGCTTCTTTACCTTAGGAGGACACTCGCTACTCGCAACGCAACTGGTTTCGCGCATCCGCAACACTTTCAAAGTTGAACTCCCCTTGCGGAGTGTATTTGCCACACCAACAGTCGCCGAACTGGCGCTCTTGATACAGCAGTTGCAGCAAGAAAACGTAGAATTCACTTACGCTCCTATATTACCAAGGGCAGAGAATGCAGAACTACCCCTATCATATGCACAACAGCGTTTGTGGTTTTTAGACCAGTTAGAGCCACTGAGTCCTTTGTACAATATTCCTTTCACTTTGCGTCTAGTCGGAAATCTCAATGTTGTCGCTTTAGAACAAAGTTTTGTGGAAATTATTCATCGCCACGAAGCATTACGCACCAACTTCATCACGGTCGATGGCAAAGCAACTCAGATCGTTCACAATGTACTGAATTGGACAGTATCAATTGTAGATTTACAGCATTTATCCGCCACTGAAAAAGAAATCACTTTACAGCAATTAGTTCGACATCAAGCGATTGAACCATTTGATCTGTCAAGAGCCGCCCTACTGAGAGCCACATTAGTCGTGCTATCGGAAACAGAACACGCGTTATTAGCGTGCATACATCATACTGTCTCGGATGGCTGGTCAATAGATGTGTTGGTCTCAGAACTCGCAGCATTATACAATGCTTATTGTGAAGGTAAGCCGTCACCTTTAGCACCAATGTCAATTCAGTATGCAGATTTTGCAATCTGGCAAAGACAATGGTTGCAAGGGGATGTCCTACAAAGCCAATTGAGTTATTGGCTTCAACAATTAGCCAATGCACCGACATTCTTGCCATTACCCACAGACAGACCTAGAAGCGCGGTGCAAACCTTCAACGGGGCTTATCTTGAGTTTGCACTTTCAGCAGAACTTACTAGTAAACTCACCAAACTCAGTCAGGAGAAGGGATGTACTCTCTTTATGGCCCTGTTGGCTGCGTTCAAGACATTACTTTACCGCTACACGAGACAGTCTGATATTTTGGTAGGGTCACCCATTGCCAATCGCCATCATAGTGAAATAGAAGGGTTAATAGGCTTTTTTGTCAATACATTAGTTTTGCGTACAGATCTTTCGGGAAATCCCAGTTTTGAAGAATTACTGTTGCAGACTCGCTCGATGGCTCTGTCAGCATACGCACATCAAGATCTCCCATTTGAAATGCTCGTTGAAGCATTGCAGCTAGAAAGAGACTTGAGTCATACACCACTGTTCCAAGTGATGTTTGTCCTTCAGAATACACCTATTTCAGAAGTAGAGTTGAGTGGGTTAGAAGTAAGTTTATTGCCCGTAGAAATCGCGACAGCAAAATTTGACCTGACCTTATCAATGGAAAATATTGCCACAGAATTTGTGGGTGGGTGGGAGTACAACAGTGACTTGTTTGATAGGAGCACAATTGAGCGGATGACGGGTCATTTTGTGACACTGCTTGAAGCAATTGTCGCAGATCCCCAACAAAAAATTGACCAATTGCCATTGCTGACAGCAACCGAGCAACACCAGTTATTAGTAGAATGGAATGATACAGGGGTAGACTATCCTCACGATCGATGCATCCATCAGTTATTTGAAGAACAGGTGGCGCGTACCCCAGATGCGATTGCGCTAAGCGCACGCTTCGCGAACGCAGTTGTGTTTGAAGACCAACAACTGACATATAGTGAATTGAACTGTCGTGCAAACCAATTGGCGCACTACTTGCGGTCTTTAGGTGTGGGAGCGGATGTACTAGTTGGTCTGTGCGTGGAACGCTCGGTAGACATGATTGTGGGACTGTTGGGAATTCTCAAAGCGGGTGGTGCTTACGTGCCACTTGACCCGGAATATCCCCAAGAACGTCTGTCATTCATGCTAGAGGACACTCAAGTTTCGTTACTAGTGACCCAACAGCGACTCGTGGATCGACTACCCAAACATCAAGCAAAGCAAGTCCTGTTAGATCGAATCACAAAAGAAATCGTCCAAAACAACCAAAATAACCTGATTAATGAGGTAAAAGCTTTTCATCTAGCGAATGTAATTTACACGAGCGGCTCCACAGGTAAACCCAAAGGGGTCATGGTTGAGCATCAGGGATTGTGCAACCTAGCTCAAGCACAGATTCAGACTTTTGACTTGCATTCTGATAGTCGCGTGCTACAGTTTGCTTCCCTGAGTTTTGATGCTTGTATATGGGAAGTCTTGATGGCTTTTGGTTCAGGAGCAACACTTTACCTGGGAGCAAAAGAGTCTTTGATGCCTGGGATGCCCTTAATTCAGAGATTACGGGCCGATCGCATTACTCATATTACCCTACCACCATCGGCACTGGGAGTTCTACCACTGGAAAAACTTCCAGCACTGCAAACACTGATTATTGCTGGAGAAGCTTGTGCTGTTGAACTGATGCAGCAATGGTCTGCTGTTACCAACTTTTTCAACGCCTATGGACCGACGGAAGGCAGTGTCTGTACCACAATTGCAAAATGCACACCTTTCGATCAAAAAATCTCTATTGGGCGACCAATTGCCAACACACTCCTCTACATCTTAGACGAATCCTTGCAACCAGTACCTGTGGGTGTACCAGGAGAGTTGCACATTGGCGGTGTGGGATTGGCAAGAGGTTACCTCAACCGCCTCGACTTAACACAAGAGAAATTCATCCCCAACCCCTTTAGAAGAAGCAGGGGAGCAGGGGAGCAGGGGCGCAGGGGAGTCAAGGAAGACCAATCCTGTTCTGAACGCCTTTACAAAACAGGTGACTTAGTCCGCTTCTTAAGCGATGGCAACATCGAATACTTGGGTCGGATTGACAATCAAGTAAAAATTCGGGGATTCCGCATTGAGGTGGGCGAAATCGAAGCTGTACTGAGCCAACACGAGCACGTGCAATCAACCGTGGTCATCGCTCGTGAAGATACTCCCTCAAATAAACGCCTCGTGGCCTACATCGTACCGTATCCACAAGCAACACCAACGAGTAACGAAATACGGCAATTCCTGAAAACCAAGCTCCCAGAGTACATGGTACCCAGTGCCATTGTGCTTTTGGAGTCCCTACCACTAACCCCTAACGGCAAGGTAGACCGTCGCGCCTTACCAGCACCAGAGTCGCGTGCAGGAATAGAAGTGACTTTAGTCGCACCCCGTACCCCAATTGAAGAAAGACTTGCATCCATTTGGGCGCAAGTACTGAGAGTCGAGCCAGTGGGGATTCACGATAACTTCTTTGAACTCGGAGGCGATTCCATCCTCAGCATTCAAATTATCGCCAAAGCAAAACAAGCGGGAATAGAATTGACTCTCAAACAACTGTTTGCCAATCAAACTATCGCTCAATTAGCGACAGTCGCAGATACAACAACATCTCTTTCCATCGCACAAGGATTGGTCACGGGAACATTCCCATTAACACCTATTCAACAGTGGTTTTTTGATCAGCAATTTCCACAATTGCACCACTTTAATCAATCATTTCTACTCACAGTTCCATCTGACATTAATAGAGAAATATTAGAGCAAGTTTGGCAGGAATTACTCAAACATCACGATGCTTTGCGCTTGCGATTTACGCAAACACAGTCGAATTGGCAAGCCATTCATGCAGAACCAAGCTCGCGCCAGATCGTATCCTGTTTCGACTTAAGGACATTAACACACAGCGAGCAAACAACTGCTATTGAAAATACCGCTAATGCCTTACAAGCAAGTTTGAATTTATCAGACAATCTGGTATGTGTGGCACTGTTCCAACTAGGAAATAACAAACAAGCGCGATTACTGATTATAATTCATCACTTAGTCGTAGACGGAGTCTCCTGGCGGATTTTATTAGAAGATTTGCAAACAGGATACGCGCAACTGAGCGCAGGTCATGCCATTCAACTGTCAAACAAAACTACCGCCTTCAAAGATTGGGCGCAACGACTGAGAGAATACGCTGTGAGCGATCGCCTCACATCAGAACTGAGTTATTGGTTGAGTGCGTCAGACTCGGAGTTTGTGAGTATCCCCTTAGACCATATTAATGGAGAAAACACGGTAGCGTCTGCCGAGACAATATCGGTGTCATTAAACTCAAACGAAACTCAGTCGTTGTTGCAAGAAGTGCCGAAAGCTTATAAAACCCAGATTAACGATGTCTTGTTAACAGCATTAGCGCTGGTTGTCAGCAGATGGACTGACTCGAAGTCGGTGTTGTTTAACTTAGAAGGACATGGGCGGGAAGATCTGTTCGAGGGTGTGGATTTATCACGCACTGTGGGTTGGTTGACAGCGATGTTTCCAGTGGTTTTAAAACTTTCAGCAATAGAATTAGACAATCTTGGTCTGGTGTTAAAATCAGTCAAGGAACAATTACGAGCCATTCCCAACAAAGGCATTGGATATGGCTTATTGCGCTATTTGAATCAAGATGCCGAAATAAATGCCCAACTCGCCACCATTCCGACTCCAGAGATTAGTTTCAATTATCTCGGTCAATTTACGCAAGTTCTGAAAACCGGGTCTTTGATATCGCCAGCAAGCGAGTCGAGCGGACAATTCCAAAGTTTACAAGCTCAGCGTACAAATCTGCTAGATATTAATGCCGTCATTGCAGACGAACAGCTACAAATCAATTGGACATATAGCAGCAATATCCACAACCATACAACCATTGAAAAACTCGCCTCTGAATTTGTTGGCACTTTGCAAGATATTATTGCTCATTGTTTAGAACCGGAAAATACTGGTTTTACCCCCTCAGATTTCCCCTTAATCAAGCTCAACCAGTCGGAACTGGATCTGGTGTTAGCAAGAGTTGCACTGACATCGGAATTGGGTCAAAAGAACTGGCAAAATCTGGAAGATATCTATCCCCTATCGCCGATGCAAGCGGGGATGCTGTTTGAAAGTTTGTATGCGCCGGATTCCGGAGTTTATTTTGAGCAGATAACTTGCACCTTCATGGGATTGAATGTTCAAGCTTTTGAGCAAGCTTGGCAAATGGTGGTGGCGAGACATTCCATCTTCCGCACGGCTTTTGAGTGGGAGTCTTTGAGTACCCCCGTGCAAGTGGTGTATCGACAAGTTCAAGTAACTATCAACACCCTTGACTGGCGCAAGTTAACAAAAGTTGAGCAGCAAGCGCAATTAGAAACTTTTCTTTCTTCTGAGCGACAACAGGGACTGCAACTCTCCCAAGCACCATTGATGCGCTTACACCTGCTACATTTAGATGAGAATACTTATCAATTTGTTTGGTGTCATCATCATATACTACTGGATGGCTGGTCGTTACCGTTGGTTTTTCAAGATTTATTCAAGTACTATCAAGCACTTACTGATGGTGTAAGTTTAGCGTTACAGCCAACAAGAAGCTATCGCAACTACATTGCTTGGTTACAGCAGCAAGATTTAGATGCTGCCAAAGAATTTTGGCGACAAAAACTTCAAGGTTTTAGTGCTCCCACGCCGCTCACTGTCGATAAACCATTGTCAAACCAAGAGCACTCTGGTTACAGCGAACAACAAATTTACTTCACCTCAAATGTAACAGCACAAGCGGTAGATTTTGTCAAGCAGCATCAATTGACAATGAACAATCTGGTGCAGGTCGCCTGGGGATTGCTGTTGTCGCGCTACAGTTCCCAAACTGATGTGGTGTTTGGTGCGACGGTGTCCGGTCGTCCCCCCGGACTGTTCGGTGTCGAGTCGATGGTGGGGTTATTTATCAATACAGTGCCCGTTCGTTTGCAAATTGCCGAGACGGATTTATTGAGTTTGTTAAAAGAGTTACAAGCGCAACAGGTAGAATCAACACAATTTTCCTATTGCTCGTTGGTGGAAATTCAGGGATTGAGTGATGTGCCGAGGGGTATGTCATTGTTTGAGAGCATTGTCGTGTTTGAAAATTATCCAGTGGATACTGATGTTCTACAAGATAATAGCGATTTGACGGTTGAGAATTATTGCGGAATTGAACAAACAAATTATCCCCTGACGGTTGTCGTTATTCCAGGCGAGCAATTGTGCTTGAAGCTAAGCTACGATACATCTCGATTTGAGCAAGGAACGATTAACAGGATGTTGGGGCATTTTGTGACACTACTTGAGGCAATTGTGGCTAATCCCCAACAGAAAATTAACCAATTACCTTTGTTGACAGCGCCCGAGCAACAGCAGTTATTAGTGGAGTGGAATGAGACTTCTGTAGACTATCCCCAAGATAGGTGCATCCATCAGTTATTTGAAGAGCAGGTAGCGCTGACACCCAATGCTGTCGCGGTGGTGTGTGAAGACCAACAACTGACTTACCACCAGTTGAACTGTCGTGCTAACCAGTTGGCACACTACTTGCAATCTTTGGGAGTGGGAGAGGATGTACTGGTAGGCATTTGTGTAGAGCGCTCTATTGAGATGATTGTCGGACTGTTGGGTATTCTCAAAGCGGGTGGTGCTTATGTACCGCTCGACCCAGAATATCCCAGCGAGCGGTTAAACTTCATCTTAGAAGATGCGGGAGTTTCTGTACTGCTCACCCAACAGCACCTAGTGGAGAAATTCCCATCACTTCCAGCACAAGTTGTGTGTTTGGACAACTGGTCGTTGATAAGTCAGTCTCAATACAATCCCATCACTCTTGTACGCGCAACTCACTTGGCGTATGCGATTTACACGAGCGGTTCTACGGGAACACCCAAAGGAGTCGCGATCGCTCATGAAGGATTGTTAAATTTAGTGTTTTGGCATCAGCGAACTTTTGAAATTACCTCCTCCGACAAAGCCACCCAACTGGCGGGAACAGGATTTGACGCGGCTGTATGGGAAATTTGGCCTTACCTCACTGTAGGAGCCAGCATCTACTTAGTTAAATCCGAACTCGTGACTTCGCCAGTTCATCTGCAAGACTGGTTGATAGCGCACAAGATTACTATCAGTTTTGTACCCACACCAGTTGCACAGGAGTTATTGTCTTTGGAATGGAACGCTCAAATAGCATTGCGTTACCTACTGACAGGCGGCGATCGGCTTCAACGGTATCCATCAGCGTTACTTCCCTTCCAAGTTGTGAATAATTACGGGCCTACAGAGAACACCGTAGTCACAACTTCTGGGGTGGTTGCTCAACAGCTGTCCCAGATCTTACCGAGTATTGGACGAGCGATCGCCAACACACAACTTTACATTTTAGACCCACATTTGCAACCAGTACCGATTGGTGTGCCAGGAGAATTGCACATTGCAGGTGTTGGGTTG